>NZ_LUUK01000190.1 GCF_001644025.1 Methylomonas koyamae
GCGTCAAGCGTTATTTCGACGCGAGCAAACTTACGCTTACCAACCTGGTAGACATGGTTGGTGTCGACCGGGATAACGGCTTTAACGTCTTCTATTTTTTCTCCATCGATTTTCACGGCGCCTTGCTTGATCAGACGCATCGCTTCCGAAGTGCTATCGACCAACCCGGCGTTTTTCAACAAATTGGCAACTGGAATCCCAGCCGCATCGACCTTCAACCCCACGGACTGGATATCATCAGGCAGCGCGCCGCGTTGAAACCGGGCTTCGAAAGCTTCCAATGCGGAGACCGCCGCCGCCGCCCCATGAAACCTTTCGACGATTTCCTGGGCCAGCGCGACTTTGTGATTACGCGGATTCTCACCGGTGGCGCAGGCTTGCCGTCGTGATTCGATTTCCGCCATCGGCCGAAAACTCAAAAGTTTGAAATAACGCCACATCAAATCGTCGGAAATCGACATCAACTTACCAAACATGTCATCCGCCGTATCCGCTATGCCGATATAGTTATTGAGCGATTTGGACATTTTCTGAACGCCGTCCAAGCCCTCCAAAATAGGCATTGTCAACACCACCTGCGGCTTTTGACCATATATTTCCTGCAACTGGCGCCCTACCAACAGGTTAAATTTTTGGTCAGTTCCTCCCAACTCGACATCCGCCTTCATGACGACGGAATCGTAACCTTGAATCAACGGGTAAAGGAATTCATGGATAGCAATCGCTTGACCACTTTTGTAGCGCTTACTGAAGTCGTCCCGCTCCAGCATTCGAGCTACGGTATGCTTGGCCGCCAACTGGATCAACTCGGCACTGGTCATCGCACCCATCCAGGAAGAGTTGAACTTGACTTCGGTTTTTTCGGGATCGAGAATTTTGAAAACTTGGGCTTGGTAAGTCTTGGCGTTCTCCACCACCTCTTCCCGACTTAACGGCTTCCGCGTAACGTTCTTGCCGGTAGGATCGCCGATCATCGCGGTAAAATCGCCGATCAAGAATTGCACCTTATGCCCGATATCCTGGAACTGTTTGAGCTTGTTGATCAGTACGGTGTGACCAAGATGTAAATCCGGTGCGGTGGGGTCGAATCCAGCCTTGATCGTTAACGGCCGACCCTCTTCTAATTTTTTCAGCAAATCCGCTTCCAGCAAAATTTCGTCAGCGCCGTAACGCAGTTGAGCCAAAGTTTCCTGCAACAATTTCCCCTCCCGGTAACCTTAAAGTTTGGGGGCGCATTATATGATGCAATTGTACGTGAGGATAAAAAATGCCCGTTTATGGCAGTTAACGACGAAATTGCCTACAATGAGACGCTCGACAAACAATGAAAAGTGATTACTGTGCAGAACAGAATACTCAAGTCGGCGCTACTCGGCGCCTACACCGTTGTTGCCGCCGGCGCAAGTTACGGATTAATACCGCATAGAACCTTCGAAGATAAAAGGACGCTTGAACAAGAAGCCCTGATCTCCGCAAAAATCAACCAGTATACGAATTACGTCGAGCCGGCTCCCGAGCAGCCTTTGGACGTCACGGAAGAACTTGAACATACCGTCCGATCCGGCGAAAGCTTGTCATCTATTTTCTCCGACTTGAACTTAAGCCGCGAAGACCTGCATAAAATCGTCCATGCCAACGCCACAGGCAAACAATTCGCCGATGTTGCCCCCGGTAACGACGTGGTGGCCACCCTAAACGCCGATGGCGAACTGGAACGACTCACCTATGCAAAAACCCCCTTCGAAACGCTGATTGCGACTCGACACGACGACGAGTTCGATGTCGAACTGCTCAGCAAAAAAGTCGATTACCAACTCGCCAGTGCCAAGGCGACTATCCACGCATCATTATTTGAAGACGGCACCCGCGCCGGGCTGCCTGAGAAACTGATTTTAAAACTGGCCGACATTTTCGCCTGGGATATCGATTTCGCGCTGAATTTACGGGAGGGCGATCAATTTACCGTGGTTTACGAAAAACTCTTCGTCGACGGCAAGGAATTCGACAGCGGCGACATTCTCTCGGTCGAATTCGTCAACCAGGGCAAGGTCTATACGGCGGTACGCTTCGAGGACAACCAAGGCAACACCGGTTACTACACCCCCGAAGGCAACAGTCTGCGTAAAGCCTTCCTACAAACGCCGATGGATTTCGCCAAAATCAGCTCGCACTTCGATTTGCACCGCAAACATCCCATCCTGAACACGATACGCGCCCACAAAGGCGTCGATTATTCGGCCGCGACCGGCACGCCGATTAAGAGCACCGGGGACGGCAAAATCATTTTCAAAGGCGGCAAGAACGGCTACGGCAATGTGGTGGAAATCGAACACGGCCAAAAATATTCAACCCTATACGCCCATCTGTCCGGCTTTAAGTCCGGTTTAAAAACCGGCGGTTCCGTGAAACAGGGCGAGGTTATCGGCTATGTCGGCAGTACCGGTTTAGCGACCGGCCCACATTTGCACTACGAATTCAGGATCAACGGTGAACACGTCAATCCTCTAACCGTCAAACTACCTCATTCCCTTCCCATGGACGCTACGGTACTCGCCAAATTCAAGGCGCAAACCCAACCCTTGCTTGCCCAACTCAAACAAGCGAAAGGCGAAGCTCAGTTCGCCCAAAATTAAGCCTATGCCCGATCTATATGTCGGCTTGATCTCCGGAACCAGCGTCGACGGCATCGACGCCGCGCTGGTCGATTTCAGCGACGGCGCCATCCGTCTGATCGCGTTTCACTATCAACCCTTCGGCGAAGAACTCCGCAGCGCCATTTACCGGATTAGCCAGCCCAATCAAGCGGTGCATTTAAAAGAATACGGCGAACTGGACTGCAGACTCGGCATATTATTTGGGGACGCGGCAACCGCCTTGCTGGCGAAAGCCAACATAGACGCCAGCAGAGTCAACGCAATCGGCAGCCACGGCCAGACGATTTACCATGCGCCGGAACCGCCTTTCCCATTTACACTGCAAATCGGCGATCCCAATGTGATCGCGGAATGCACCGGCATCACAACCGTAGCCGATTTACGCCGCCGCGACATCGCCGCCGGCGGTCAGGGCGCACCGTTAGTACCGGCATTTCATAGCGCGGTGTTCGGCGACTCGACGCAAACGCGAGTAATCGTTAATATCGGCGGCATCGCCAACATCACAGTTTTAAACGATCAGCCGGTTATCGGTTTCGACACCGGCCCCGGCAACGGCCTAATGGACTGGTGGTGTCAGCGGCAACGCCAACAAGCCTACGACGCCGACGGCGCGTGGGCCGCGACGGGCAATGTTCACGCCGGTTTACTCGCCGCCTTGTTGGATGATCGATATTTCCGCTCGCCCCCCCCAAAAAGCACTGGGAAGGAATACTTCTCTAGCGCTTGGCTAACGGAAAAACTCCAACCATTCGGCGACTTACCGCCGCAAGACGTGCAGGCCACGCTCTGTCAATTCACCGCCGACTCGATTGCCGCCGCAATCCTCGCTTGGGCAGCCGAAACGAGACAAGTGCTGGTGTGCGGCGGCGGAGCGCATAACGGCCACTTGATAGGCTTGTTGGAAAAAGCGTTAAACGTACCGGTCGAATCGACCGCGAGATTCGGCATCGACCCGGATTGTGTCGAAGCGATGGCTTTCGCTTGGCTGGCGAAACGAACCTTACAAAACCAAGCAGGGAATTTACCCAGCGTTACCGGCGCGAAAACGCCGGTAACGCTGGGCGGAATTTATCCGGGCAATAAGCGTTAAGCGGAAAACGACGATCCGCAACCGCAAGTGGTCGTCGCGTTGGGGTTCCGAATGACAAATTGCGCGCCGGACAAATCTTCTTTGTAATCGATCTCGGCGCCTTGCAAATACTGGATACTCATCGAGTCGATCAACACCGTGACGCCGTCCTTCTCGATTTGGGTATCGTCGTCGTTGATGTCCTCGTCAAACGTGAAGCCGTATTGAAACCCCGAACAGCCGCCGCCGGAGATATAGACCCGCAACTTAAGGTTATCGTTACCCTCTTCCTGGATCAGGCCGGCAACCTTCCGCGCGGCATTATCGGTAAATACAATCGCATCAGCCATAATTTAGACTCTTCAGTGACTACAAAATAGGTAACGGATTATGGCTATACCCAGTAATTTAGTCAAGATTACCCAATATCGCACCGCTAGCCGTTGCGCCCCTAACCTCCAGATAACTAGAGCACTATGATCATCACCTTGCTTAGACACGCCGACGCCGAGCCGCAACGTATCGGCATCGCCGACGCCGACCGCCATCTAACCGAAAAGGGGGAGAAACAAGCCAAACGCCTGGCTAGATTCTGTCTCCGCAACCGCCTCTTGCCCGGCAGACTTTACGCCAGCCCGCTGGCGAGGGCTCAACAAACCGCCAAACTGCTGCAGGCGAATCTGACCGGCTGCCCTATGCCGCATACAGCGCCATGGCTAGCAGGCGACAACGACACTCACACCTTGCTTCGAGAGCTGACCATTCTCGCCGAAGATACCGACGACGTGTGGCTGGTCGGACATGAGCCGAATTACTCCGACGTTGTAGGCCAATTGCTAAGCACCTCACCCGCCAGCGTAATCGTCAAAAAAGCCTCGCTAATACGTTTGGAGATCACGTTCGCCGAACCGGCCACCGCCACGCTATTGTGGAGCATTCCGTGTTCCTTGATGCACTGACGCAAAATGACCAACAGAACCGGACTAGTCTGCGATCCGAGACAGCCCGAAGTTTACGGCCGACAACCGCAAGCAGCTTGACGACCCGAAAACAGAAACCACCTTCAATTCTAAGCAAGGCCCAGACCTGAATCAGCGTACCGTCCACGGAAAAATGGTCGTCGGACAGCAATTTTTGCCAGTCCGCCAAGGCCGGCACTCGTTCGAAAAACAAGCGACTGATGCGCTCGTTCAGCAAGCGGTCGCGGTTGGCGCTGAAAGTGGAGTCGTCCCAAACTTCGTCGTCCATGGTCAAGCCAACGAACCAGCGATACAACAGGTTGAAATCGATATGCTCTGCCAACTGCCGTTCTGGACGGATGGAAAACAGGACGTGCTGTAGGCGGGTGTGGAGCAAACGTTCCGGCGGAATGGGATCCTGTCCGCGACGGGCGTAGAGCGTGTTGAACTCATCGTTGAATGTGGACAGTAGCAGATCGACCACTTTGCGCGGCTTGCGGAGCGGATGTTTTTTCGGAATCCGTTCTTCCAGGGTTCGGTAACTGAACAGCTCTTATTGGGTGATGTCGGCGCCGCGCATGGGATCGATGTAATATTTGAAGATTCTGCTGTTTTATCATTCAGAACAATGCTTTATGAATTAGTCGCGCATCTGATTCAACAAATCAATGCCGATTGCGGAGGAGATAAAATCAACAGCCTATTACAGCAATTACTCCGAAAGCTTCGGCGCCAATCTGGGTAAGGTTTGGCCAAATCAAGCGGTGCCCCCATCGGAAGCCGAACAATGGGAGGTGGGCGCGAAAACCGAGTTTTTTGGCGGGCGCTTACGCGCCACCCTGGCTTACTATGACCTGACCAAAACCAATGTGGCTACCGACGACAATCTGCGGCCCAATCAAGGCTTCTCCGTGGTGGCTGGCGCGGTGCTCAGCCGTGGGCCGGAGTTGGACATTCAAGGCAAAATCCTGCCCGGCTGGAACGTGATAGCGACTTATGCCAATACCGATGTGGTGACCACCAAAACCTTCAATGCCTACCCCGCCCAGGGTGATCGTTATCACGGCGTGCCAAGAAATACCGCCAGCTTTTGGAATACCTACGAATTCAAGAACGGTGACTGGCAAGGATTGAAAGTCGGTGGCGGCATCACCTTGCGCGACAATCAGGCAACCAACGATCCATCGGGCGCCGATCTGGAGGTGCCGGGTTACGAAACCGTGGATTTGATGGCCGCCTACAGCCGCAACATCGGCAAATCCAAAATCAGCGGGCAATTCAACGTCAACAATCTACTGGACAAATACCACTACAGCTCCATCATGCCCTATCGCATCCCTTCGGCTCTGGGTTATGACACCAGTTACGTCAGCTTCGGTACGCCCCGTTCGTTTATGGGTTCCATCAAAATCGAATACTGAACTCCGTTAGATCACGGACGGCTATATCCGCATTCCGCCCCGCGCATCGTTTCGCCGGTAGCCTTTTCCAACAATCGATGGCATAGTTTTATTACATTCAAGTTGGCGACATTCCCCACCATGCCGCCGACCAACAGGTTAAGGAACACACCTCGTCATGAATAAAACCATCGCCATCGATGAACCGTTGACATGGCCCACCGAAACCGCCGCCGCGGTTTCAATCAACCCCTCCCTAGTCGGTAAACTCTACGACGACCATTATCAGGACTTGCAACGCTATCTGCGGCGGCATTGCCCCGATCGCGAATCGATGGAGGTGATATTGCAAGAGGTCTATTTGAAGCTGCTGGAAATGGACGACCTGAGCGCGATTCAAACGCCTGGCGCCTATCTGAACCGCTTGGCGCGAAATTTATTGATCGATCATTATCGCCGCCGACAGCGCGAGGGCGGCCACTGGGTTAACGACAGCGAGGAAATCTGGGAAAACGCCGACGCCGGCTTCGACCACGAAACCGATCTGCATTACCGGCAACAGTTGGAAACCTACGAGCGCCTATTACAACAACTGCCGCCGCCGATTCCCGATGTGGTCTATCTGAACCGTTATCAAGGTGTCTCGCTGGAACAAATCGCCAAGCGCTACGGTAAGTCCAAAAGCTGGGTCGAAAAAACTATTGCGAAAGCGCTACTGTACTGCAGACAGCGCATGCAGGATTTTTGAACGTGGCCGATTCCGCTTACCGAACAAGCGACGCCGACGCCATCGCCAACGAAGCCGCGCACTGGGTTGCCCGGCTAGAATCCAGCCGGATGGACGAACACGAACGCCGTGCTTTCATGGCCTGGATCAAACAGTCGCCGGAACACCGCGCCCGATTTTTTGAGATGCGCAAACATTGGCAAGGCCTGAGCAGTGCCAGCAGCGCGGTCCGGACGCGGACCACAGCCTTTCGCGCGCCGGCACTCCGCTACGCGGCGGCGATTTTACTGGCGGTCGGCTTGCTGAGTTGGCATTTCAGATTACCGGACCGGCTGCAAGCCGACTTCGCGACCGCGCCCGGCGAATCCAAAACGGTACAACTGAGCGACGGCAGTACGCTGTATCTGAACGCCGACACCGCGCTAGCGATAGCCTTTACCCCGCAAGGCAGGCAAATTCGACTGTTGCGCGGCGAAGTCGAGTGTCGGGTCGCCCACGACAGCCATCGGCCTTTCGCCGTCGTTACCGGTCCGGATCGCGTCACCGCGCTGGGTACCGACTTCAGCGTCTACCGCGACTCGGGGCAAACCACGGTATCGGTGTTCGAAAGCACCGTACAGATTGAGCACGCCGACCACCTGGTCGGCGTATTAAACCCTGGCCAACAACAACATCTCGACGATGAAACCGGTGCCGCTCCGCTGGTGAATGGCGTCGGCGACGACGCCCGCGCCTGGCGATACGGCCAATTGGTGTTTACCGCAAAGTCGCTGACCGACGTGATCGCGGAACTGAACCGCTACCGGCCCGGCAAGCTGGTTTTAATGAATCGGACGGCCGCCCAACGCAAAGTCAGCGGTGTTTTCAATATCAACGACCTGGAAACCGCGATCCAGACCATTGCCAACACTCAGCAACTTCGGACGGTTCGCTTGGGCGCTTGGCTAACGGCGATTTACTGAGCCTCCCCACAAAAAAAATTCCGCGGATTTTTACGACCCTACCCCCGTCGTTTCGTCAGTGTAAAAGAAGGCCTACTTCGAGGCTAACCGAAAGGAAACGACACCGATGACTCAAAAACCACTATCGCCGCTATTTTGCCTATTGTGCGCCGCGCTGCCCGCTTCGCTACCCGTGGCCGCCGCCGCCGAACCGGTCCAATCCAGCAGCCAGGGACCGCAAGACTTCGATCTGCCGTCGCAAACCCTGGGCGAGGCCCTCAAGGCTTTCAGTCGCCAAACCCGCTTGCAATTGTTTTACGATGCGGAACTGGTGGCCGGCAAAATCAGCCTCGCGCTTCAGGGGCGTTTTACGCCAAGCGCCGCGCTACAAAAAATCCTGGAGAACAGCGGGATACGTTATCGCCTGGAAAACGGGAACACGCTGGTTTTGGAAAAAGCCCCAACGAAACCCGATCAGCCGCAATCGGCGAATACACTGCCCTCGGTCAACGTCGTCGGCCAAACCGTTCAATTCGACGCCACAGATCCGTATAACGAAGATTACGTGCTGCCGAACGCCACCAGCGGCACCAAGACCGACACGCCGATCATGGAAACGCCGTTGAACGTGCAGGTGATATCCAAACAGGTGTTGAAGGATCAGCAGGTCATCAACCTGGGACAGGCCTTGAAAAACGTCAGCGGCGTGACCACCGGCAGTTTTGCTTACGGCACGGGGAATGCCAACGTCGCCAATCAGCAAATCACGTTGAGGGGCTTTGCCTCGGAAACCTTCTTTCGTAACGGCTTTAGGTTGCAACAGGGCTCGGCCCAGCGTGAAATGGCTAACGTGGAAAGTGTAGAAGTTCTGAAAGGCCCCGCAGCCATTTTATATGGCCTGGCCGAGCCGGGCGGCATGGTCAATGTCGTCACCAAGCAACCGTTAGCCACGCCCTATTATTCCGCCAGCCAACAGTTCGGTTCTTATGATCTATATCGAACCGTATTGGATGCCACCGGTCCGCTGACCCAAGACGACACCTTGCTTTATCGCACGGTTTTTTCGTATGAAAACAGCAATTCCTTTCGCGACTTGGTCTTCAACGACAGCGTGTTTTTCGCGCCTTCGCTAAAATGGAATATCAGCCCTAAAACTCAGGCAATGCTGGAATTGGAATATCAGCATAAAAAGTTTGGCGCCGACGTTGCGGCCGTGCCGGCTATAAACGGTCAACTTCTGAATATTCCCAATAGCCGTAATTATGGCGAATATTCGCCAGGCCAGACCGATACCATTTTCGTAGGCATGAATTGGTCGCACCAATTCAACGACGATTGGTCGATCAAGCATCGGGTATCGGCCAATTTGAACGATAGCTTTATTCCAGTAAGTAGTTACCCCGTTTTTAATCTGGCCGATCCCGCGACATTGGCTGTATTTCAAAGTTTTGTTCTCGGCCCCATCACGCCTAATTCTATTCCGCGATTGTCCTACATAAACCAGAAAAACGATAAAGACACCTACTCCACCAATCTCGATCTGGTGGGGCATTTCGATACGTTGGGCTTGAACCATACCCTGCTGTTCGGCGGCGACTATTACCGACTTGACTCTAGCGGTAGTTCCCAGACCGATTTTGGTTCTTTTTTAAATTGGTATGCGGGCGGTTCGGAACCATCGAATATCGATGCCTTCAACCCCAGCCATCCCGGCAGAAATTATCCACCGACGGTCGATCCGACCAGCTACAACAAAACCGTCACCAATACCGATCAATACGGCCTTTATTTCCAGGATCAGATCAAGCTACCTTATAACTTTCAGGTGATGGGCGGTATTCGTTACCAGTACATTCATCAAAAGCAGTCATCGCAAAACTACACCGGCACGGTGACTCTACAAGACCCAACGACCCAAGACGCGGTGACGCCGCGCGTCGGCATTCTGTGGCAACCGCAAAGCTGGCTGAGCCTTTACGCCAACTATGTTGAAGGTTTTGGCGCCAATACCGGCAAGACTTATGTCAGCCCCGGCGTCAGCAAAACCATAGACCCGACCAGTGCCAGCCAATTCGAAGGCGGTATCAAGACTTCGTTCTTTGACGGCCGCTTGCGCGCCACCTTGGCTTATTACGACCTGACCAAAACCAACTTAGCCTCAACCGACCCCAGGCATCTCAATGACTGCGGGGGAGGTCCCTGTCAGATCGCGGTTGGCGAAGTCCACAACCGCGGTCCGGAACTGGATATTCAAGGCGAGATTTTGCCGGGCTGGAATGCAATAGCCACTTACTCGTATACCGACACCACTATCAGCAAAACCAATCCCGAAAATGAAGCCTTTTTGGGCTTGTATCCGGTCGGGACTCGCAATTGGGGCGTACCGCGCAATACCGCCAGCGTTTTCAGTACCTATGAATTTCAAAGCGACACTTTGAAAGGCTTCAAATTTGGCGGCGGGGTTAATCTGCAAAGCAGTCAATTGACTTGCTGTCTCGCGCCGCAATTTACCATCCCTGGCTATGCCACCGTTGATTTGTTGGCGGCCTACAGTATCAAGGTTGGAAAAACCAAAGTCAGTGCGCAGTTGAATGTGAATAACTTATTGGATAAGTATTATTTCACCGGAGCCGGATTCGATAGTCCCAGCCTGATGTTTCCAACCTTCGGTCAACCCCGATTTTTCATGGGGTCCATCAGCGTTCAATATTAGCCCAGGCAAAATGGAACGCCACGTTGGTCCCGCCTGGATGACGGCGGGCGTTCCTCGCCATAGGATGCCAGCCGCTAGCCAACAACAGCATCACGGGCATCGATTGGCGAATCGGCTTACGCGATAGCGCGACGACAATTTGCGGTGTACCATGCGCGGAGAATTCACGCTTTCACTCGACGCAAACATCCCAACGCATGAACGACTTGGCAAGGCACAGGGTTCAGTGCCTAATCGAAACCCATCAGAAGGATTTGCAGGCCATGTTGCGGCGGCGCCTGGATTGTCCGCAGGATGCCGCCGATGTGGCCCAGGAAGCCTATCGGCGCCTGTTGAAGATCATCCCCGCTCAAGACATTCAAAGCCCCAAGGCCCTGCTGTTTCATATCGCCGGCCAATTAGCGGTCAACGTACTGAACCGCCGGGACTGGCACGACGCCAAACACGACGGCGACGCGGCGCTCGAGGAGCAAACCAGCCGGGACCACAATCCCGAACAACAATTAAGCCTATCGCAAACCCAAGCCGTGATTCGCGCCGCGATCGACTCGATGCCGCCGCGCCGGCGCGAAGCCTTCGTTCTGCATCGCTTTCACAATCTCACCTACCCGCAAATCGCCGACATCCTTGGTATTTCGGTGGCGATGGTGGAAAAACACGTCAGCGCCGGCCTGCTGACTTGCCGGCAGCACCTGCAGGATGCCGGCTTGTTGGAACCGTGACATGACTCGCCACTGGATTTTTGCGCCGCGCCGCGCTGGCTCGACGGGAGCCGGCGATGCCTGACCATCCCAACGCGCCGTCGCCGGCCGAGGCCGCCAGTGCTTGGTTTGCCCGGCTGCGTTCGCCGGACTGCGGCGCGGCGGACCGTTTCGAATTCGAACGCTGGCTGGCCGCCGATCCGCGCCACCGTCAGGAATATCAAACGTTGGAGTCGCTGTGGCAAGCCATGAGTCCGTTGCAGTCGGTCTATGCCGGTCCGTTAAGCGGTAAACCAACTCGCCGCACCATCGCCAAGCGTTTTTATCCTGTCGGTATCGCCGCCGCGCTGCTGTTGGCGGTTGGCCTCCTGTGGCGGAACCCGTATTTCGGCGAACACTATCAACACTACCATACCGACATCGGCGAACGGCTCGGCGTGACCTTGGCCGACGGCAGTTTGCTGGAATTGAACACCGCGACCGATGTCACGGTTCGATACGACAAAGGCCGGCGCGAGTTGACACTCGAACGCGGGGAACTGTTCGCTCAAGTCGCCCACCAACCCTGGCGACCTTTCGTGGTCAAGGCCGACGGCGGCGAAACCCGCGACATCGGCACCCAATTCGCGGTCTATCGCGGTCCGGCATCCACCACGGTCAGCGTGTTCGAAGGCGAAGTGGAAGTCCGCTCCGGCGCGGATGCCCAAGCTCTCGCCACCACCTCGCTGCGCGGCGGCGAGCAACTGGCCTACAACGCGTCCGGGCGCCAATCCGCGCCGATCGCCATCGACATCGAAGCCCACCAAGCCTGGCGGCGCGGCGAAATCATCTGGCGCAACCAAAGCTTGGCCCAGGTAGCCGCTGAAATCGAGCGCTACCATCCTGTCCGCATCCAACTGGCCTCGCCCGGACTGGCAAGCCAACGCATCAGCGGCGTGTTCAAGGCCGACGACCTGAACGGCATCGTCTCCGCCATCGCCGCATTGCTGGACGCCGAGGCCCGCCGGCCATCGCCGGACGTCGTGGTATTTACCGAGAACCGATAGCGCTTGTAACGGTTCGGCGCAAAGCGAAATTTTGCCTTTCGGCGGACTTCAATTTTCGCGATCGCGATTTCAGGGACGAACGTCGAATCGATAGTGGTGTTCGCGATGCTTTATTTAAAGCAGAGTTGGATGGCAAATAGTGGCATGGCCTGATTTCAACGAAGGTTGGATAGGTCTTCAATGCTGGCTATCGGCCAAAACCGGACTTTCGCTCTCCCATTAAGTCTGACGCTTGAAAGTCTGCTTACCTATGGACGGAGCCATCCGTAAAACTTGGCTTTGTTTACATTTTTATACCCTTATAATGAGCGCATTGTGATAGCTCTCAAGGAAGTCTTTGGAATTGTTGTTTTTGATAATGGGCAATATGTTAGGCGAGGAATGAATCGATTTGATATGTATGGATAAAGAAAACCTACAAGAACAAGACTTATTGGAAGAATTGACTTCTGATCAGCAGCGCACTGGAGTAGAGGTTGAGAAAACTTCTGATGACTCTGTCGCAATAGTCGAGCCGTTCGATCCTGAGAAGATCGATGTCAAGACTAAACCTATGACAGTTGATTTGATCATGGCAAGGATTCGAGGTGGCGATGAAGAGATAGACTTAATGCCCGACTTTCAGCGTCGGGCCGGCATATGGGATCAGACTAGAAAATCGCGCCTCATTGAGTCTTTGCTACTACGGATTCCTCTACCTGTATTTTACGTCGCTTCGAATCAACAGGATTGTTGGTCTGTAGTTGACGGCCTTCAACGTATTACGACACTTAAAGAGTTCATTCATGACAAAGTGTTGGTGTTGCAAGGGTTAGAATTTCTTCATAAATTGAATGGTAAAAAATTTGTTGATCTTAATCGTCAGATGCAACGCCGAATTATGGAAAGCGAAGTCACCGTTCACATAATTCAGCCGGGTACTCCTTCGCCGGTTATGTTTAATATCTTCAAGCGAATTAATACCGGCGGGTTGCCGTTATCGGCACAGGAAATTCGTCACGCCATAAAGCAAGGGGCCGCTACAAAATTACTAAAGGAATTGGCTGAATCCAAAAATTTCAAAGAGGTTACACGCAACAGTATTCGCGATGAGCGCATGGCCGATCGGGAGTGTGTACTCAGATTTTGCGCTTTTTACATTAATCCTCCGGATAAATACAATACCGGCGATCTCGATGCATTGTTAATTCAAACCATGGATGAAATCAATTCGTGGCCGAATAATAAAATCAAGGATCTAACCAAACGCTTCAAAAATACGATGGATGCTGCGAAGCGAATCTTTGGTAAATGGGCGTTTCGAAAATATTACGGTTACGGATATAGGTTAAGTCCAATTAATAAGGCACTTTTCGAAGTGTGGGCCGTGAATTTGTCAAAACTTTCGAGCGATGAAATCGATTACCTCGAGAAACATCGTGAAGCTCTAATGGATAAATTCGCAGACATTATGATGCTTGACTTGGATTTCCAATCGTCAATTTCAGCCGCTACTGGTTCCGTTTCAAATGTACGGTTGCGGTTTAAAGTAATCGGCAATCTGATTCAGGAGGTTATGCATGCTGAAAAAGCTGCATCTTGAAAACTTCAAAGGATTTAAGACCTTAGAAATTCCATTTCGTAACGTTACGCTGCTTGCCGGATTGAACAGTGCAGGGAAAAGTTCGGTAATCCAAGCACTCTTGCTTTTAAAACAGATCGATTATCAGCGAGACCCAAGCACTGATCATGCTGAATTATTTCCTAATGGCGACTATGTATCTCAGGGTAGCGGTAGAGAGTTGTTATACGAGTTTGCCGAAACTGATGAAATATTGATAGCTTGTGAAACGTCTCAGCAATCGCATTCTTGGCGTTTCAAATACAATCCCCAGACTCACCGGCTTGTTACAGAGGATATATTCGGGCGCAAAGATTTGGCGACCCTTGATCAGTTACGGTTTTCCTATCTAAGTGCGGAACGTTGGGGGCCGAGGTTGACCTATCCATATGAAGATGTGGAGCAAACAAAAGGATTGGGTATTTACGGCGAATATGCGATTCGCTACCTAATCGAACATGGCGATGCGCCAGTCGAAAATATTGCCGCACGCCATCCCGCCGCTAAAGGCGATAGCCTTATTCATCATGTTCAGGCATGGTTAGGCGAGCTTAGTCCCGGTGTACGCATCGATGTGAAACCGCTACGCGACGCCGGAGTTTCTCTGCTAGGTTATGGTTTTGAACGGCGAGGCGATGTGGCTTCGCGTTATTATAGGCCAACTCATGTTGGTTTCGGGTTGACATATTGTCTGCCACTCGTAGTGGCCCTGCTTTCTGCTGAACCTGGCACCGTATTACTATTGGAAAACCCTGAGGCTCACTTACATCCACGAGGCCAAGCCGAACTTGCAAGGTTGATTGCTTTGGTTGGTCGAAATGTGCAGGTTATTTTAGAGACTCACAGTGATCACGTCATGAACGGATTGCGTGTGGCAGTTCGGCGAGAAGAGTTGACACCTGAAAACGTCGCATTGCATTACTTCCAACGTGAAGGGACAAATGCCTATATAGAAACGCCGGAAATTGATGCTAACGGTAGACTTTCCTTCTGGCCTGATGGCTTTTTTGATGAACACGAACGCATGCTCGCGGCACTAGTCCGTAAATCGAAAAACTGAAACATGCGTACGCCAGATATCATTTTCAATGAAACATCTATTACATGTTGCTCCGTTCCCGATCTCGAGTCTGCGCGTATAGCTTTCGAAGAGTTTGTTTCGGTGATCGGTACACTAATTGACATCGGGGCCACTAATAATGTCATCCGGTCTCAATGCTGCCTTCAGGATGTCCGTATATTGACACAATCTGGAGACGAATGGGCGGTAGAAGATTGGTTACTCGATAAAACCTCAGATCGAGATATGCGATCTTTCGTATTGACACCCGATACAAAGATACCAATTGAAATCGGCCTATTACTTGATCAAGAGCTTGAAGACGCATTGATTGTGCAAGAATACCGTATAGCAACCGCTGAAGGGCCAGACTGTTTTGCAGTTGGTTTCGCTCTTTACAGTGGAGATGTTGTAGTCAGCATCCCCACATCTCCTATATGGGACACACATCCGCTCCGAGCATATGTTTGTAGTGACCTATCAATTATTCGAGAAGTTGTGGTTGACCATGCCAGCCGGGAAGGCCACTGCTATTTGCTTCAGGAACTGTTCAAGAAAAGATATATCAGTTCAGTTACCACAGCAGCGGAATTGAATTCTGAGAAGGAAAAGCTTTTTCCAAATCTACGATTCTCTCCTGATGTAGCTGATCAGATCGAGCAGATCGATTCGCGATACATTACTGGAGTGTTGGCAAAACTGGCTAAAATGAACGAAACAGCCGAACACTGGCGCAAGGCTGAATCTGTTACTCCGAGTTATCTGTTTCAATGGCGAGGAGAAAGTGCTTCTACAATGAGCAACTCTGATTGCCTTGCCGCCCGTAAATTCCGTATGCCAGAGGGCAATACATTTGACATATTCGAACATCATACTGATTTTTCGAAAAGTCACCGTATTCATTTCATTGAAGACAGAAATGAGCGGGATTTCATAATCGGTTATATCGGAAACCATCTTCCGACGGTGCTTTTTCCACATTGAGTGTGGAAATATGAATAATAAAGGCTGACCGCTTAGCCGAGAAGGTTGTCATTGACTGGAAGCGGTTACGAGCGACTAATAAGGGTCGAGACAAGACGATCATGCCCTACCCAAGCAAGCCGATGACTTCCCAATAACCGAATTCCAAACAGTTAATTCGACGCCATGGTATCGATCAGCGGGATGCTTTCTAACCCCAATTTACAAAAGCCCAACAACTTCGCGCCGGCTAGCGTAAACCGTAAACGCCCAGCCGTCCCGCCTGTCAAAACCATTGCGCCTGCGGCATCCTGTGAT
>NZ_LUUK01000191.1 GCF_001644025.1 Methylomonas koyamae
GCCTCTTTCTTCTACCCAACCAACCAGTTTGCCCTTTTCCGTTTCCATCGCTTAGTTATTTGTCATTTTAGGATTAAGCAGCCAACTCACTTGCAATTATCTCAGCCTGTTTCAACACTGTTTCTGTAGCCAACAATTGCATATCCGGCGGATAGCCGCACTCGGCTCTCCCCTGAGCGATCAGCCGGTCCGGAACACCAAGGTCCGATTGTTGGCCGGCATTTCTACATCGTCCGTCACGGTCAAGCCGGCCGCCGCCGCCAAGTCGGCGATCCATTCGTAATCCTTGATGCCGCTACGCGGATCGCGCTGCTTTAGCCATTCGTCGAAGCGGGCATTGCTGTCGCTAGTGTAGCGGCCTTGGTAATTGAAGGGGCCGTAAAAGCACGCGGTCGCGACCGGGCTTAGATGAATCCGCAATTTTTGGAACAACACTTCGACTTCGGCATGCCCCATGATGTGCAAGGTGTTGGCGGAGAACAAGGCATCAATGCCGTTACAAGGCCAGATCGCGTCGGTCACGTCCAAGGCCAGGGCCGGGCGCAGATTGTCCAGTCCGGCTTCGTCGCGCCACAGCGCGATACCGGGCAAATGCTCGGCGCGGTCGGTGGGCTGCCATTCCAGATGCGGCAAATGCCTGGCAAAATGGCAAGCATGCTGACCGGTGCCGCTGCCGATCTCCCACACCGTCGCCGGCTCGGTAAACGCGGTCTTTAACACTTGCAATATCGAGTCTTTGTTGTTTTCGCAGGCTTGCGAGAAGGGCTTGGCTGTCATTACGGTTCTGGTCGGGATTAGGATGCCGGGTATTATGCTATTGATTCGGCGCGACGATCACAATGCCTGGAGCAATTGCCTTGCCGAGACGACAGCAACCCCAACCCGACAACCGCAAAACCATCCCGCAAGCCATCGACAACAAAACATCCAAGTCAGCGATGATTTAAAGATCATCCCTGCTGGGGTTCGTTGCCTCACTATCAACCTATGTCTCTGGCCGATTTTCACCTGCCTAAGCGCCGCTCAATACCTCCCGCGCATCCGTTGCGTTTGACAACGGGGCGTCTCCGCCGGTAGCTTAATGACAGAAGAGTCAACCCACGGCCGATCGCCGACTGCGGTTAAATGCCAATTGCTTACCAGTACACTGAAGCCAAAATACGCACCTTGAATGCGACCATAACCGACCATTTCATCGCCCAGTTGTGGACAGAGGCCTTGGCAAACGACTTGCGGACGTTTTTGACCGGCCGGGTCAAATGCCCGGAAGCCGCCGAGGACTTGGCTCACGAAACCTATTTGCGTTTCTACAAAAGCGCCCATACCAACCTGCCGGACAACGCCCGAGCCTTGGCGTTTCGCATCGCGGTCAATCTGGCGATCGATTATCAGCGTCATTGCAAGGTCAAAAGCCAAATTTTGGCCGACATCGACGACGAACTATTGGCCGACACCGTGGCTGACCACGCCCAGACCGATCCGTTGCGGATTCTGCTGTCGCGCGAACGCTTCGGCACGATGGAAGCTGCATTGAGCGAATTATCCGCCGACTGCCGCACCGCATTTATCCTGAACAAAATCGAAAACCTGTCCTACGCGGAAATCGCCGGTCGCCTGAATATTTCGCAGCGCTCGGTCGGCAGGCTGCTGGAACAGGCGATTTTGCATTGCATGCTGCGGCTGGACGATTGATATGGATACAGATCACACCCTACTAGCAGGTATCGAGTCCCTGCTGCCCTTTTCGGCAGTCGAATGCCGCCGATGACCCGCAACGATCCGAGCGCCTTAGACTTGAAACGCCAAGCCGTGCGCTGGCTGGTGCGCCTGCGTTCGGACGATTTGAGCGAAGCGGAAACGCTGGCATTCGCCGAGTGGCTGTCGCAGGATTACCGCCATTCCGAAGCCTTCGCCGCGGCGGAAAACACCCTGAACGAGATGGCCGTTGTCGCAACCCATTCCGAAAAATTGGCCGTTACGCTCCCGCCGCAGACTGTGTCACCGACGCATCCGCCCGAGCGGCGGTCGCGGCAAGCTGCGCGGGGCCGATATTGGCTTGGCTCCGGCCTAGCGATGGCGGCGGTTTGGCTGTTGGCCGTGCTCACGATTATGCCCAGACAAAGCCATCTGCTTGCCGACTATTTTAGCGACTACCATACGGGCACCGGCGAACAGCGCCAACTCGAACTGGCGGACGGTAGCCACCTGCTGCTCAATACCAATACCGCGATTTCGGTCGACTTCAACGCCGACGTACGGCAAATCGTGTTGCACCACGGCCAGGCTCGTTTTCAGGTGGCGGCCGATGCGGCGCATCCGTTTCAGGTACAAGCCGGCAACCTTAACGTGCGGGCCTTGGGCACTGTTTTCGACGTCTACCAAAGCGGCAGCCAGACTCAGGTCATCGTGGAAGAACATGCCGTACTCGCCATGCCGGCCGGCCGGCAGGCTGCCGACGGCATCAGGATCGAGCAGGGCCAGCAACTGAGCTATCGGCCCGGTCAAACAGGCGCATTGGCAACGATCGATTTAGAATTGGCGCAAGCCTGGCAGCAACGGCAATTGATCGTCAGCGACCGGCCGCTGGCGGATCTGGTTAACGAACTGGAACGCTACCGCCTGGGGCGGATTTATATCGCCGATGAAACGCTGAAACAGCAACATGTCACCGGCGTATTCCCGCTGGACAATCCGGACGTGGTGCTGGAAACCTTGCACAAAGTCCTCGGCATCCGTGCTACCCATCTGGGCCCGTGGGTGGTATTGCAGCGCTAGGCATCTCGTGCCATAAGTTCCCTGCACTCAATCTCGGCAGAAAATCGCCGCGGCATGACCAGCGTACAGGAGTAGTGATCAGCGGCCAAATGCATGCGGGCAACACTTTTTTTGGCTAGGTTTGCTCGGCCAATCGTTGTTTATAAGGAGATTAATATCATTCACCCGGAGGAAAGATGAACAACAGCGGTTATCCAGACCAATGCTTAGCTAAAGGACGCCCATCGCCATATCCCCTACACCCGTTTACCGCCGCCGGCCGGGTGTCGTTATTGATCGGCAGCATGCTGATCAGCCAACCCTTGCTAGCCGAGGAAACCAGGCATTATCAAATCCCCGCGCAATCACTCAACAATGCGCTGACCAAATTCGCGTCGGAAGCCAAACTGATCCTGCTGTTCAATTCCGAACAAATCCGAGGCATCAACACGCGCGGCCTGGATGGCGATCTGACGCCGGAACAAGCCTTGCGCCAATTGTTGCAAGAGACGGGTTACCGCTTTCGCTTCGTCGATGCCCACACCGTTACCCTGGAAAAAGCCGAACAGACCAACCCTCCCGCACCCGCCGACTCCAGCACGCTGCCTGCGGTGAAGGTGGTCGGCAAGGCCGAATACGATGCCACCGACCCTTATAACCCGAATTACGTGTTGCCCAATGCCACCGCCGGCACCAAGACCGACACGCCGATCATGGAAACGCCGTTGAACGTGCAGGTGATTTCCAAGCAGGTGTTGAAGGATCAGCAAGTGATTACCTTGGATCAGGCTTTGAAAAATGTCAGCGGCATCACGAGCAATTCTAACGGCAGTGGCAACGTCACCTTCGGCGGCACGAACCAATCGTTTTTTATCCGCGGTTTTGAATCGGAGACTTTTTTCCGCAATGGCTTTCGCTTGCAGCAAGGCGGGGCGAACCGGCAAATGGCGAATGTGGAATCCGTTGAAGTGCTGAAAGGCGCGGCGGCGATTTTATACGGACAAGTAGAACCGGGCGGCATGGTCAACGTGGTCACCAAGCAACCGTTGGCGACACCGTATTACGCGCTGGGCCAACAGTTTGGTTCCTACGATCTCTATCGCACCACGGTCGACGCCACCGGCCCGGTTGGCAATCAGGACCGTTTGCTGTACCGGATGAATATGTCTTACCAAAACAACAACACATTTCGGGAATTTAACGGTAAAGAAGATGTGTTTCTGGCCCCCGTGTTGAAATGGAACATCAGCTCCCAAACGCAGGCGACTCTTGAACTGGAATACGACCACCAACATCTGGGCTTGGATACCGGATTCGTCCCGCTGTATAACGACAAAATCTTCACTGTGCCGCGCAACCGTAATTACGGCGGCTATTCGCCGTCAACCACCGAAACCGTTTATGGCGGCTTTAATTGGTCACACCAATTTAATGATGATTGGTCTATCAAACATCATTTTTCCGTCAATCAGCAGAATATCGCACAACCGCATTTTGTCTTCCCTATTGCCACCGATGGCGTTGACGTATCTAGACAATTGAATAGCTACGATACCCAAAACAACACGTACGCCACCAGCTTGGACTTGACAGGCCATTTTGATACTGCCGGGTTACATCATACGTTACTGATAGGCGGCGATTATTATCGGGTTGATTCAGTGTTTAAAAATTCAGTCAGCGATCCGCTGTCTAATATAAACCTGCTCAATCCAGTGCATCCCGGTACGCCTTTTACCCAACCGCTATACCCTTTGGTCATCAATACCAGCCGCACCGGCCAATACGGCGCTTATATCCAAGATCAAATCAAATTGCCGCATAACGTCCATGTCATGGGTGGTATCCGTTACCAAAACTTCCATCAGGATCACGTCGCTAATTTCCCCAATTTTGACTTTGTCTTGCCTTCAGTCCAGTCCAATGATGCCGTCACGCCTCGCGTCGGTATTTTATGGCAAGCCAAAAACTGGCTGAGTTTGTATGCCAACTATGTCGAAAGCTTTGGCGTGAACACCGCTTTTACTTTTACGCCTGACAATAAACCGGTACCCCCGACCGAAGGCGAACAATACGAAGGCGGCATCAAAACCGAATTTTTCGACGGTCGCTTGCGGGCGACGTTGGCCTATTATGATTTGACTAAAACTAACGTCCCAACCTCCGACCCCAACCACCCCGGCTTTTCCATCTTGACTGGAGCGGTGCGTAGCCGTGGGCCGGAACTGGACATTAGCGGAGAAATTTTGCCAGGTTGGAGGGTCATTGGCACTTACGCAAATATCGATGCCCGCATCATCAAAACCGAGGAAACCGGTTATCAGGCGGTCGGCACGCGTTTTTGGAACGTCCCCCGGAATACTGGCAGCGTGTGGAGCACTTACGAACTACAAGCAGGGACAATGCGCGGCTTTAAATTGGGTGGTGGAGTGACCGTGCGCGACGGAGTGACGGCTTGTTGCAGCTTCCCCGCCTTCCAATTGCCCGGCTATGCCACGGTCGGTTTACTAGCGGCTTATAGTATCGATGTCGGCAAAAGCAAAATCACCGCCCAGTTGAATGTCGACAACCTATTAGGCAATCACTACACCTCGAATTTATTTACCAATTACAACGCGCCAGTCGGTTTTAACGCCGGTAATGCCGATTTTGGCACACCACGTACATTTATGGGGTCGGTCAATATCCAATATTAACCGTTCAAGTAGCCGGTTAGGACCTTAGGCTGGGATAAGGTAACGAACCCCAACATTTTTAACCGGTTCGGCCTTTGCTGCTTGCCGATGGTTTTATTTAGTCGCGAGATCTCGCTTTTCTGTTTGGCTAGTGGCTCAAAGGTTGTGTTGTTGGGGTTCCTGTCGTCACCCCAACCTACGCTCCTTGGCCAACTTCTTGTCCGCTACGCGGCGTTTTTGCAGCCAGCGTAAAATGCCAGTGACATATAAAATCAGTGGCGCAAAGCCGACGAGACACCACAAGATACGGCCTGTAAGTCCTAAAATCTGCCCGTCATGTAAAGGCCACAAGATATTCATAAACGTCTCGCCGGCGGTAAACTGGTTCGGGTCTTGCACCGCCAACACCGCGCCGCTGTACTGATCAATCCAGACTTTACTACGAGGCCGTTTGCGGTTGGCTTCTCCCGCTTGCCTTTTGGCCACCATATAAACGCCTTCTTTGCCATCCGGTGTATTCACGCCGCGCAATTCCGCGCCGGGAAAAACTTGGTCGGCAATTGCCACGGCTTGAGCAATGGAAATAGGCGAAACTGAATCCAATACCTCCGATTTAAGAGGCGGATTTTTTAAGTGGTCTTTTTCGATGGATGAAAATACCGACACTAGCGGTGTAACGTAGTCTTTATAGCTAAAGGCAAAGCCGGTAAATGCCAGAATCAGCAATAATACCGAGCTATAAAATCCAGTAATCTTGTGTAAATCAAAGTAGTAACGCTCTCGGCTGGCATCAGGTTTTATGGACAATGCCTGTTTGAATTTACCAGTGAGTGGCCACCATAAATATAAGCCAGATAAACAGCTAATAAACAGAAATACGCCAAAGAAACACACCACTTTAAAAGCCTGTTCGCCGACTTCCTTGCCGATTTTACCCATCATAAAATCAGCGTGTAGTTCGTAAATCAGACTAAATAAGGTTTGCCCCCAAAAATGCTGATCAATAATTTCACTAGTATAGGGATTTACCAGAATTTCCAATGGCGCAAATAACTCGTCCTGAGTTTCTTCGGGCTTTGGATACTCAATCCAAAGATAATCACTTAAATAACCCGGTAAAACGATGGCCCAACCGCCATTTCGTTGGGGATTAGCCGTCTTAACCGTTTGCATTACATCGTCCAAACTGCGTAGATCCTGGCTGCTTTGCTTTATCGCTGGCAACCCGAGTTCGTTGAGTTCGTAATAAAAAATATTAAAAGAACCGGTTAGCCCAAAAATAACAAACACAAACCCCACGCTAAGTGCCAGCATTAAATGCAGATTTAGCCAAAATTTACGGAGATTTTTAGCTAAAAACAAAATTGATAAATGACGGCGCTGTAATTTATTAGCCATAAAATAGCTCAAGAAGTAAGGTAGGCTCGGCTGACTTAAGGAAGCCAAACCTACTCAAACCCAACTTACCGGGTTACAAATACCGGTACTTTGGATTCAGTTAATATTCCAATTTCAACGATCCCATTACGGTAATAGGATTACCGGTAATACTATTACTTGCCCCTTGTTGAGTCGCACCGACATAATATTCTTTGTCCAGCACATTATTGATATTTAACTGTGTAGTTAGGCGAGTTTTACCGATCGGTTTTACATAAGCTGCCATCATGTCCATTCGCGCATAACCTGGCAACTCTAAATCACTCCATGTTTGCCCCGCTCTCGAACCCACTAAAACTCCGCCGATACCCGCTTTAAATTCCGGGGTAAATTGATAGGTTCCCCATAAGCTTGCCTGATGCTCCGGCACATTTATTAGACGCTTCCCCAATGCCTCATCGAAATTTTCACCATTCTTAGTTATTCTGGCATCCGTATAGGCATAGGTTAAGATCAGATTTAAATCATCGGTGACGCGCCCCTTAAGGTCGGCCTCAATTCCTTGGCTTCGAGCCTCTCCGGCTGTCATGGTGAAACCGGTATGAATAGGATCAGAAAGCTGGATATTCTGTTTTGTCAGATGATAGAAAGATACGGTGCTGCTTAGTCTCTGATCGAAAAATTCTGTTTTAAAGCCGGCCTCGAATTGTTCACCAATTTCAGGCTTAATGGGTTGATTCCCATAGACCATTCCGGTATTGGCACTACCAAGGGATTCGGTATAGTTACCGTAAACAGAAAGCCATGACATCGGCTGATACAAAATACCAACCCGCGGACTGAACTTTTGATTGTCAGTGCTTTTATAATTGGTGCTGGCCACATCATAGCTACCCGTAGCAAAATCGGAGCCTCGTCCAAAAGTTGCCCAATCGTAGCGGCCGCCGCCCAAGATATGGAGCTTTTCAAACAAGGTAATATGATCTTGAAAATACACGCCAAACCATTCTTCTTTCTCTCTCACCGCATAGTCGTAAGGCGAAGAATAAATAGCGGCCAAGTCAACGGTATTATAAGCCGGGTTGTAGATATCAACCGTTCCGCCGGTGTTGTTCCCGTTACAACACGCGAATCGGTTTTTATCGGCTTTTCGGGTTCTTCTCGAGAAATCGCCGCCGATTAACAATTCGTGTTTGGTATTGAACAACTCGACATTTCCAATTAAATCCAGGTTGGTTCCATAAGTATCATGATAGGCCACGCCAGTTATTGGAAATCGCCTTAACATTGTAGCGTTGAGCATATATTGAGGCTGAAGGTCGAAATAATTGATATCCCAATCCTCGTGCATAAACCGGTTCGTCACTTTCCATTGGTTATTAAATTTGTAAGACCAATCAAATGCCGTCAGCACGGAATTCATGGTGGGGCCTTTCGCCACATCGCCAAGGTAGGTATTAAATGCTAGCGGCGCCGGACGATTACCAATCGTCGGTATTCCGTTGTCATTCACACGTTTATCGTGCTTGAACTCCAACTCGGCATTGGCCTCGAATTGGTCATTAGGCGTCCAACTCAGTTTGGGCGCGATAAATACCCGCTCGTCCCCCACGTATTTCTTGAACGAGCTTAAATCCTGGTAGGACGCGTCGAACCGATATTTCAGTGTCTTAGCGTCGTCGATGGGGCCGGTGGCCGCAGCCGTCGTACGGTATTGATCATAATTGCCGAACTGTTGCTGCAGGGAATAATAGGGTTTATCCAGAGCTTGTTTGGTGACGACGTTGACCATGCCGCCGGGTTGAATTTGCCCATAAAGCACCGCTGCCGGGCCTTTAATAACCTCTACTTGCTCGATGTTCGCAGGATCGGAATAGTTGGTATAACGCCGCAACCCATTACGATAGGTGGAAAAATTGGTGCTGAATCCCCGGATATTAAAGTTTTCGTAAAGATCCCCATAGTCAGGGCTTCTTTGTACGCCGCTGACATTCCTACTTAAAGCTTCCGTGATTTCGATATCTTGCTGGTCATCCATGATGGTGCGAGGCACAATCTGGATATTGACCGGCGTTTCCATCAATGCCATTTCCGTCTTACTGGCGGCGCTGGAAAGAGGGACGGAGTAATCCTTAGTATAAGGATCGGTTGAGTCGTAGCCTACTTTAGTACTAACCACTTTAACAGCCGGCAAAGTCGATGCGGCATCGCTTCCAGGTTCCGCAACCTTGATTGCTACGGAATTATCATCCGTGATGATATACGTCAAACCGCTTCCCGCCAGGAGTTTTCTAAAGCCTTCTTCGACGGTGTACTCGCCGTCCAGTCCCTTGCTGGTTTTGCCGTCGGTCAATTTGGATTCCCCGGTAAACAGAATGCCGGCATCGCGCGCAAACTGGCTAAGTGCTTGTCCCAAGGAGCCGCCGCCGATGTGGTAGCTTTTCCTGTTGGTTATTTCTTCTCCCTGCGCTGCGACTGAAGCGGTCAGCGCTGAAGCCAATAGAATTCCCTGTATAGCGTGGCTCAATCGGGATGAACGAAAGCCCGGATCGCAGCGATGGTGTGTGTTTGACATCGGTTTTTCTCCATTTGTGGTGTTTTCATTAACTAATACAAACGAGCGAGGAAAAACCGGAACTGCGAATTGAAAAAAATTTAATAAATTTTTTAACGGATTGTTTTTAGATGGAAAAATAATCCGCTTTTTAAGCAACAATGCGCTTGATGAGCCAGTGTCGAGCACCGTCTACAACTTTCCCATCCACTTGAACGGCGATGCCGGATGCTTCCGAGCTTGCGTGATACATTGATTACACGCATTCAATAGTTGACGCAAAGGGGATTTGAAATGGCTATCTCAATAAGACTTTCTCCGGAAATTGAACAACGGCTTGATTATTTGGCAGGCCAAACCGGGCGTACGAAGGCATTTTATTTACGAGAAATCATCGAAAAGGGATTGAACGATATGGAAGATTATTACTTGGCCGCCGGCGTGTTGGAACGCGTACGCAATGGTGAAGAACGCGTTTATTCATTAGATGAGGTGCAGGGATGATTAACGCGGCAGGACTTTAACCCAGAAAGGTAGCGGATGTGAGAGCTTGACCGGCAGGTTAGCCTCCAGAAAAGCCAGAATTCTATCGGTGTCTTTTAGCGGGTATGAACCGATGATCCGTAAATCGGCGATCTCGGGAGCACAGGTGATGTAGCCTGGTCGGTAACGGCTGAGTTGCAGCAAAAACTCGCTGAGCGGCAAATCGTCGGCGACGATGAAGCCTTCAGTCCAAGCCGGTTTATTCTGGTTGTGTCGGTGTATCGACTCGATGCGGCTTGACGCAAACTGAACTTGTTGACCTGCAACTAGGGTTTGTTTGGCGGAAATTGCATCGGCTGGTTGGATTTCTACACCATCTTGAAACACCGCAACCTGCGTTAGATTTTTGTATTGGCCGACGCTGAAGCGGGTGCCGAGCGCCTGTACCCTGCCTTCCAGCGTATCCACGACAAACGGCCGTTTCCAACCAACGGTATCGGCTGCTGTTTCGATGTAAATTTCCCCTTTAACCAACTGCAGCCGGCGCAAATTAACCGAGAAATCGACGTTAACCGCGCTGCCGCTATCCAGAACGACGCTGGAGCCGTCGGCGAGGGTGATGGTTTTACTTTCGCCAAGCGCCGTATGTTGATCAGCCGACCATTCCTGCCAGTAACGGCCGCGAGAAACCTGCCAGCTGGATAATCCGGCCATACCCAATAGGGCCATGCTTAACAGCAGGCGTCTTCGATTGAGATCGGGGGCATTAAGCGCTTCGGTTGCGGCGAAGGCCGCTTGTGGCGGTAGCGATTTAAATTTGTCGGTATAAAACTCAACTCTGGCCCAAGCCATTCGGTGATCCGGATGCGAAGCCAACCAGGCTTGCCACTGTGCGGTTTCGTCAGGACAAACGTTGCCGGAGCTCAGAACCATAAACCACTCAGCTGCCTCCGCCACGACGCGGGGATGGATCTTTTGTCGATTTTCGGACGACATGTTCGGTTAGAACTCCACGCTCAGACATAGCACCATGGCTTGTACCATGTACTTTCTAACCATACGATCGCTGACGCCGAGTTTTTCGGCGATTTCGACGTAGGTAAGTCCATCGATCTGGGACATAAAAAATGCCTTGCGTGCCTTTACCGGTAAGCGATTAAGCAGTCCATCGATTTCTTGTAGCGTTTCCAGAATAATGGCATTTTCTTCCAATGACGGCGAAATGGCTTCAGGTAGTGCCGACAGGCGTTCCAAATACACTTGTTCAATGGTGGCACGACGCCAATGGTTTATCAGTAAATTTTTGGCAATGGTAGCGAGGTAAGGCCTGGGTTCGTCCAAATCCAGTGTGCGACCCGATGCCATCACCCGTACAAAAGTATCGTGCGCATGATCTTCGGCTTGCAAGCGACATTGCACACGCTTATTCAGCCACCCCAGCAGCCAGGAGTGGTGCTCGCGATAAAGCAGGGACAAGGCTTCATTCGTCAGCAATTCCGTCGCCATTAATCACTCCTGTCTACGATTGAAAGATGTGGCTTCAATGCATCATGCGGGCGGTTGATCATAATTTTGCTTGCCTCGCTCCATCCGTAAGATTGCTGATTTTATCGCCCTCAAGAGAGCTTGTTTTTACCAAAAGCCTTTCATTCAAGCAAAAACTATTCCACTGCATGTTTCGCGCAGTATTCTGTATTGCGGTTTATTGTTGAAATATACGACTTACATGTAATTCGGCATTGATAACAAATTCTAACCAAGCCGATATTTCAACAATGTCCTAACTCTACTTTGTCAGATTTGTTCAAGACCGTCGTGCCCGCCGGGAAGCGGACATCCAGTGTCATGGAGGGTAGGTTTAACTCCGTCCTTGAAGCCTGGATTCGTTCCGCGCTCTAACGGATCCGGCCATCCATGCCGGAATGACGATGCTTATTGTGTAAGCAGACCACGTAGCAACGACCGCCCACCAAGAAACTCTAGGGAGCACTGTGTCATATGACTTATTTTGGCGATGAAAAGCATGTGAAATCACGTAACCGCGAGATAAAAATACCAATTGCGGCGAAAGCCCTTCCTACGCCTATCTTTTTCTTTTATTGCCTCCCTTTAACCACCGTTAGGAACGATTTGTAGAACAGGCTTTTGATGGACCGCGCGACAATCGACTGAATTTTCGGATCGAGAACAGTCGATAGCGGTTGTCAATGCGGGATTCCGGACCTGGGCCGGTTTATTAACGGTTAAGTCGTTTGGTTTTTTTTACGTAAACGGTTCGACGGGGATTAAGTTTTAGGCTTAACTACCGGTTCTACGCAAACGGTACGCCACACCCAGCGACACTACACAAAAACGCCGATCCCACTGGGATCGGCGATTCGAAAACATGCGCTGGAAATGATCCCCGTGTGTCGGCGGAATCAACTTTCCCCGGCTCTGACCTCGAATTCGATTTTCCATTGCTGCTGCTCGCGCCGGGACACGGCGCGCAATTCCAGCGTGCCGACTTCGGTAACCGCCGAGGACAGATAGACCGGCACGATGTCGCCGGCGGCGCGGCCTTCTTCCGGCAGGGTGATTTCGATTTCGTCGAGTTCTTCCAACTCGTCGTCGTGCCAGCTTTCCAGACGGGTGCCGACCTGGTCTTCGCGGCGGGTTTTAGAACCGAAGAAGCGAAAGCGTACCGGTTCGCCGACGATCAAGCCGAATTCGTCGTTGGGCAGGTTTTGCTCGGTGCCCTCTTCCATGCCGAACGGCGCGATGCACAGCGCTTCGATTTCCGGCGCCAAGCCGGGTACCGCCGGCATCGCGCTTTCGACGCCGACGTAATAGGCCGCCGCCGTGCCGCCCTTGATGCGCACACCCTTGCCTTGCCGAACGAAGCCGTAATAAGCCGCACCGCGCGCCACCGCCAAATCCAGATCGGCGCCTTGCAGCAAGCGCGCTTCCGGGGCTTGTTCGGCTTGCAGCCAGCCGTTCAGGATTTGCATCAGGCGCTCGGCCAACACGCCGGCCTTCAACACCCCCCCGTTGAACAGCACGGCGGTCGGATGCAAAAAGCTGGCATGCTCGGGCAGATTCACCGCCTGGAATTCCTCGGTCGCCTGGCGTTGGCGTGCCAAAAACGCCGCCAGATGGCGAGTAATACCCGCGTCTTGCGCATACGGCAGACCAGCGCTACGCAGACCGCTACGCGGCCGGCTGACCGGCTTGTCACCGGCTTGGGCATTGGGCAAAAAGCCTTCGACCAAGACCCGATTGAGTTCGTCGCGGGTCAGTTCGGTGCGCAAGGTGCCGCCGATCAGCGACGAACCCCGACTGGCGACTACCAGCGGCATGCTGCCCAGCTCGGGCTGATTGAACAGCTTTTCCTTGGCCTCGCGGCAACCGTGCGTTAGGGACTGAACCTGCCAGGATTCCAGCTTCTTGCCGCTGTCCTGTTCCAGCTTGGCCTTGACCGTGTAGGCGAGCGCGAGGTCCATGTTGTCGCCACCCAGCAGGATGTGGTCGCCGACCGCGACGCGGGTCAATTGCAGATTGCCGTCCTGTTCGGTGACCGCGATCAACGACAAGTCGGTGGTACCACCGCCGACATCGACGACCAAAATCACGTCGCCGACCTTGACGTGATTGCGCCAATCGCCTTCGCTGTTCTCGATCCAGCTATACAGCGCGGCTTGCGGCTCCTCCAGCAGCACGGCTTGCCCCAGGCCGACCGAGCGCGCGGCTTCGACGGTCAATTCCCGCGCCGCCGGATCGAACGAGGCCGGCACGGTGATGGTCAAATCCTGGTATTCCAGCCGGTCTTCGGCAAAGCGATGGTTCCAGGCGTCACGCAAATGTTGCAAATAGGCCTGGGTGGCGGCGAACGGCGAAATGCGCTCGACCTCGTCCGGCGCTTCGGCCGGCAAGATCGGTTGCTTGCAATCGACGCCGGCATGACACAGCCAACTCTTGGCGCTGGCGACCAGCCGGATCGGCGTCTTGCCACCCAAATTGCGGGCGATTTCACCGACCAGTTTGTCCGGCTTGGCCGACCACGGCAACGCGGTCGAGCCTTCGGCCAATTCCGCCGGGTGGGCCAGATAGGTAAACGACGCCAGCTGCGCTTTGTCCTCGATCTGGCCCGGTCCGATCAATTGCGGGATCGCGAATACTTCGATCGCCACTTGATCGTCGCCGGTCCGCAAATCGACATAGGACAGCACGCAGTGAGTGGTACCCAAGTCGATACCGACCGAATAACGGGCACTCATAATTCCACCTCGGCCGGCGCGACGATTTTGGCGTTATGGCCTTCGGTCAGTTTGGGCAGGCGCAAATCGGTAACTTGCCAGCCTTTGTGCACCAAAGTACCGGTGAACGGAGCCTGGCCGACGATATTGCCGGTCAAGCGGAACGACGCGGCATCGAAGCCGGGATTCAAGGTGACACGGTTGCCTTCGGCATCCGAACTGACCGGCGCCAGCGTGAAATGCTCGTTGATCGCCTTGACGCAACCTTGATGCACCACCCGCGCCGCCGCGCCGATGTCGGCATCGGAAAACGCGCCGACATCTTCCTTGATAAAGTCGATAAAGCGGGCTTCCTTTTGCAACAGGCTGAGCAATTGCAAAGCCGCATCAGGAGTGGCTTCCTTCAGAATCACCGGTTCGGGCGCTGGGGCTTGGACAATTTTTTCGACTTCGACGATTTTCTCGACGATCTTGATCTCGGGTTGCGGCGCCGGCATTGGCGGCGCCGGCGCGGCCACCGGTTCGGATTTTTTGCAGCGGCGCAGACCCAGCAGCACCGAAATCAAAACGGCGATCAAGATCAAGGCCAGCACCGCGGCGGTGCCGGCCAGACAAACGTGCCACAAATCGAACGTAGTCGGGCGTAGCGATAAATCGATGGTATAGGTGTTCATGGTGTAAGGCTTGGTTGAGAACAAGCCGCCGGAGGCGGCAATCGCGGCGGCCGGCCGCCGCACGGATTATCAGGGTTGAGCGCCGGCTTTTTTGGCGGCTTCGAGGTACATCAATTCTTGCAACATATTGCGGGTGGTCTGGATACGCAGTTTTTTCAAGTGCCGGTCGGCCACGACGCCCGGCACGCCGACGTCGGTGTAGACCTTACGCATGTCGCCCAAGGCCGGCTCGCAGTATTTGGCGATCGCGTCGGTGGCGTTGCGGCTCTCCAGTTTTTGGTTTTCCGGCTTGCGCATCTCGTCGACGACGCACTTTTTATATTTGAATTGCGCTTGCTGGATTTTTTGGATGGTGTCTTCGCTGAGCGAGGTTTCGTTCCACTCGTCCTTGGCGGATTCTTCGGCGGCGGCCCAATTCGCGGTCAGCAGCAACGCGATCAACAGATATTTCATGGTTTGGCTCCTGGCTTGAAAGTTTTTAGCCGGGATTTTACGCGATGGCGGCGAGATTGAACAATTGATGATGGACCGCGAACCGGCGCCGACGCGTTGACGGACGAACAGTTCGCCGTTAAATTCCGATGCCGAGCGCGGGTACGATACCGAGAAAATCGCGCTAGAGTGCCGGTATCCGGTTCCAGGCCACCGGAAAACCAAGACCGCACAAGACGCGACGACTGTTTCGAATACGCCCGCGCTCCAATAAAGCCGGGCAGAGTCAGCAGGCGCCCTCCCCCACGCTACCGCAAAGACTTTGGATGGTCCTCGGGGCGGGCCAATAATTAAACTACGTTGAATACGCCAAGCCGCTCCGGCAATTCCCGAATCCCCAGACACAAAAAAGGGGCCGAAACGGCCCCTTTTTGCTTGCGGCACAGCGCGCTTATTTGACGGCGGCGGCGATGTCGTTGAAGGCCTCGACACGTTGTTTGCCGGCGTTGGCCAATTCGATACCGTTATCGACCACCAATTTGATCAAACCCGGCGTGCTGTAGACGATTTTACCCAGATAAGCGACCAAGGGCACCGCGACGACAGCGCCGAACAAGCTACCGATACCCAAAACACCTAACAATTTGGTGATCAGCACCACAATGTCCAGCGGCAACAAAATCATCGTGCCGAAATAGACCAGTACGATAAACGTAAACAATACGAACACGACGAACTGGACCAGCCTGACCAAAGCAACATTTAGGTTTTTCATGGTTTTCAATGTCTCGAATGAATAAAGAATCGGTAAACGCCGACAACCGGCCTGATTCGGCCGGCGGACCAGCCTTGAACGCCGAGATTATAAAATAAAACCCCTACGGAATCCTCAACTTTTTGGCTGAAAGTCGCGCCGTCATTCGGCCGGCGGACTCAATTCGCGCCGATGCGCCGGCTTGTCGATGAAAAACGGATGCAATAAGGCACCGACCGCGAAACCGCCCAAATGCGCCCACCAGGCGGAATCGACCGCGACGTTGTCGAACATCGCGGCGGTGAACACGTCGCCCACTTGTACGATCACCCAAAAACCCAAAAAGGCGATGGCCGGCACCTGAAAAAACAAGGGATAGAACAATATCGGCACCATAATCACGACGGTCGCATACGGAAACCTCACGAAATAGGCCCCCAGTACCCCTGCAATCGCCCCGGACGCGCCGACCACCGGTATCGCGATATTCGGATAAAAATACCACTGCGTGACCGTTGCTAGCAATCCGGACACAAGATAGAACGCCAGGAAACGCCAATGTCCCATCAAATCCTCGATGTTGTCGGCGAATATCCACAAGAACACCATGTTCATCAGCAAGTGCAGAAAACCGCCGTGCAGAAACAAACTGGTCAAAAACGACAAATAATGATCCGGCGGCAAGCCGAAGGCATACGCCCAATCCGGATTCGAGTAGCGGATCGGCACCATGCCGTAAAGATAGACAAAGTGTTGACCGACCTCGTCCGGCATGAACAGCATTGCGACATAGACCGCCGTGCAAACCGCCATGACGGCCCACGTCACGTAGGGCTTGGTTTGGCAAGGTATCGAATCTCGAATGGGTATCATGGTCTGGCCTCTTGAATAATCGGAATCATGTCGCAGTCCGCAACGGGATGGGCGCCGATGCCCACTTTCGAACGCTACGCCGATGCCGCCAGCGTACTTTAAACACTTCGGCAAATAGCCCGGCGCTTGGTTCCGCCGCTTGGACGGTTCCCGAATCGCCGCCAATAACGGGCGCATCGACGCCGACATAAGCTTAGTCGCTCAGGATGTTTAACGCCGCAACTGGATATGCCGGGGCGACGCGGCGGTTTCAGGTTCGTACGCTAGTTTGCCAGGAATTTGGCAACTTGCTTGGCCTAGCGATCTTGAGCAGCCAAAAACCGCCCGCTCAGCGGGTCGAGGGGATCGAGGGGAACTTAGGCGAAAGCCGGAAACACGCTTACCGAGCGGTGCGTTCCGGCAATCGAGTCAGCCGCGGTCGAATTGCGGAACGCCGTTTTTGCAACCAGCGAATCAAACCGGTGACAAACAACACCGGGCAAGCCAGACCGGTAACAAACACCAGAATCCGCCCGGACGTGCCGAAAGCCTGTCCGGAATGCAAGGGCCATTGCCAATGGGTCAAGATTTCGCCGGCCGTGGCGGTCGACAGGCTGGGATCGTCCCGATCCAAAATGACGCCGGAGTAGCGGTCGATCACGGTGCAGCGGCGTTGCAAGAGACTTCCGGGCGCATCCACGCCATCCTGGCAGACGGTGTAGGTTTGAGTGGGATTCGGCGCGCCGTAAATCCAGTGCGGCCGACCTTGCGGATATTGTTGCACGGCGATTGCCACCGCTTGATCCATGCCGATGGCCGGCGCATTCGGATAAGGCGGCTTGGATTCGAACCAATAGCGATAAGTCGCCGGCGAAAACAATTCCAGCACCGGCACCACGTGATGCGGCAACACCATGTAAATTCCGGAAAACAGTACCGGCAGCATCACCAGCAAGGTGTAAAAACCGCTGGTTTTGTGCAGGTCGTAATTGAGACGCACCTTACCGGCGCCGCGCTTGAAGGTCAGCGCGTTACGCCACTGCCCGGTCAGCGGCCACCAGACGATCAGACCGGTCAGCGTCGAAATCATTAGCAACGCCGCCGAAAGGCCGACGACCACCCTGCTGATGTCTTTCGACGGAATCAGCAGCGCGTAATGCAACTCGAACATCAAATCGATGAAGGTGGCCGGCAGCCATTCATCCGAGCGGTGTTGGAGAAATTTTCCGGTTACTTCAGCCGAATAGGGATTCACGCCGACCAACCACTGCTCTTGAACAGTGGCGGATATCGGTACAACAAAACGCAGCTTGAATGCCGCCTCCCGATTGCGCGGATAATAGGCGAAAGCGTGCTTCGCCGTGGCCGGCATCACCGAGTTGCCGGCCGCGAAAATCTCCGCCAACGGGCGATATTGCGTATTCGCCGGTTGCTCGACCACCAATACCTTCGGATACAGCCATTCCTCGATCTCCGGGTAAAACACCAAAATGCTTCCGGTAACGCCATAGATCGACAGCAAAACCCCCAGTACCAAACCCAGCCACAAATGCACTCTCAACCAGAACTTGCGTCGAGCCTTGAGCCTCGACAAATTACGATCGCCAATCAGCGACGCGATCGAGACCACTTTCTCGGGTAAGTGTAGAAGTGAGTAGCTCCGTCGCTTCATCGAATAACCGAACCTTAGAACTCCAAACGGATCGAACCCATGAAATTGCGCGGCGCGCCAGGCTGAGTCAAATAGCCGTTGAATGCGGATGTTTCGTAAATCGTTTTATCCAGCAAATTGTTGACGTTCAACTGCGCGGTTACTTTAGATTTGCCGATTTCCCAAGAATATCCAAGCAACGCATCGACTCGGACATAGCCCGGCATTTGCCAGTTATTCCGATTATTGCCTTGGCGCTCACCAACCAGATACGCACCGGCCCCCAAGCTCAGACCGTGAAATGTCGAATCTTGAAACGCATATTTGGCCCAGAAGCTGCCCGAATTCGCCGGAACGTTCCAAAGCTTGTGCCCTAGATTCCCGCTGTTGTCCTGAGTGATGGTCGCATCGGTATAGGCATAGGTCGCGATCAAATTCAAGCCGTCGGTGACCTGCCCTGACACATCCACTTCTATACCACGACTTCGAGCTTCGCCGGTTTGGACGGAAAACCGGGTATTTACCGGATCCGGCGTTGCAATGTTTTGTTTGGTCAATTCGTAAAAGGCAACGGTGGTCAGCAACCGCTTATCGAACCATTCGGTTTTAAATCCAACCTCGTGCTGCTGCGCGGTTTCGGCATCCAGCGGTTTGCCGTTCGAAGCCAACGCGCTATTCGCCCCTCCCAGAGATTCCACGTAATTTCCGTACAGCGACAGCCACGGCCAGGGTTGATAAACCAAGCCCACGCGCGGACTAAACGCCTCATTCTGAACCTCAGTCTCGCTGCTTCTGGCCGCTTCGATGGAAGTCGAGGCCGCTCCGCTGCCGCGCGTCGCCCAATCGTAGCGTCCACCGCCCATGATATGCAGCTTATCGAACAGCGTAATTTGATCCTGAAAGTAGGCACCGTACCAATATTGTTCCAATGTACTGAAACTATTGAAACCCTGGCTTGCAGCGGATGGTACCTGACCATAAACAGGGTTAAAAATATCGACCACCGGCCTAAGGCTGGCCGGCGCGGGGGCACCAAAAAATCCCTGCCCTTCGAAATCCTCCCAAAAGTAATCGAATCCCGCCAATACTCGGTGCTCAGTGCCTAACAGCTTGAATTTGCCAGTGAGATCAATGTTGGTCGCAACGGTATCGGTAATATCGATCGGCCTATCGGTGACATTTCTAATTGCCGTGCGATTATTGACGGGACTGACCGGTCCCGGAAAAAAGGATGAATTATTGATTTGGTAATCCAGCTTATAGTAATGAAAGCGATGCTGGATTTTCCAATTGTCGTTGAATTGATGCGACCAATCGAACCCGATCAAAAACTTGTCGAATACCGACTTTTCATTATCCGACCCAAAACCGTAGTAACGGCTGATCGGCACGTTGGCGGGACGATTGCCCAGAACAGGCAATCCGGTATAGCTGGTACGAGTGTCGTAGAGATATTCCAGATTCAAATTGATTTCAGTACGGTAGCTGGGCTTCCATGTAATGGACGGAGCGAAAAACACCCGTTCCTGATCCATTTTCTCGACAAAAAAGTCATTATTCTGGTAGGCCAAATTAACTCTATACAACAAAGAATGGTCTTGATTGATCGGCCCGGTCGCGTCTGCGGTGGTACGGAACATATCGTACGAACCGAACTGCTGCTCCAATGCGTAATACGGGGTATCCAGCGGTTTTTTTGTAACAATGTTGATCAATCCACCCGGCTCGATGCGGCCATACACCGCCGCAGCCGGACCTTTCAGAACTTCTAATCGCTCCAGATCCGCGACCTCTTGCACCGCGCGCCGGATACGCAGACCGTTGCGATAAACCGTGGTGGCGCCATCGGTTTGGAAACCACGTAACTGAAAGCCTTCATACATGGGATCGGTGGCCCAATTTATGCCGCTGACATTTTTGAGCGCGTCCTTGATTCGAATCGCCTGCTGGTCTTTCAATATCTGCTTGGGAATAACTTGTACCGACATCGGTAACTCCATAATCGACGTATCGGTTTTCGTGGCGGCACTAGTATTAGGCAAGCGATAGTCCGAATTAAAGGGGTCATTGGGGTCGGTCATCGTTTTTCCCAGTACCGTCACGTTGGGCAAAGTTGTCGGACCGACCGCCGATTGTGGTTCGACGGGTCTTTCCAGTTTTTCCAACGTCACGGTCCCATCACCGGCGCTTTTGGCGACAAGGCCGGTGCCCATCAACAAATTTTGCAAGGCCTGTCGCGGCGTGTAACGCCCTTGCACCGCATTACCGCGCAAATTTCCGGTTAGTTGCGAACTGAAAAACACCTTGACGCCGCTAGTTTCGGAAAACAGCAGCAAGGCATCGGCTAACGGCGCGGCCGGAATGGCAAAATCGATTTCAGCCTCGGCCGCGCACAAAGGGCTAGCCATCAGCGTGGCGGCAAACAGTGTCAAACAAAACGGGTTGATCGGGGATAAACGGCGGTTCATCGGGCCTCCTGGCGTCGGTTACGAAAGTCGCGGATCGCCGATAGCGAATGCTGCTTCGGACAATCCGTGCGGGTTCGTAACCAAAGACGACCGGGCCGGCAGGTTTTATAACCTCATTGCAAAAAAATATTTTTCGGCAGAAAAAAGCGTTGGTTTGCAAAAGCCAAAGGTGCAACCATCGCTGAGCGCGGACCATGGCCGTAAAAGTAGAATCGTTGCGGGAAGGGCTTTAGCCGCGACTCAAGACCGCTTGAACCTGGATAAGCTGCCGGTCGCCGCTAAAGCGCCTCCCGCGGCTAGCCTCAATGCGAGTTAACGAGACTGCCATGCTCAACGGCGGTTTCCGATTACACCCCCACCATGCTCGAGCGGCGAGACTGCTCATCTGCGCCGCAAAATCACCAAAGCGTCGGTCAGCCGCCATTCGGCGACGGCCAAGGTTTTCTCGATGACGGCCAGTGCCGCTTCAGTGTCGTTGGCGTCGAACACGCCGGTCACTCGATGCCGGGCCAAATCGGGGTCTGCGATGACGATCCGACCGGAACGGTAACGGTTCAAGTCGTCGACCACGGCTTGCAGCGCTTGTTCCTTAAACACCAGGCGCCGCTCCCGCCAGGCACCGACTTGCTTCAGATTCACGCTTTCCGGCCGGCCGGCCTTGCCGCCGACCGACTCGACACGCTGGCCTTCCGGTAGGCTTTCCACGGTTTCGCCGTCGGCGAACGCGACCCGCACGCTGTGTTCGTATACCGTGACCGCCAGATCGTCCCGCCAATGTTTGACATCGAACGCGGTACCCAAGGCCCTGACCCGGCCGCCGCTGCTCACTACTTCGAACGGCCTTCCTGCGTCGGCGGCAACCTTGAAGTAGGCCTCGCCGCCGTGCAAGCGAATCACTCGTTGGGTTTCGGAAAAATCCACCGACAATGACGAGCCGGTATTCAGAATTACCGTCGAGCCGTCGCTCAGTTGAATCCGGCGCTGCTCGCCGGTGCCCGTGCGGAAATCGGCCAACCAACCGGCAGCCATCGCCCAACCCAAGCACGCGGCCAGTAGCAGACAGGCGGCCATCGGCACCAGCCAGGAATGCCCGCGCCGCGCCGGCCGGTCGGCGACTTCAAGCCGCGCACCGGTTGCGCCGCGTAGCGCCGCTTGGATGTCAACGATCTGCGCCGGATCGATGCGTTCTATTCGGCCGAAAAACGCCTCGGCCCGTCGCCAGGCTTCCCGGTTGTCGGCACTCGCCGCCAACCAAGCTTGCCAGCGCCGTTCCTGCTCGCCGTCGTAAAACGGCGAGTCGCGCAACGCCAGCCAATACTCGGCTTGTTCGTCGGGGCTGCCTTGAGGAAATGGCGGAATGGGAGAATTCATCGCTAGGGCCGGTCTGCTGTTGCTGCAAGTAGCGGATTATAAAGCCACGATAGGGTAAGGGCTGCCGCGTTGGACGCCATCGACAGCCAAATCAATCCAACTCGCCGACCGTCCGCCGGCAATGGCGCATGGCCTGGGTCAAGTACTTGAAGATCATCGTCTGCGATATCCCCAGCTTTTGTTCCACTTCCGCGTAGCTACAATGCTGGAGTTTGAGCAAGACGAACACTTCCCGGCACTTGGGCGACAATTCGTCCAGCGCGGCAATCAAGCGTTCCAGTTGTTGTTGCGACATCACGGTACGTTCGGCGGAGAGTGACGCCGGTTCGCCGCCGTCGCCCTCCGCCCCATCCCCGGCCTCTTGGTCCCAACCGGCGTGGCGCTGGTGGC
>NZ_LUUK01000192.1 GCF_001644025.1 Methylomonas koyamae
AACGGCATCGCCGCGAAATCTTCGTCGCGCAGCAGGCGTTTCAGGACGAAAATGCCGAGCAGCCAGGACGGTACAATGCCGCTGGCAAACAGCAGGACATCGGGGGCAGCCTCCGGCGTCATCATCCACACCGCCGCGCCGGCCAGTAGGCAGCTTAGCGCAATTGCGTGCCAAACCCGCAGCGGATTGCGGTTTTGACTGAACGCGCCCAGTGTCGCCAATACCATGGCCAATGAGACCGGCATGGACAAATACGCCGGATCGACGGTTTGTTGCAGTTTCGACACCGGAATCAACGCCAGTACCGAAAATAGCACCAAGTATTTAACCGCCGGCCGCACGGCGTTGGCCCGGCTGCCGATGGTCTTCAGCGGATCCCACAAACTCATTCTCACCAGTCGCTCCAGATTGCCCTCTTGCAGCGCGAACACGTACAAGGTGTTTTGCAGCACGCCCGGCAGGGTGTCGCGAATCGAATAGGGCAAACGGTCGCGCATCGCGCTGGGTTTGATGACGAAGTCGGTATCCACCGATCCTTCGACCCTTAACAGGTGAGCGACGATGGACGGCGAGACCAGCAATTGGTAGCAGCGCAAGAAGGCGTTACCGAGAAAATGCATCAAAACCAGAGGTTCCAGACCGAATGCCAGTTCGACGAACATGAAGCCAACCTGGGTAATCGATGCATAGGCGATCTGACCCTTGATGTTGGATTGGGTTTTTTCAGACAAACTGGCGACGACGATGGTCAGCAAGCCGATCGCCAACACGACCAGACGACTCACATAATGGTAGCTCCAGATCGGCATCGTCCGCAGTAGCAAAAACACGCCCAAATGGATGGACAAGGCACCGTAAAATATCGCGCTGGATGGGGTCGGACCTTCCATCGCCCGCGGCAACCAAAAACAAAACGGAAACTGCGCCGATTTGCCGGAAGCGGCGATCACAATCAACCACGACAAAAACAGCAACGAGGCATAGCCGGCCGGCGGCATGGCCGCGTGATCGAACAAGTTGGCCAGCTCGCTGAAGTGTTGGCTCTCGTGAAACAGCAAATGGCTCATCCAGGCGCCCAGCAACAGTCCGACGTCGCAAAACCGGTAGATGGTGTAGGCGCGCAACGCGTTACGGACCGGTTGCGGCCGATGCCGGTAAAAGGCGATCAGCAGAAACGAACAAACGCCGACAATTTCCCAGCCGGCGAACAACATATCGATCGAGCCCGACAAAATCACCAGATTCAAACCGAAGCTAAAGCCGAAGATGGTCAGGAAAAAGCGCTTATAGCCGGGCTCGCGGTGCAGGTAGACCCGGCAATAGCGGACGATGATCGCGAATATCGCCCAAGCGCAGAACAGATAGGTCGCACCGACCACGTCCAAATAGAACAGTATCGGGAAGTGGTAGTCGCCGCGAGCGTACAGATCGAACCAAACGAATTCGTGGTTCGGGAAGCCGTAAGCGGACCATGTCGCCAACAGGGTCAAAACGCACGAGCCCATCAGGCGCGCGGTCCAAAGGCTGATTCTGGCGATGCGGTGTTCGTTCGGCGCCGATGCCAGAATCAGCATAAAGCCGAGCATCGGTAAAAACAGGCTGGCGAGTATCAAGCCATTCATGCGGGTCTCCCAAGCAATTGATGGACCGGTATCGTTTCGGTTTTACCGACGATAATCCGTTCGGAATGCGGCGCGGCGGGCGGCTGTAACGACGCCGGTAGGCGTACGGCTTCCCAGCCCCGCGCCGAGTAATAAAACAGTTCGTGGCTGAGCGGATCTTGGCAGGCAAAGCGTATCCACTCGTTGTCCAGCCATTCCTTCAGATCGCCGATTAAGGCCAGGGCTTGATCGACGATGTCCCGGCGCTGCTCGATCACCATCAGCAGTCGGGCCGGTTCGTGAACTTCGATCATTTGCTGCGGCAATCCGGTACGCAAGTCGCCCTCGACACCATTGGCGACGCCCAGCAGGCCGATCACGTTGTGCGGTAGTTTGGTGCCGGCGCCATAGACCGAATTGTCGACGCGGGAAAATAGGTATTCGAGGTTGATGCCGCCGCACACCGGAATGATGGCGCCAAGGATTTTGGCCAGGATTTCCCCTTGCGGGTCACTGTCCGGCACGTAGGAATGCAAAAATGAACGGCGATCCAAAAATAATTGGCGGCTCAGTTCTCGGCGGCCGACCACGCAGTAAAGATTGTTGGAATGGTTGTATTCCGGACGGGGCTCGAAAATCGACGAGGCACGCGCCACCACGTGGCGGTGGGCCTCCTTATTGGAATGCGATTGCGGTCCCAATTCGAACCAACGGCAACGCTCGCGGGCGTTTCTGAGCAAGGCATGTTGCATCGCATGTTTGAACGTATGCAGTTTGCTTAGATCGCGGTGCCGGTAGGCGTTCGGATCGAAGTAGCTGATTTCGTCCCGGCTGGTGTTGTGCAGCGCGGCGACGAAATAGGTGTCGTCCGGAATCGAGATGCCCCGTTCGCGCAGAATGTCGCGTACCGACGAATGGTTGGCCATCCAGGCAAAGGCGCGGGCATTCGGCGCGCCCGGCTTGCCGGAGCAGGCGCCGCAATCGTAGGCGGCGAAATGCGGGTTGTTGACGCTGCTGGAGCCGTGAGCCACGATAACTACCAACGGCGCGAACCCCTGGGTCAGGCCAATGTTACGCAGTAGGCCGCCGACTCGGTCGGCCATCTCCGAAAACGAGAAACCCAGCAAATAACCTTCCTCGGTCGGCTCGTCGTTTTCTCGCAATAGGTGCAGATGCGAGTGAGCCTCCACCTCGCTGAGTTGCTGAACCTTGGGAACGCCGGCGCCGGGACGAAACACGTTCCAGGCCAAACGAATCGCGTATCCCAAGCCGATGGTTTGGGTAAATAGCCAGCCCCGAAACATCGAATGCGCCGAGAAATGCATGCCGGCCAGATTTTTGGTTTTGGTTTTTTTCCGGTGTTGATGGGGGGCTTCCTCGCGTATCAAATGCTTGGGGGTGATGACGGCCGGGCATTGGGCGACCGGGTAAACGTCGTCCAAACCCTGATATAAGAAGTCGATGCCGAAAAAACCGGCGGCGCCGAAAGTTTCGATGCTTGGATCGATTTCTTCCAGATGCCGACGCAGCGAGCATTCTCGGTCGTCGATGCAAAACAGGGCCTGGGCGGTCGGGCTGACTTTGGTCGTATTTGGAGTTGCTCGCGTTACCGGCTGGGTGACCAATGCGGCCAGCAACTCGCTGTGCATGGACCATTCCATCGCTTCGTGCCAGACCCGTAAACGCAACGGGATCGCCAAATCGGCAAGCTGGTGTTCGAAGCGCGGTAAGGTGTCCAACTGGGGTAGCTTGGCGATGTTGCTAAACTGCTTGCCGCGTTTTTTGGTCAGAAATGCCAGCTCGCAGGCCATTTCGAAAGCGATCAACTGCTTCAACGAAATCGTCCTTTTAGCCAGCAAGGCTTGCGGATTGAGCTCGATCAACCTGACCATGCCGGCCCAACCGGGGTGAGAGAGCAGCAACTCCAACAGATATTGTTCGTACCAGGACTCCGCGCCGACCATGCGTTCGAGGCAATGAGCGATGACGCCGTCCGGCCCTTGATTTAACAATTCGCGCACTTCGGCGATATGAAAAGGATAGAGCGGCAGCAAACTGTTTTGCGTCAAGCGCAGCACGCAATCCCAGAAGCTTTCGCCGTCCTTGGCCAAGGTCCAGCGACTGATACCTTGGTCGAGAAAATTGCCCAGCAGGCGGAATACCACCGGATGGGCCAACGCGTTCAAATCGACTTCCAGAGCCGTCATCCAATGCGCGCGTATGCCGTGGTTAGCGAGCGAAATCGGCGGATAGTGACTGTGCTTGTCGTCTTCGAACAGGCGTTCCCGTAGCGCGGCGCGTTCGGCCTCCGGGCAATCGCAGTGCGCCAAGGCCCAGTCGATCGCATCGTCGCGAATACGGCCTTGCCGGTAGCGGCTTTGATAATCGGCTAACGGCAAATAGCTGCGGGCGCCAAAGATCCGAGCGGCAATCGCCACGCCTTCATGGAAGGGCTTGTCCTGCACCGCGTGCAGCGTATTGTGGTGGATAAAATCTTTTAGCGGGCCTTGCGTAGGCAGCCAATGGGCTATGTGTTCGATCGCCGCATCCAGATCGAAGCCGCCGGCGTTGCCGAGCAGCTGATCGTTTAGCGGTGTAGTGGGTTTGGAAACCGTCATGGGTACATCAACCTCGTATCAAAAGAAAAGAGCCGGCAAACCTGAGTTCCGTGGGTTGCCCGATGCGCGGGTGGGCGACCACGAGTAAGCGGTCCGGCTTACCTCGGGGCATGCCGGACTTTAATTTAGTAATGCACAAGTCATGCCTGTTCGTAAATCATTGAATCGTAATATCTAATTCGAGAATATCGATAGGCTTCGGTGCAAATCGCCGGGGTGGCCGGTTGATTTCAACCGGACGCCGGCCACAGTTCGGCGGCTTGAATAGACCGCTAGCCAGGCAGCGTTTGTTCGGTTTGGTGCGGCGCGCGCACCGGAATGATAGGGAGCGTTTTCGTATAGCCGTGCAGCGCGCTCTGTTGGCGTGGATTTGAGGGGCGTGGACCGGGCGATTCACCGGCAATCAGCAAGAGTTTGCACCGCGAGTGGTGCAAATCGCGCGCGTGGTGGATTTCAACCAAGGTGCGTGGTTTTAATAAACCAGCCTGGTCGAATGCCAAGCGATTGGACGCGAACCAAAGCCGTGCAAACCTAGTATTTGCGCGAGGTTGAGGTGCTTGGCATATTTCTGGCTTAACAAAGGTTTTCCATTAAGCTGAGATTTACCATGTCGCAAGCATCCACTGTAGCTTTACCTAAAACAGGTATACCGGGGTTGATCGAAAACTGGCGTAGCGATTTGCTGTCCGGTTTTTTGGTGTTTTTGATTGCGCTGCCGCTATGTTTAGGGATAGCGATGGCGTCCGGGTTTCCGCCGATGGCCGGCATTATTTCCGCGATTATCGGCGGCGTGGTGGTCTCTCGGATCAACGGCTCCTATATGACGATCAATGGCCCGGCCGCCGGTTTGATTGTCGTCATCGTCGACGCGGTGCAATCGCTCGGACAGGGCGATGCGATGGCCGGCTACCGTTATACGTTGGCCGCCATTGTCGTTGCCAGCGTGTTGCAGGTGCTGCTCGGCGTCTTCAAGGCCGGCAAGCTGAGTGCGTTTTTTCCGTCCTCGGTGGTGCATGGCATGCTGGCCGCGATCGGTATCATCATCATGGCCAAGCAGATTCATACCTTGTTGGGGGTTAAGCCCGAAGCCAAGACCTTATTGGGGACCATAGCGGAAATCCCGCATTCGATCGTCGAAATGAACCCGGAAGTTTCGTTGATTGGTTTGTGCGGATTAGCGTTATTAATCCTGTGGTCTGTCATCAAACAGCCGGCTTTGAAAATGATTCCGGCGCCGCTGTTGGTGGTGATGTTGGGTTTGGCCCTGGGCCAGTTTTTCGATTTGGATCATATCCATCAGTACCTGTTCTTGCCCGATGCGGAAATTTTGCCGCACCACGAATTTACCGTGGGCCCGGCCTTTTTGGTGGCGGTACCGGAAAACTTCATGTCCGGGTTTTATTTTCCGGATTTTTCGAAAATCACCGACCACGAATTTTGGATTTCGGTCGTCACGATCTGGCTGGTTGGTAGTTTGGAGAGTTTGTTGAGCGCCTCGGCGGTCGATAAACTCGATCCTTACAAACGCAACTCCAATTTGAACCGCGATTTGGCGGCGGTTGGGGTCGGCAATTTGGTGTCGGGTATGATAGGCGGCTTGCCGATGATCGCCGAAATTGTCCGTAGCTCCGCCAACATTAACAACGGCGCTAAAACCGGCTGGGCCAACTTTTTCCACGGCTTGTTCTTGCTGATTTTCGTCGCCTTGTTTCCGCGCTTGATACACGAAATTCCGTTGACCTCGTTGGCGGCCTTATTGGTATTTACCGGATTTCGTTTAGCCTCTCCGAAGGAATTCGCCAAAACCCTGACCGTGGGCTTGGACAACTTCGCGGTCTTCGTGATCACGATTATCGGCGTGATTGCCACCGACTTGTTGGTCGGCGTGGCAATCGGCATCGTTGTCGAGTTATTGATCCACGTCAGCCGCGGCTTGAAACCCGGCAATATCTTCTCGATGGCTTACCACGTCAATCAAACCAACGCCGATACCTACCATATCGCGGTCAGCGGCGCGGCGGTGTTTTCGAATTTCATCAGCCTGAAGAGTTTGCTTGCGGATTTTCCGGAAAAACAAAACGTGTTCTTTGATTTGACGGACGTCGATTTGATCGATCATACCGTGATGGAGTTCATCCATCACTACACCGAGGAATACAATCATGCGGGCGGCCGTTGCCAGATCCTCGGATTGGACGATCACCATTCCTACTCGGATCACCACTTGGCCGCGCGCCGAAAATTGAGTGTCTGAGCGGTCTTAACCGGTGGCCGGTCGGCGTGCGAGCCGGCCGCCGACACCACCTCGAATAATCACCTTTTCCGCCTAAGGCGCAGTCATGCAGCCCAGGCCGGAGGCATGCCCGCGAGACGGGTATTGAAACTTTAGTTTTGTCGTCGGAGGACCGAAATGACATCGAATCGATTGATATTGGCAACGCTTACGGTAACCGCGATTTTCACCGCCGGACCGGGTATCTCCAGCGCGCAAGCCGGCGAGTTGGCCGAGGATACCGGGGCCTGGTTGCAAATGGTTGGCGAAGGAAGTCTGAAAGCCGTCAACCCGGATTTGGAAAAGGCCAGAGTTTGGGTGGAAGGTCAGACGCGTTTCGACGGTAACTGGGAGCACTGGTACCAAGGCATGGTGCGCGGCGCGCTGGGCTACTCGTTGAGCGATCGCGCCACGATTTGGCTGGGTTACACCTGGCTGCCGACCCAAAACCAAAACAAGCCGTACATCGCCCAACAGGATTTCTGGCCGGCATTCCGTTACGTGCTGCCGACCGACATCGGTACTTTTACCTTCAGGACCATGTGGGAAAGCAACTTCCTGCGCGGCAACCAAGTCCGCGAACGTCCCCGGCAAATGATCAAATTCGTGCATCCGTTCGAGTTCGAGCCGCGTTTTAGTCTGGTGGCTTGGGACGAAGCGTTTTATCGGGTCAACACCACCGATTGGGGCGGCAAATCCGGTTTCGATCAGAACCGGGTATTCGCCGGGTTTGGCTGGAATTTCAACAGTCATGTCCGTACCGAAATCGGCTATATGAATCAATATCTGGAAGATGCCAAGCACGTGAATATGACGATGCATCATTTAGGGATGGCTTCCGTATTTATTAATTTTTAATGGTTTTAATGTCGTTTATTAAAAGATAAACGGGGTTGCCTGTTTATACCAGCTTTAGTTCCGTCACTGTTTCAGCGAATTGTCGATAATAATTTCATAAAATTGGAAATGCGTTGACTTTTGTCGGCGCTTGGGGTTTTATTTGCTTTTAGTATTTATAACTTGCTGTTTTTTAACGTAAATTAACGTATTTTTAATATTGGATTAATCTTGGCTTGGCTATAATTTAAACTCTATTTTAATGGAGTTACTTATGGAAAAACATATTATAACGAGACGATTGATTCGGCGTTTCTTTTGGTTGTTTTGTTCGGTTTTGTACTGGGGTTTCGTCGGTCAAGCGCAAGCCCTGCCGAGTTTTGCCAGGCAAACTGGCATGGCCTGCGCGATGTGTCATACGCAAGCTTTCGGTCCGAATTTGACGCCTTACGGCCGGCAATTCAAATTAAATGGTTACGTGTGGGGTAACAACGATTCGGCCATCAGCCGTTTCGGCGGCATGGCCGTCGGTTCGCTGACCAATACCAAGCGCAACGATAGCGATATACCCGCCGACCCGGTATTGGCGCGGCGCGACTTTAACAGCAACAACAACCTGGCGTTAGATCAGGCCTCGTTGTTTTACGGCGGAAAGGTTTACGGCAACATGGGCGCTTTCGTGCAGTTTACCTACGATGGCGTGGCCAGTCGTTTCGCGTTGGACAACACCGATATTCGGATTGCCGACGAAGCGGATTGGCTGGGGCGCAATTTTGTCTACGGCGTGTCGTTCAATAACAGTCCGACCGTTCAGGATTTGTGGAACACCACGCCGGCTTGGGGATTCCCGTATTCCGGATCGCCGTTGGCGCGTACGCCCGGCGCCGAACCGGCGTTGGCCGCGCTGGGCGGCCAGATCGGCGGGGCAACCTTGTACAGCATGATCGACGATACGGTTTTCCTCGAAGCCGGTGCCTATACCAGTTTTGCCAAGTACGCCCAAAAAGGTATGGGGCAGTGGGACGACGGCGCGGTCAAAGTGGATGGCGGAGCGCCGTATTGGCGGATCGGTTTGCAAAAGGATTGGCAAGGCCACTATATATCGTTGGGGCATTTCGGCTTCAGGGCCAACGTTCAGCCCGACCCCACGTTGACGGTCAGCGACCGCTACACCGATTTGGGCGTGGATTTTAATTACCAATACTTGGCCAACCCCAAGCATATCTATGAATTCAAAGCCAGCTACATCCGCGAATCTCAAGATCTACTGGCCAGCGCGGCCGCGGCATCCGCAGCACAGCGCAACCAGCAATTAGGCTTTTTGGGCTTGAACGGCGCTTACACCTTCGAGCAAACCTACGGCTTGACGGTTGGATACAACCATATCCACGGTAATCAGGACGCGGTGTTGTACGAAGTATCGCCGAACAGGCGGCCGAATTCGGACTACTTTACCTTCGAGTTGAATTACATCCCGTTCGGTAAAACGGCGGGTGTTGCCGAGTCCTACTTGAATCTGCGTTTCGCGGCCCAATATGTGGCTTACACGCGTTTCGACGGCGGCGACAAGAATTACGACGGCTCGGGACGCAACGCCAGCGACAACAACACCTTGTATTTCAATACCTGGTTAAGTTTTTAAAGTTGTCCTTAAAGACCTCGATAAACCTCGTGGCTCCCGCTTGACCGGCACTTTGCGTGCCGGTCTTTTTTTGCCAAGTTAAACTATCCATCCAATCAATCTCCGAGGGATCGCATGGGCAAGCAATACACCCGTTTCAAGGATATTTCCGTCAGCGAACGTATCCTCAACACCGTGTTTTTATTGACGATAGGCCTGGGCTACCTGATGGCCCTGGTCAATATGTACTACACCCACCAGGGCCGCGACGGCAAGCGCGGCTTGTCGATCGACGACATCGTCATCATGTACCACGGTTCCAACAGCCAAACCCGCCTGGGCGCGGCGATCAACGGCATTATGGAACCTAACCTGAAATACAAGAGCGACAAGGAAGTTATTCAAAAATGGATACAGGACGGCGCGGAAAAGGACGGCTACGACGAAAAAATCGCGCCGATTCTGAACCGCGATTGCGTGCATTGCCACAATCCGGCCGCCAATCCGTCGCTGCCGGATTTGACCACTTTTACGGGCGTCGCCGAAGTTGCCCACACCGGCGGCGCGTCGATTCCCGCCTTGGTCAGGGTATCGCACATCCATTTGTTCGGCATCGCCTTCATCCTGTTTTTCATCGGCAAGATCTTTTTATTGTGCGACATGAATATTTACGTCAAACGGATCGCGGTGGTGATTCCGTTCGTCGCGATGCTGCTGGACGTCGGCTCCTGGTTCGTCACCAAACATGTCCGCGAGTTCGCTTACGTGGTGGTGCTGAGCGGCGCGCTGATGGGCTTGTCGATGGGCGTGCAAATCCTGCTCAGCGTGTATCAAATGTGGTTTTACCCCAGGGACTGACGGGTGATCGACGTTCACGTTACGCCGGTTAAGCCTTGTCCGGCCATCCTAATCAGCGCGCCGGCGTCCGGCCAGGGTAAAACCACGGTGACCGCCGCGCTGGCCTATTACCATAGGCGGCTTGGTCGCGAGGTGAGGGTATTCAAAACCGGGCCGGACTTCATCGATCCGCAGATTTTGGCCTTTGCATCCGGACACCCAGCCTATCAGCTCGATTTGTGGATGATGGGCGAGGCCCACTGCCGCGAGTTGCTGTATCGCGCGGCCGGGGAAGCCGATTTGATCCTGATCGAAGGGGTGATGGGTTTGTACGACGGCGACAGCAGTAGCGCCGATCTGGCCCAAACGCTTGCTGTGCCGGTCGCGGCGGTGATCGATGCTCATGGCATGGCGCAAACTTTTGCCGCGGTCGCTTACGGCTTGGCCTATTACCGGCCGGGTTTGGCCTTCGCCGGCGTCATTGCCAACAAGGTCGGCAGCGCCGGCCATGCCAACCTGTTGGCCGAAGCCCTGCCGGACGACATGCCGCTGCTGGCGGCTATGCGCGGCGACGCTTCGGTCGGTTTGCCAGAGCGTCACTTGGGCTTGCACCAAGCCGGCGAAATTGCCGACCTCGATCAGCGCTTGGCCCGCGCCGCCGATCTGCTCAGCGATTGCCGCTTGCCCGATCCGGTGGCGTTCGCCGAGGTCACGAGCGAGCCGCCGCCGCGCCTGTTGGCCGGCCGGACCATTGCGGTCGCCAGGGATGCGGCCTTTTCGTTTCTCTATCCGGCCAACCTGGACTGCCTGCAAGCCTTGGGCGCAACCTTGACCTTCTTCTCGCCGCTGGCCGACTGCGATTTACCGGCGGCAGATGCGATTTACCTGCCCGGCGGTTATCCCGAATTGCACTTGGCCGAACTAGCCGGCAACCAGGCGATGAAACAGGCCTTGCGCCAGCATCACCAAGCCGGCAAGCCGATCTACGCCGAATGCGGCGGCTTTTTGTATTTGCTGGACAGCCTGGCCGACCGCGACGGCCAGGCCGCCGAGATTGTCGGCCTGTTGCCCGGCCAGGCCCGGATGCAGACCCAACTCGCTAATCTGGGCATGCACAGTCTGGAACTGGAGCACGGCGAAATACGCGGCCACAGCTTTCATTTCTCGACCTTGCAAACCTCGCTGGCGCCGCACACCCAATCCACTACCCGCCGCCATCACGGTCAAGCCGAAGCGTTTTACCGGGTCGGCCGCTTGCAAGCCTCCTATCTACATCTGTATTTTCCGTTCAATCCATGCCAGGCGGCCGCGCTGTTCGCCTGAGCCGGCCGCGAGAAAAGCTGTTTCGAGGCCTCGGCCTATGGGATAATCGCCGGCTTTCAGTAGCCAAACCAAGGCAGGCAACAATGGACGAAAACAAAAAAAAGGCGCTGGGCGCGGCGCTGATCCAAATCGAAAAACAATTCGGCAAAGGCTCGGTGATGCGGATGGGCGACGTTGCCGCGACCCGCGACATCGAAGTCGTTTCGACCGGCTCGTTGTCGGTCGATATCGCGCTGGGCTGCGGCGGTCTGCCGCGCGGCCGGATCATCGAAATCTACGGCCCGGAATCGTCCGGTAAAACCACGCTGACCTTGCAAACCATCGCGCAAGTGCAAAAACTGGGCGGCACCGCCGCCTTCGTCGATGCCGAGCACGCGTTGGACCCGGTTTACGCCCAGAAAATCGGCGTCAACATCGACGACCTTTTGGTGTCCCAGCCAGACACCGGCGAGCAGGCCCTGGAAATCACCGACATGCTGGTCCGTTCCGGCGCGGTCGATATCGTGGTTATCGACTCGGTGGCGGCGTTAACCCCGAAAGCCGAAATCGAAGGCGACATGGGCGACTCGCACATGGGCCTGCAAGCGCGGCTGATGTCGCAAGCCTTGCGCAAACTCACCGCCAACATCAAACGCTCCAATACGCTGGTGATCTTCATCAACCAGCTGCGGATGAAAATCGGCGTGATGTTCGGCAACCCGGAAACCACCACCGGCGGTAACGCGCTGAAATTCTACGCCTCGGTGCGGATGGACATTCGCCGCATCGGCGCGATCAAGAAGGGCGACGAAGTGATCGGCAACGAAACCCGCGTCAAGATCGTCAAAAACAAAGTCGCGCCGCCGTTCAAGCAAGCCGACTTCGAAATTCTGTACGGCGAAGGCGTGTCCTTCTTCGGCGAATTGGTGGATTTGGGCGTCGAATTCGGCTTCGTCCAAAAATCCGGCTCCTGGTACAGCTACAACAACGACAAAATCGGCCAAGGCAAGGACAACGCCAAGCAATTCCTGCGCGAACACCCGGAGGCCGCCGCCGAATTGGAAAAAGCCATCCGCGAAAAAGCCTTCGTCAGCCGCGTGACCAACGCCCCAGCGCCGGCCGACGACGAAGACGCCGAGTTCAACGACGCCGACTAACTCCGTCGGCTGAGCGGAGCCGAAGCCGAGCGGAATCGAAGCCGGGCGGAGTCGGGTTGGCTGGCCGCGATGTTCGCTTCGGCTCCGCTCAGCGAACGCGGCTCCACTCAGGGAACGGCGCGTCCGGCTTAACGCAGTTCGCCGCTCAACTCGGCGAACCTAGCCGAATCTTTGGGGGGTACTCAATGCCTTACCGGCATATTTTGCAATGCTCGGACGGCAGCTATTACTCCGGCAGTACCTGGGATTTGGAACGCCGCTTGTGGGAACACCAAAACGGCTTGGGCGCCAAGCACACCGCAACGCGATTGCCGGTCCAATTGGTTTATTGCGAGATGTGCGAGCGGATTGAAGACGCCTATATCCGGGAAAAACAGATTCAAGGCTGGAGCCGCAACAAGAAGCAGGCGCTGATGGCTGGCGACAGTAATTTATTGCACCGATTGGCCGAGTGCCGGAATGCGAGTCATAGCCAAAACGCTGGCTTCGACTCCGCTCAGCCAACGGTCCCTGACTCCGCTCAGCCAACGACTCCCGAGCAACCTGAAAAGCCCGGCGCCGCTCAGCCAACGAGTTCCGGGCAACCTGAAACATCCCACTTCGCTCAGCCGACGGGTTCCGAAGAACCTGAAATACAGGGTGCCGTCTCGCCAAACGGTTCCAAGTGACGTAAAACGCCGGGTTCCGTTAAATCAAGAAATTCTAAGCAATCTGAAATTTTCGGCTCCGTTGAGCCAATAAGGCTAGAGCGACCTGAAATATCGAGGTCTGTTAAGCTGATGAGCTCCAAACGATCTGCAATATTGGACTTCGTTTAACCAATGGGGCTCAAACGACCGGCAATATTGGGCAGCGTTCAGCCAAATGAGGTCCGAGCGACCTGAAAAGCTGGATTCCGCACCGCTAACGGGCGGAGAACGTTGCGGAGTGTCGGAAGACCGAAACTGAATCGGTGAGTAGTCGGAGAAGCGCGGATAGCAGCCGGCGGCGAAAATGCGACGTGCTCGATTGGCTAGCGGAAGCGTGCCGACTTGAGCGCCCTTGCGTAACGCGGTACAGATTGATTATGGTTGACCCTGGTTGATTCTAGGGGCTGTTGCCATTTT
>NZ_LUUK01000193.1 GCF_001644025.1 Methylomonas koyamae
AAGTCCGACAGGCTCCTAGGTTAGAACATTAGCCGGTCAAGCCCGGCTATTGATCAGTCCCATGAAATTTTAAGCAGCACATTTCACAGACTGGTCTTGGAAGAAGCGTTTTATCCGATCTGGCGACAGTGCTAAGTGAGTCATGTGTTCGTTGGCGGCTGCACGTAATTTGGCTTTTGTTCCGACGGGTACTTATTCCAATGGTTTGTTTCAAATTGGCATTCTAGCGTTCCTCCGGGTTTCACCCGGGACATAGCTGGGCAGATAGAATATTTCGATCGGATGCTTATGATCTTCCAGCCAGGCTTTGACAGGTTAGGCATGGGATTAATAACTCACCTTAAACGTCGGACTATCCTCCGGCCGCGTTTTCCGGTGATCGTAAATCCGCGTCGTTGAGATATTGGCGTGGCCTAGCCATTCTTGCACCTTGGCGATGTCGGCCTGATGGTCGAGCGCATTCGTGGCCGCTGTCGCCCGCAGTGAATGCGCCCCGATGTTGCGCTGAATAGGCTCGCACGATCTTATATACGCCATCGGCGGTGATCGATTTGCCGTTATTATCTTGTGTGTTGTGGCCGACCGGCCGGAATAGGGCGCCATTGTCGTCGCTGCCGTGGCCAGCTTGCTCAATATCAGTCGGCTTGTCGCCGGGTGGAGCGGAACATAACGGGTTTTGCCGCCTTTGCCGGAAACTTTCAGATGCGGTACACCGGGCCGCTCGTGCTCGAAGTCTTTGACCTTAAGCTTGCACAACTCATCGCGGCGTAGGGCATGATAGAGCAGGGTCGCTAGCATGGCCCGGTCGCGCTTGTTTTTTAGGGTATCGCCTTCTGGACGGTTTGACGGCATTGAAATTCACGCAGCCAATGGTTTTCTGATCGATCAGTTTACCCGCGATGGTGTCAATCAGCTCGCCGACGAATATGGCGGCTCGGTCGATAACCGTTTGCGCTTCATGCTGGAAATTGTCGCCGACCTCTGCAATGCCATTGGCAGCACCAAAGTCGGTATTCGCATTTCGCCCACCAACAAGGTTTGGGGCATACGCGATACCCATCCGGAAATCACCTTTGGCAGAGCAGCGGAAAAACTCAATGAGTTTAATCTGGCCTATTTGCATGTGCTGGAGCCAAAACCCGATACCCCGCATTTTATGGCGACCGTGGGGCATTTAATGCCGTTAATACGCCAACGCTATCAGGGGGTGTTGATTGCCAATTGCGGCTATACCCAGCAAACCGGCAATGAGGCTATAGAAAATCAGGAAGCCGACGTCGTCGCCTACGGCTCATGGTTTATTTCCAACCCGGATTTGGTTGCACGCTTTGCCCGTAATGCCCCAATAACCGAACCAAACCGTGAAACTTATTATTCTGCCGGTGCTGTCGGCTATACCGATTATCCCGTTATGTGCGCATAAAGGTCCGCGTCGCCGTCTCTAAAACATTTACGTCTACGGCGATCTTCAGTCCGAATTATCCCCTGCGAATTCGAGTTCGTTATAGCTTCGCCACTGAATAGTTTTGACCTATAGACAGAGCACAAATTACCGTTCAGGCGTGCCTCTAGCGACAGTTCGTCAACCAATTTGGCGGCAACGACTTTGTGCGGCATGGAGACGACGGCACCCCGAAGTTTTTCAAGGCGCACAGGCCCGCGGTTACCGTGCACGAATTGCTCTTCGCCACGCAGCAAGGACGCAGCTTCGACCACGTCGCTCATGTTCCCTGAGGGGACTTTGAGCGTATGTACCCAGCCGGTTTCGTGATCGACACCAAAATGAAATTTACTGCCGAAAAACCATTGATTGCTTCTCTTACTAGAATGCAATTCCGGGTAACGAGACTCGGTTTTATTCTTGGTCGAGGTCGGCCCGGCAATCAGGCTGCCATCGACGATGGTGCCGACTATTAAAAACAGCCCGCGTTCACCCTGAGTTTTGTTGATGGCCCGGAAGATTTGTTTGTTCAAGCTGTTCTGTTTCGGCAAATGCCAGAACTGCAAAATCGCGCTTTCTTCCGGCAACGCTTCCACGCGGATTCCACAAAAACGCCGTAGCGACTCAACCTCATACAGTGCGTCTCCCATGCCCGGTTAGGAGCAGTTGTAGACAATCTGCACCACGTGGACATATAACATCGCATTCAAAGGAAACGCTTTGTGGCTTCGGCCTTAGCCTGGCGTAATAAGGCTCGATCACCGCGAGCATCACTTGCCAAGGCATTAGGCTTTCGAGTAGTTGGTCAAGAAACTTTTCACGCCGCGTGACTTTGCCTTTGTTGGCGTATTCCACATCGGCAAAACTGAACTCCGGCGAGTGACGGCTTCCGCCCGTAAAGATTTTCGCCCATCCATGGGACGAAAATCAGGGCTCCACCGTCACGGTGATTGCCTTCGGCGGCCCTGGCCGTCCGCGTCACCCCGGCTTTGACCCAACAAGGGGTCAAAGCCTTGGCTCTCGCATGACTCGACGCCGTTTCACGAGGCCTTGCAGTTTTTCTAGTCGAAAAACCGCCCGGCGCTACGGCTTCCAGGGACTACTCATCCTTCACTCGCCGGCGCTTCGTTTTCAAGGTTTCGCAGCGGTTGATTTTGTTCCAAGCGCGTTATCTCGAAAACAGGGCTACTGCTGAATTATACCGCTCGCAGGGTATTAATCAGAGGTTCCTTTTCTTTCAAAATTCCATTAAGAGCATAACCATATTTTTAATTTGAATTCCATTTTCATATATGGGATCTTTGTAATTGTCTAAAAAGAAATTTTTTCTGATACTGAAGATTTCGAATCCTGATTTTTTATAAAAGTCTATTTCTTTAAAGCACTGATCGCAGGTGCCAACCAGTAATTTCTTAAAGCCTCTCGCCCGAACAATTCTTATTATATATTTGAGCAACATCGTTCCAATCCCTTGTCCTTGCAGCTCCCTTACTACGGCGATATTTTTAATTTCTACAATATATTTTTCTTCCGATTTTAATATAAATGCAGCTATGATTTTGTCTGCTATTTCGGCAATAAACACCTCGCCTTTATTTATGTTTATATTTATTGCCTCTATCGTGTCATCAGAAAGCAATAACAACTCATAGGGAGCTTGTTCATTTTCATGTAGCGGTCTTATTTGCATTTCAGGTAAACTTAACGATAAATAGACTTGTTTTTTTTCATTAAAAAAATGAGTTCTGTCGCAAATAGACCGCTGAACCAGGGTAATAGGCCGGACTTGAGTCGATGTTGGGCTTCAACGCATTCAATTCAGCAGAAGCCACCTTAGCCGGCATTGAAACCGCGCATAGGATTCGAAAGAGGCCGTTGTCGCAATAGTTATTCCGGATTATCGTCAGTTTATGGCATTGGCGGGATAACTTTGTCCAGGCATTAACGCGTTTTCGGCCCAGTGTAAATTTGCGACAGAACCTTTAATACCGTCACTGCAGCAACGTTACAATGGTGTGTTGATTGCCATGCGGTTCAGGCTTCGCCGGTTTCCTGCCGCCAGGCATTGAATTGGGCTTGGACTTTGGCTTGGTCTTTTTTGGATTTAACCTCAGGGCCAATGTCCAGGCCGGCATCGCGCAAACAAAGGATTACATCGTTGGACAACACAACGCCATCCCAGCTGATATAACGCAAAAACATCTGGCCGGTATTGCCGCCCAAACGGCTACCTCGTTCGCTTAAGACAGTCAGCAGCTCGATTTGCCGGGCTGATGGTCAAGCGCTTAAAAACTGACCGAAGCTGCCATGTTCCTTAGCGATTTCCCGGACAAAGCTGGCGTTGTCCCGTACCGACAGGATTTTCGCGGCATTGCGCACGATACGCGGATTGGCAAACAGAGCATCCCAAAACTCGTTGGGCTGGAAGGCCAAACTGTCCGGGTTAAAGCCTAAAAAGGCGGTTTCGAATTCCGGCCATTTGGCTTCAATTACCTTCCAGGAAAACCCGGCACAAAAAACCCGTTTGCTCATTTCGGCCAATATCCGGTCATCGCCGAGCTGCTGCAGGTATTGTGGATTCGGTGGTGATGGCAGTAGCGCAGTGAGCGCGTCTGCGCCGCCTTTACGTTGTTGGGCGCGTGCCAGAATGCTGTCGAAAGATGTCACAGCTACAGTCCATTGGTTGAGTTTTAAGCCTTGGGTTTTAGTTTGGGTTGCCGTTTTTTGGGCGGCGGCAGACTGGATGCGGTTAATTGCAGCAATTGCGTCAGCCACATAGCATCTTGCCATTGCCCTTCGGCAACGAGAAAACAGGGTTTGGCTCCGCGATAAGGCGATTGCATGGGGCAGTCGCCTACAAATAACTGACCTTGATCGGTAGGTTTGACATACAACTGATCATCGCAAATCAGGGCCACCATTATTTCGTCACAGAACACGCCGTATTCGCCAAACATCTTCTTGGCGCGAACCTTTCCCGCGGCTGAAACTTGCTCGAGGATAAAGGCGACGGTGCTGTCGCTAGACGCCATAGCTCAGCCCCCAATCGGTGAGCACAATTCGACCAGTGTGCCGTCGGGACAACGCACATAGGCCACGGTCTGGCCCCAGGGTTTTTGAATCGGCTGTTTGAGCGAAGTCGCTCCCGCCTGAATTGCATGCTGATACGCAGCCGCAACATCGTCGGTCAGCAGTGCGATTTCAGTGCCTAACGGTAATATCGACGCGTCGGCGGCAACGTAACCATTCGGCAGATTGCTGCTGCCTAGTGTGTGAGAGGCAAATGCCAGCGTGGTTTGCCCGGTATCGAGTTCGCCGTACCCACCGGATTCGTGGATAAATCGGGTTTTCAGGCCGAATGCCTTGTCGAAGAATGTCAGAGAGGCTAAGACATCCGTGACATAGATAATGGTATAACCGAATTTCATGCGACTGAGTTCCTTGTATATGCGATTATTGCGTGAACGGTTGTGGGCGTCGTATCAATCGGCGGTTCTCGACAAGCATTTACAAAAAACCGAGCAGCGCCGCTTTAACGGCTGCCGCGGTTTTATTGGTGGCGTTTAATTTTGCCGCGGCATTGCTGATATGGAAATTGACCGTCCGCTCGGTAATTTTCATAATGTCGGCGATTTCGCCGGCGGTTTTGCCATCGGCCGTCCAGCGTAGTACCGCAATTTCGCGGTTCGATAGTTTCGCGTCCGCTTCCGGTAGCAATTTGGGCAACAAGCGGCGTGACAAGGCAATATGTGCAGATTGAGTCAACCAAGCCATTTTAAAAGCCTTGTCCGCCAGCTCCGTTTCGGTCAGCGGATCATCGGAACGCGCCAATGTTAGCATGCCGGTGGCGCCGGGGACATCCCGCATGGATTGCGCCCAACCATAATGCAAGCCGAACGAACGTGCTTCCTCCCAAAACGCCGCCGTTGAGGCGAACAAACCGTCGGTCCATAGAATGGGCTTTGACGAGCGGAGGGCATGTTTGACGGTGGGATCGATCGCACAATAATTTTTAGCCTGATATTGTGCCTGCCAAGCCGACGGATAATTACTCACTTTCACGATCTTTGGCTTGCTCAGCGGCAGCGTCGTCCGGAGTCCGTAGGCGCAGTAATCAAAACCCAATTCCGCGCCGAACGCCGCAATGGCTTGAAAAAGCTGATGCTCGCTGTCGCTGGTTTGCAATGCTTGAAGTTGAATTTCTTGCCAAGCTTTCATGGGCTTACCGTCGTTAATTCCGTTCGACAGCTTATCCTAAAGGCTGAGTACACGGAAACCCCATGTCCGGGCTATTTACCGGCAAACCGGAATGGCGGTAAAAGCTGTCAATATTGACAGTTGTTAGACCGTTGTGAATAGCGTCTAATCCGGCAATGCGGGTAGGTGTTTAAACTGCACCCGGTATTATGTTCTTAGCCAACAGCCACTCTTTTTTGAGTATTAACCCGTAATCATGACTTTCGATATTTTCACCGCCGCTACCGACGCGGAAATTCAAGCCTGTTTTCCGGTGTTCAGCGAGTTGCGCCCGCACCTCAAGCAAGAGCAGTTTCTAGCCCAGGTTCGCCGCCAGCAACTGCAGTCCTACCAAATTCTGGCTGTTAGACAGCAGGGCGCTGTTAAAAGCGTGGCGGGTTTTCGTTTGGCCGAGTTTTTGGCCTGGGGCAAAATACTGTATATCGACGATTTAGCCACGCTTAGCGGCGAGACTTCGCAAGGTTTCGCCGGCGCCTTGCTCGATTGGCTGATAGCCCATGCTAAAGCCCACGATTGCCGCGGCGTGCATCTGGACTCCGGCCATCAACGCTTTACCGCCCATCGCTTGTATCTTAATAAGGGCTTTCAACTGAGCAGCCATCACTTTTCCCTGACCCTCAATATCTAGATTTACCATGAGAATTCTGGCCTTATCTGGCAGTTTGCGGGCGGTGTCCATCAATTCCGCGGTGTTGCGGGCCGTAAAACAGTTGGCACCGGCCTCGATTGAAGTCGGTCTGTTTTCCGGGCTTGGCGAGTTGCCCTTATACAATCCGGATTTGGAAAGCGCGCTTCCGGCCGTCGCGAAGCAATTGCGCAACGACGTAGCCGCGGCGGATGCCTTGCTGATCGCCAGCCCGGAATATGCCCACGGCGCTACCGGCACCATCAAAAATGCGCTGGATTGGTTGGTGGCATTCGAGGGCTTTGTGGATAAACCGGTGGCGGTATTAAACGCGACGCCGCGCGCCCATCATGCCGATGACGCGCTCCGGGAAACCTTGGTCACGATGTCGGCCACACTGATCGAAGTCGCCTCGATCACCTTGCCGCTGCCGAGCACCAACATTGGCGAAGCGGAGCTATTGGCAATGCCGGAAATCGTTTCATTACTGACCGGCGTGTTAACCAAAATCCAACGCACGGTAAAGTGGTTACCGGACATGAAGCCTTTCTTGGGCAGCAGTGTCTATATCGACAGCCAACATCCGGCCATCGTCGCGCAAGCCGCCAAACTGGCGGCCGGCTGCGCCGATGAGGAAGCAATCGTCAAACGCTATTTCGAATTCGTCCGCGACCAGATCAAGCATAGTTGGGACTACCGGATGAACCCGGTGACCTGTATAGCCTCCGAAGTGTTAATCCATGGTACCGGCTACTGTTATGCCAAAAGCCATTTGCTGGCGGCGCTGTTGCGCGCTAATGGCATTCCGGCCGGGCTGTGTTACCAGCGCTTGACGATAGACGGGGAGCAGCCCCCTTATTGCCTGCACGGTTTGAACGCGGTTTACTTGCAACAATACGGCTGGTACCGGATCGATGCGCGCGGCAACAAGCCTGGCGTGGACGCGGATTTTTGCCCGCCGCTGGAGAAATTGGCGTTTTCGATTGTGAATTCGTTGGAGCAAGATTTGCCCGGCATCCATGCGGAACCCTTGCCGGCAGTCATTAAAGCCTTAACCGAATACCAAACCGTCGAGCAGGTTTATCACAACTTGCCGGACGTTGCCGCTACCGAGCAATGACCACGAACTCGCCGTTGATCATTCGTTCCGCCGTAGCGACCGATGCCGAGTGCGTTAGCCAACTGATTGGCAGTGTTGCCAACCGTTGTACGATTTCCCCAACAGGCGACGGTGCCGAGATGTTTTATTCGAGCATCAGCCCGCAAGCGATTGATTGCTACATCGCCGACGCTAATTTCCTTTATCTCGTCGGTTTGCTAAACGGTAAGCTGGCCGGCGTCGTTGCCGTCCGCGACGCCCGGCATCTGTTTCATCTGTTTGTGGCGCCTACCTGTCAATACCAAGGCATCGGCACGGTGTTGGCTTTGCGAGCCATCGAGTTATCGCAGGCCGCAAGTCCGTCGGAAATCTTCACTGTTAATGCCTCGTTACCCTCGGTGCCGTTTTATGTCCGACTCGGGTTTCAGCCGCAAGGGTCTGGCATCGAAGCAAATGGCGTGGCGTTTATCCCGATGCAATTGGCGACCGCAGACCTAGACTATGCTCTACCGCAACCGTGGCTATGAACTGGTATTTCCCCAAACACGTGTTAGACATGCGAAGTACGCCGCTATCATGCTAACTGTCGGAAACTAACGACGCTATTTGTTCTTTGTTGAGAAATTATGATTGAAAAAATATTCAAGCTGTCAGAGAGTATTCGCTACGTCGCCATCTATAGAAATGGTCAGCTAGAATCGAAAGCAAAATCGAATATGTTGGGCGCCAGCAGTTCGGAGAGCGATAGATATGAAGAGCTGTTGGTCAATCCTACTTTGCTTAAATTGGCCTCGCAACGAGGCAACATCGACTGTGGCGGTTTGGAATACCTGCTTGTGCGCTATGGAAACTTTTTCCAGTTTGTATGTCCTGTTGGTTCGGGTCATCTATCGGTGTGCATAGAACCAGATGCGGAGGGTCTCCTTGAAATAGGTACGAAAATCAAATTACTGGTACAAAGCGACTCATGACATGCTGTTTTTTGAGGCCAAACCTGTTTTTGTACGCGGCCCCTTTATCTAGCATTGTAGTTGAACAGAGCTTGCCAACATTGGCAGCCCAGTTAATTTGAACATCGATCGAAGAGAATCAACCATGGACGTCTCGCAATTACCCTTCAATCGGCTTATCGGACTGGAGCTCGCCCATCCGGATAGCGGCTTTTTAGTTTGCTTGCCCGATAAACTGCAATACACCAATCATCTCGGCACCGTTCATGGCAGTGCCTTATTAGCGGTTGCCGAGGCGGGCTCCGGTGCATTCCTTTCGCAACACTTTGCTAATGAAACCGGAGTTGTCCCGGTCGTGAGAAAACTCGAAGCCAAGTTTCGTAAGCCTGCATCGGGTCAAGTATCCGCCCGGTGCGAAGTAGCCTCTGACAAAACTGTCCGCTGGTCGACCGAGTTCGCGTCTCGCGGGCGGGTGTCGGCGCCAATTCCGGTCGAGGTTGTCGATGGAGCCGGAGTTGTAGTCCTATCGGCAGTAGTCGAGTGGTTTATCGTCCGCGACACGCCCGATTTACGTTAAACCTTTGGAAAAAATAATGGTTACTTGCTATCTGCGGTATGTCATCGACCCATTCAAGCTCAAGGAATGTGAGCGTTACGGAAAACTCTGGATTCCACTCGTCGAAAAATTTGGCGGCAAACACCACGGTTACTTCTTACCGTCGGAGGGCGCAAACAATATTGCTTTGGCATTGTTTACCTTTCCAAGTCTGGCTTTGTACGAGGAGTACAGAACCCAGTCGAATCAAGACCCAGAATGCTTGGCCGCATTCAAATACGCCGAGGACACTCGCTGCATTGTTAGTTATGAACGCAGCTTTTTTAGGCCTGTTTTCAATTGAAAAAAACTACGCTAATTCAAACAAGGCATTAAAGAAATATGCCTCCTAATTTTACGTTAGACTTTTATGAAAGCTATCGATCACTCATCCGCTGAGTATTACACATGGGGTGACGGCTGCGACGGCTGGCATCTCGTAAAACGAGCCGACATGTCGGTGATCTCCGAACGCGTACCGGCCGGCGCAAGCGAAGTACGTCACGTTCATGCCCGCGCTCGGCAGTTTTTCTATATTTTGGAAGGTTGCGCCATTATGGAAATAAACGGCAAACGCATCCAATTATCGGAAGGGCAAGGCATTGAAGTCGCCCCGGGAATGCCACACCAATTCATCAATGAATCGAGTGCTGATGTTCAGTTTCTGGTGATCTCTCATCCGGCTACACTAGGTGACCGTGTAGAGGTCTAACATGATGCTAAAAGGTAATGCCAGCGCCTTAGTTCCAGGTCATATTGCAAGTTAAGTGATGGAAATTACATTATTCAGGCACGGTAAGCCAACGTTCGAGTTGAAAGGCAAAGTCAAAGCGCGAGACGTTGGCGAGATTATCAGCTGTTATGATTTATCCGGCATAGCTGACGAACCGCCGGAACATGCCAAGCAACGCGCTTCGGCATGCCATGTCGCCGTTTGTAGCGACTTTATCCGTTCTCTGGAATCGGCCAAGGCATTGAGATTTGCCGATATTTTGCTGAGTGACCCGGTGTTTCGGGAAATTGCTGTCCCTCATTTCAAACAGGGTGGGTTGACGATGTTGGTTGGTGCCTGGGGCTTATTGTTACGCTGTCTGTCGACGATGGGATTCTCGCGAAACGGCGAGTCGCTCTCCATGGCAAAACTGCGGGCGCAAGTCGCGGCATCGTTATTAATAGACATGGCGCATGAGCATCAAAGCGTCTTGTTGGTGGGGCATGGTTTCGTTAATTATTTCATAGCCCAGGCGTTGTTAGCCCGAAATTGGGTTGGTCCCGCGAAGCCGGGCGGCGGCTATTGGGAATATGGGATATATCGCTATCGTGCAACATGACCCACAAAGGGAATAATTTGGACCACATTCAACAATATGCTTGCATCGATTACCGGCAACACCAAAATACTCGGCGTCATCGCCGATCCGGTCAGCCAGGCCAGAACGCCGGCTATGGCGAACAGACTGCTGGAAGAAAGAGGGCGCTGGGGTGACTTTGTCATGCTTCCCATGCCAGTATCGGCGCATGGTTTTCCCACATTCATTGCGGGCCTGCGCGCCTTGAAAAACTTCGGGGGCGCCGTCGTTTCCATGCCACACAAAGTCGTTGCGGCCCACTTGGTTGATGAACTGACGCCAGAGGCACGCCTGATCGGTGCTGTGAATGTCATTCGCCGGAACGGTGACGGCCGCTTGATTGGCACCATGCTGGACGGCGAAGGTTTTGTTGCCGGATTGGCCGGCGCCGGCTACAGCGTGAAAGACGCGCACATCCTTCTGGTCGGAGCCGGAGGCGCCGCATCGGCGATTGCTTTTGCCCTTGCCAAACATCGCTGCTCGTCACTTTGCATACAAAATCGAACACCGGAAATAGCCGGCGCGCTGTCGGCGAGAGTCAGCCACGCCTATCCGCAAGTGGACATATCGACAGAGTTGCATTCGAATGCTCGCTACGATATTGCCATCAACGCCACTTCTCTCGGCATGAAACCGAATGATGAGCTACCGATATCCAAGCCTTTGATACGGCATTGCGACCTGGTAGCCGAATGCGTGATCGCACCGGAAATGACACCGTTACTCCAGGAAGCGTCCGGCCAAGGGAAAGTCATCCATACCGGTGTTCCGATGTTGGCCGCACAAATGCATCTGATGTTGGCGTTCATGGAAGCCGAGTGAGATGCAATAGGCCAAGAGCGCTTGTCGATATAGAATAAGTACTAGATTGCGGTTGCAGTGATGGTGGATCATAAGAGAGCTGTACGCTATAGGTTACGAGTTTCACACCATAACCCTGTCACTACTGACAGTTGTCGCAAGACATTAACCTGGGTTGTAATTAACCCAAAATAATCCGTTTCTATGCAGAAATTATTGGAGTCAAAATGCTTGGTGAAACAACGGGGGCCGTTCGTGTTTTATTGCGACTGGAGGGATTTTGCGTATTGGTTGTGGCCTGCGTCGCCTACTCAAAATTCAGCTTGGACTGGAGCACTTTCGCAATCTACTTCCTGGTACCCGATATTTCTTTACTCGGTTATTTCGCCGGCGCCAAAGTTGGTGCCATTAGCTATAACACTGCGCACTCCTACATCGGTGCCATTGCCAGTCTGGTGATCGGCTTTACGCTTCCGTCCCCGGCACTGCAATGTGCCGGTTTAATCTGGTGTGCCCACATTGGCTTTGATCGGGCGCTGGGCTACGGACTCAAGTATCCGGAGGGCTTCGGTTTTACCCATCTTGGCCGCATCGGGCGATTTGGTGCCAAACGTTCGGAAAAACAATAATCGGGTGAGAAGTCTGGACACAACTTCCATACACAACACCCTTAGAACGCCGGGAACCGAAGGTTACAGCGAGTGCGCGGCAACATTGATTCTCCAATACGAAACCATCGTATTCGAGGAGCTTCACCGCGCCGAATTACACCTGTTGCTGACAACACCAGGATTTGTTTTGGACATCGGCGCGGGCATCGGTATCGATGCTGCTTGGTTTGCGGCGCGGGGACATAGGGTGCTAGCTGTCGAGCCGACCGAGGAATTCCGCATCGCCGGAATGGCGCGATCCGCGGGCTCTGCAATTGAATGGCTGGATGATGCTTTGCCTTCGCTCGATCGCGTTTTGGCGCGCCGCCAGATGTTCGATACCGTTATTTTGAACGCAGTATGGATGCATTTGAACGAGCGGGAGCGGCGTCTTGCAATGGCTAAAGTGGCCGCACTGGTGGCTCCTAAAGGTCTCCTGATGTTGTCGCTTCGGCACGGCTCCGTGCCCAAGGGGCGGAGAATGTTCCAGGTGTCAGGCCAAGAAACGGTTAATTTGGCAGGACAACACGGTTTGCGGCCGATTCTAAATGTGCAGACCGAGTCCTATCAGCTTCTCAACCGCACAAGCGGTGTTGTCTGGACTCGCTTGGCTTTCAGACACGCAAAATAGCTTGCCATGAAATTCGTGCGGTTGTGGCATTTTCGCTTTGTGCTAGTTGGCTCAGTTTCGCCTCATCTTTCCCACGTCAGCGAAGAATTTGCCAGCCGAGATTTTGATGTGCAGATTAATAAGGCTGCTTACGAATTTCAGCGCGGCGGTAATCAAATGCTGGTCATCAAACCTAAATAACGAACATGGATTAAAGCAACTGTCGCATGCGAGCACGCGAATGAAATTGAAGTTTAGACAAGCAACGCCAGACCAGGCAGAAATAATTGGCTCAATGGTTGTCCAGCGGCGAGTGTCGGCTTCCGGCGGGAAAGATTGCTAGCCATCCCTGGCTAGCAATCGCGCCTACACCGCCACGTGTTTGCCTGCGGCGGCCCTGGCCGTCCGCGTCACCTCGGCTTTGACCCAACAAGGGGATCAAAGCCTTGGCTCTCGCATGACTCGACGCCGTTTCGCGAGGCCTTGCAGTTTTTCTACTCGAAAAACCGCCCGGCGCTACGGCTTCCAGGGACTACTCAACCTTCACTCGCTAACGCTTCGTTTCCAAGGTTTCGCAGCGGCTGACTCAGGAAATCTGCGAGCGTACTCATGCGCAGCATTTCGATATCGATTTGGCAGGTACTGTTCAGCGCTGTGAAGCCTTGTTATCGGCCGGCCACTACGCGGCTATTATTGGCTGGTCGGATAATATCCCAGTGGCTGTTTCGACCATCGCCGAAACCTATGCGTTATATGCCGGCGGCAAAATAGGCGTCATTCAAGAGTTTTACGTTATTCCCGAGTTTCGGCGTTCGGGTGTCGGCACCCTGTTGATTGAGCGGGTTAGAATTTATGGGCAACAGCGCGGTTGGTCGTGCATTGAGCTATGCACGCCGCCGCTCCCGGAATTCGAGAGGACATTAAGTTTTTATCAGCATAACGGTCTTATGCCGGTTGGCGGTCGGAAAATGAGACAGAATTTAGCTACCAATAACTAAGCACGCATGTACTTTGCGTTAGCTGCCATGGAGGAAGGTTGATGAAATTCACTAGCTGGGCGGTGGCGATTCTGCTGCTGGTGCCGATTTCTGCGTTTGCTTTTTTCAGACCGGTTCGGGTTCTGATTCCGGAAGCATTCGGCGTCCGTTGCAACGAACAAAACCTATGCATAGACGATGTTTCTCAGCTTGCGGCGGCGGAGTCGCTACTTTCCAACTCGAAAACTTATCTTGCTACGCAATGGGGCTTGTCTATCGGCGAGCCGAAGATCATCTTCTGTCGCACGGAGCAATGCCGGTCTGCATTCGGCTTATCGAACAAGGCTGGATTCACCTTGGGCAGTTTCGCTATCGTCATCGCGCCGCGCGGTTGGCAGCAACACTACGTGGCGCATGAGCTCATCCATCATTGGCAGGCCGACCACTTTGGTAGCCTGGTACTGCTAACAGGTGAGCAGTGGCTGATCGAAGGCATGGCCTATGCTCTGAGTAACGATCCGCGTATAGAACTGCATGAGCCCTTCGAATCCTATCGTCAGCGGTTCAATGACTGGTACAGACTGAATACCAATATCCCACTCAAGGAATCGCTGGCTGGAGCACTCTAAATGGCAACAAATATTCTTACGCTATTGCGCACCATTGGACGCTGGACGTCACGTACCATAAAGACTGGGCTGGTATTGTTAACCGCATTGCTACTAACCGGGTCCATTTACCAACACTTCGCGGTAAAGGCCGACTTGGAAAAATACCCTGCTCCTGGCCAGATGGTCGAGGTGGATGGGCATCCATTTCATATTGATTGCACGGGTTCAGGACCATTGACGGTGATTCTCGAAGGCGGCGCAGGCGCTTCCTCACTGGCCTGGGCCTGGATACAGCCGGAGGTGGCAAAAAGCGCGAAGGTTTGTTCTTATGATAGAGCCGGATACAGTTGGAGCGCGCCAAGCGAGCTCCCCATGGATGCCATTAATACCAGCCGGCAACTCCACAGCTTATTGAGCGCTGCGAATCTTCCCGGGCCCTACATTCTGGTTGGCCACTCTATCGGCGGAGCGTATGTGCGCATGTTCGCCGCAAATTATTCTCAGGATGTGGCAGGATTGGTGTTGGTAGATGCGACCAACCCGTCGGTGCTGGAAACCTATGCCGAAGTCGATTTGCCGAAGGTCGAAGACTGGACGCCGCCTACCGTCCAGGTATTTCCCTATCTGGCTTCTGTCGGGGCAATGCGCGCGGTTCTCGGTTTGGGGCTTTTCAATCTTGCCGCCGGACTTCCCGCCGATACGGAAGCGACCGCCAATGCCTTCCTTTCCCAGACCGATTACCTCAAAACTGTCGTTTGGGAATACCGCTTTTTACCGGACACGCTGAAGCAAATTCGTTCATTAAAGCCTCTAAACGATCTGCCGGTAGCGATAATCGTAGCGGGTCAATTTACTGGGCTCGATGCAGAAACCGCAGCAAAATTCATTAATTGGCATCAGAAACAACAACGCAATTGGCTGGATTTATCAAAGAACAGCTCGTTACGAACCATTGAAGAAGCCGATCATATATCCCTGATGACCAATCACCGTCATGCCCACGAAGTTGCGAAGACGATTATTGAAATGGTTAAAAATGAGGGTTTAAAGCGGATGCGCTCAACAACGCTATTAATAAAGAGCTACTCATTCTGATGGATCATCTTTTTAATATCTATGGTTTACTAATTTTAGGAGCAATGCTATGAGTCAATTTAAAGGCAGCTGTACGTGCGGAGCAATTCGCTATGAATTACAAACCGAGCCACGTTTGTCCTTTTTATGTCAATGCCGGCAATGTCAAAGAATCACCGGAACAGGCCATTCGGCCGAGTTCGTGGCGTCGGAAAAGGACACTGATATTTCGGGAGAGCTGAAATTTTACGAATTGACTGCCGATAGTGGCAATACCGTCACTAGCGGGTTTTGTCCGACTTGCGGCAATCCGGTTTTAAAGAAGTCATCAGGTTATCCGGGGATGCTGTTTTTTCATGCCGCAACCTTGGATAACCCGACTGTATTTCAGCCGCAGACGGTGTTTTGGGGTGTCAGTCACCAGCCTTGGGATTACGTCAATCCCGATCTTGAACTGAAACAACGTACCTGAGAAGTAGCGAATGAACCTAGCCAAACGCATGGTCTTGACCGTTATTGTGTTGATTTCTTGCGTCGGCTGCGATCAGGCCAGTAAATCAGTTGCCCAGTCGTTATTGTCCGAAACCGAAGTCTGGTCGTTTTGGGGCGACACGGTGCGCTTGCAATTGGCGCATAACCACGGCGCATTTTTGGGGCTGGGATCGTCGTTTCCTGAAAATCTTCGAGAAAGTTTATTCTCGCTTGGTGTAGCCGGCATGTTAATCGCTTTGCTGGGTTACATCCTGTTTTCAAAATCGGTCTCACCGTCCTCGATCCTGGCCTATGCGCTGCTGTTGGCGGGAGGCTTGGGCAATCTGATCGATAGATTGATGTACGGTGGCTATGTGGTGGATTTTATCAACATCGGCATCGGGCCAATCCGCACCGGTGTGTTCAATGTCGCCGATATGGTCGTGGTCGCTGGCGCGTTGATGTTGTTTACCGGCATGCCGCGAACTAACAAACGGCTCTCCGAGAGATGAATCCATTCAGCGAATATCCGCAATACGATGCCTTGGGCTTGGCGCAGCTGGTGCAATCCGGCGAAGTTTCGGCAGGGGAATTGCTGAAGGCCGCTCAGACGCGTTTGGCGGAGTTCAATCCGTTACTTTATGCCGTCGTCACGCCGATGGAAGAACTGGCGGAATCGCTGGTGAAAAACCTAGGCAAGCGTGGACCGTTTACCGGCGTGCCGTTTCTGGTCAAGGACCTGATGCTGCGTTTCGCGGGCGTCACTATGTCGAACGGCTGCGTGGCGATGAAGAATTACCGTCCCACCACCGATAGCGAGATGGCCGCTCGGCTCAATGCCTCCGGTTTGATTACCTTCGGCAAGACCAATACCTCCGAGCTCGGCGCATCGGCGCTGGCCAAGAATGCCGTGTTCGGGAGCACCCTCAACCCCTGGGATTTACGCCTTAATTCCGGCGGCTCCAGCGGTGGTAGTGCCGCAGCCGTGGCCGCACGCATTGTGCCGATGGCCTATGCCAGCGACGGCGGCGGCTCAATCAGATTGCCGGCGTCCTATTGCGGCATCTTCGGTTTCAAACCCTCTCGAGGCTTGAACCGCTTCGAGGATTTATCGAAGGCTTGGGGTGGGGCGGTGGTCAGTCACGTTTGCACGATCAGCGTCCGCGACAGCGCCGCCTATCTGGATTTAGTGGCCGGCAATACCGGTCAGGCTGCGGCCAACCCGGCTCTCACGTCTTATCTTTACGCCACCACGCAGCCACCGAAACGTCTGAAAATTGCTCTGATCAACTTGGCACCGGTCGAGACGCCGATACACCGTGACTGTCTCTCTGCCGCGGCCAAGGCCGCCAAACACTGCGAAGCGCTCGGCCACGTAGTGGAGGAAGCGGTCTGGAATTTCGACGGCCGCGAATTGATGCGGGCCTTTCTGACCGTGATTTTTTACTATACCGCGCGGGATGTCGCCAACATGGCGCAGTGGCTGGCGTTGACCGAGCCTGAGCTGGCCATCGAGTTGAATACCCGGCTGATGGCGGGCATCGGCAAAGGCGTGCGCGACGAACAGCTGCAGCAGGCGCTGGCTGTCTGGCAGCGGATCGCCGGGCGGTTGGCGGATTTTCATAGCCGCTACGACGTGGTTCTGACGCCGACGGTCGCTACGCCACCGTTGGCATCCGATGCGCTCGATCCCAATGTTTTGGAACAATGGCTGATGCGCGGATTGCTGGCGAGCGGTTTGACCGACAAGCTATTCTCCAACAGCATGCTGAACGCGATCATCACCAAAGCCGCACAGCAAACACCGTTCACCCCGCTTGCCAACATCACCGGCCAACCGGCCATGTCGGTGCCGCTGTATTGGAGCGACGACGGCTTGCCGCATGGCGTGCAGTTCATGGCCGCAACAGGTAACGACCGGCTACTGTTCCAACTGGCCGCCCAGCTCGAACAAGCAGAGCCTTGGAAACACAAGATGCCGCCGTTATGCCAGTAATAGCGTTCAGCCAATTCGGCGCCGCCGACGGCCAGCCGGTGATCTATTTCCATGGCACGCCAGGATCGCCTGACGAATTCGAAATTTTTGACCTTCATGGCAAACAACATCATCTGACCATCATTTGTTATGACCGCTCAAGCATAGCCCCTGGGTTGCAAGGCGACGCTTATTACCAATGCCTAGCCGATGAGATTGCCAAAAAGGCTGGCGATAAATCCGTCGATTTTATCGGCTTTTCGATCGGCGCTTTCATTGCCTTGCAAGTGTGCCGGGCGATGAACGGCAAAGTCCGTAGCCTGTATTTGGTTTCCGCCGCGGCGCCGCTGGATGCCGGCATTTTTATCGACGCGACGGCGGGAAAAGCCGTTTTCCGGCTGGCTCAAAATCATCCGTCAGCTTTTCTGTTACTGGCTCGCCTGCAAGGAGGGCTGGCGAGTATTTTTCCCCGCTTGTTGTCGCGGATGTTATTTTCCAGTGCAGTCGCCGAAGACCGAACGTTGGCGGCCGATCAAGGGTTTCGGAACGCCATAACTAGAACGCTCAAAACCTGTTTCAAGCGCGATTCGCTAGGCTATGCTCGCGACATCATCGCCTACGTCCAGCCGTGGAACGCAACGCTGGCCGATATAAGCACAGATACTTATATCTGGCACGGCGCGGAAGACAACTGGTCGCCGGTTGCGATGGCGGATTATCTGGAATCGGCGCTGCCTGGCTATTCGAAAATCACGATACTGGATGGGCTTTCCCATTATTCCTGCCTGTATCGAACTGCGCTGGCGATCTGTCAGTCGATCAAGGCCTTAAACTAGCCGAGAAAACCCATGACCCAATCAATCGCATTGCTCGGCGAATACACGCCGACATTTCCGCCCCATCTGTCGACCAACGCCGCTATCGAACATGCCAGGGCGGCGTTGTTGGAGCTGGACGTCAATGCCGACTGGATTTCGACCGCAGACCTCGACCATACGCTGTTCAAACGCTACTCCGGTATCTGGATCGCCCCCGGTAGCCCGTACAAAGACATGGACAAGACATTGGCGGCAATCCGTCATGCCAGAGAAAACAATATCCCATGCTTTGGAACTTGCGGCGGTTTTCAGCATATGATTATCGAATATGCCCGCAACGTGTTGGGCTTTAAAGACGCACAACATGCCGAGTACGATCCGTACGCCTCGACGCTTTTCATTTCGCAACTCGCATGCTCGCTGGCCGGGAGGGCGCTGCCGCTGACTTTGGAAGCGGATTCGCGCGTTGCCGAAATCTACGGTGCCTTAACGGCAACCGAACAGTATTACTGCAACTTCGGCATCAACCCGGACTATGTCGATACCCTGAAACAAGGCCCCATGCGAATTACCGGCGCCGATGACGAAGGCGAGATTCGGGTGATCGAGTGGCCTGGACATCCATTTTTCATCGGTACGCTGTTCGTACCGCAAGCCCGATCCACGCCGGAACGACCGCATCTTTTGGTTTCGGCTTTTTTAAGGGCCGTGGTAAATCCATGAATGCCTATCTCATTTTGGATCTAACAATTCATGATTTTGATCGATTCCGAGAATACATCTCGAAAATACCGGCATTGATAGAAAAACATTCCGGAAGGTACGTGGTCCGGGGCGAACCACCTACCGTTATAGAGGGTGATTGGAGGCCTGAAAGAGTCGTTGTCATCGAGTTTCCATCACGAGAACAAGCTAACGGCTTTCTTCAAGACCCCGAAGCACAAACGCTTTTTTCATTACGCCATCAAACGACCACAAGTAAACTCGTTTTAGTGGATGGATGTTTGTAACGCAACAGTAAAGCCCAACATAATAACGATTAGATCATCAAATGGCACAAATCAAAATCTACGGGATTAAAGACCATCTCAACCCCATCAAGCGGCAATTGTCCGATGTGATTCATGAATGCGTGGTGGAGGCGCTACAGTTTCCGCAAGACAAGAGGGCGCACAGATTCTTCCCGCTGGAAAAAGACGACCTGTTCGCGCCCAGCGGCAGGACAGACGCCTATACGATCATCGAGATCAGCATGATTAGCGGCCGGGAAACGGCGACCAAGAAAAAACTCATTCGTTTACTGTTCGACCGCATCCAAGAAAAGATCGGCATTACTCACCAGGATATTGAAATCTGCATTTATGAAAGTCCCGCCTGCAATTGGGGATTCCGCGGCATGCATGGCGACGAAGTGACATTGAATTACAAAATCAATGTGTAACGGCATCGACACTTAAACAGTAAGCATCCAGCAAGCACTCATGTATATCCCTAAGCATTTCGACGAACCCAGAATCGAGGTCATGCAGGCCTTGATACGTGAATATCCGCTGGCGACCTTAGTTACCTTGTCCGCCAGCGGCCTGAACGCCAACCACATTCCGCTGCATTGGCTGGAGGAGGGCGATACGGCTTACGGCTGTTTGCACGGCCACATCGCCCGCTCGAATCCGCTGTGGAGCGATTTCGATTCGCAAGCCGAAGTGCTGGCGGTGTTTCAAGCCGAAAATGCCTATATCTCGCCATCCTGGTATGCCAACAAACCGAAAACCGGCAAAGTGGTGCCGACCTGGAACTACGCCGCTGTGCATGTTTACGGGACGTTGCGGGTAATCGACGATCCTGTCTGGATTCGCCGGCAATTGCAGGCTATGACGGATGAACTCGAAGCCCGTTTCCCCGAGCCCTGGTCGGTAGCGGACGCGCCGGCCGATTTTACCGAACGCTTGCTCACGCAGATTGTCGGTATCGAAATCAGCGTGACTCGGTTGCAAGGCAAGTGGAAAGTCAGCCAAAACCAGCCGCCGGAAAACCGAAACAGCGTGATCGAAGCATTGCGCGCATCTGGCCAGTCGGCCATGGCAAACTTGGTTGCCGATGCAGCTAAACCCTAACGCCAACCATTGATGGAAGCCGTCATGAAGTCATTTTCCGTTCGCCAAGCCACCCTGTCCGACCTGGATGCACTCGTTCCGTTATTCGACGGTTACCGCCGGTTTTACGGTAAACCTAGTGATCCGCATGCGGCGAAATCGTTTTTGCGGGATCGATTGGAACACGGCGAATCGGTATTGTTCCTGGCCGAGCAGGACAATAGCGCCACCGGCTTTGTTCAGCTTTACCCCAGCTTTTCGTCGGTCTCGCTGGCTCGAACCTACATTCTCAACGATCTATTTGTCGATGCCGGATTTCGTAGACAAGGTATTGCCGGCCGGCTCATGGCTGCGGCAGTCGAATATGCGGCAACCTTAGGCGCAGTCCGCCTGAGCTTGTCAACGGCAGCAATCAACACCGAGGCGCAGGCACTTTATCGAAGAACCGGTTGGACACGTGACGAACAGTTTTATGTCTACCATTTGCCTATCCCGGCAATTGAACCTTTAAACGGCTAAGTCGGGAATGGTTTATACGATGGGTTTGGTTTGAATCGGGAAATTTTTATCCTGGTCAGTTGCTGGCGGTCCCTTCAACGATTCATTGATGCGGACCGGCACAGAATTAGCCGGGATGCTGGTTAATGTTGTTCCTTACACTTAATTTAGTAGAAGAGTTTTATGAACATCACATCATCACCGTAATGATCTTAGCGGTAGCGGTGGCATGTTATCTGGCCGATTATTCCGGTATCGGTAACATCGCCTTCATCGTTGGCGCAGGCTTCGAGACGTGGTTTTGGATTCGGCTCTTGATCAAACGTCCGTCCGCTTGAAGCAGCTTCATGTTGGACGCTGATTGACAGCCGGATAAGGCTGTAGCGCCTCTTACTAATTGCGAAAACAGAGTTCCGATGCACCCCTCAAACGAAACCTTAAGCCTGGAACTGGTAGCGATGGCAAAAAACGATCTCTCGGTACGCGAGGCGTTGGTTGCCGATGGCTCGCTGGGCCGAGCTCTCTACCATCCGCGCATGGAAGCCGTACATATCGGCAATGCCGCTCGTCTCGCGGAGATCCTCGAACAATACGGTTGGCCTGGAAACCGTCTTGTCGGCGAGGAGGGGGCTTGCGCCACATGGTTGATCGCGCAACATGCCATTGGCAATCCCTCATTCATGCGGCATTGCCTGTCGTTGCTGAAGCAAGCCGCCGCCGACAACGACGTGATACCTTGGCAAGTTGCATTTTTGGAAGACCGCATTCGCACGTACGAGGGAAAGCCGCAAATTTACGGTACTCAATTCCAGACGAATAAGAACGGGCAACTCGAACCTTATCCAATCGAGAATCCGCAAGCCGTCAATGATCGACGGCTTGCGGTCGGCTTGAACACCATCGAGGAAAGAACCGCCGAATTAACAGCGCAAAGCATGCGGGAGAATATCCCGACATCGCCCGATCTGGACGAGCAATATCTAACATGGCTTTATTCCGTGGGTTGGAGGGTTGCAAGTTGAAGCCCGACAACCGGTTCGGATATGGGGTGCACCGTCCAACCTTCTGCTGGCTGACATGACATTCGTATTATTGCCGCGTTTGCGTTACCTGCTGTTCGGGGTGGTCATCGTCAGTCTTGCCGCGCTGGCGGGAGCCGTTTATCAAGCCGAAAGAACTGCAGCATACCTTGCCGCATTCCCGCCGCCGGGGCGTATGATTTCAGCGAATGGCGTGAATCTTCATCTGTATTGCATGGGTTCCGGTTCGCCGACGTTGATTCTCGAAGCGGGCCTCGGCGAAAACGTGTTGAGCTGGTATCCGGTTCACGCCAAGCTTGCCCAGACGATGCGCGTTTGCGCCTATGATCGCCCCGGACTGGGCTGGAGTGATCCCATGGACGCCGCCATCCAGCCGGACGAGGTGGCTGAAAACCTGCACGCCTTATTGCACAACGCCGGCATTGCCCCGCCGTTTGTGCTGCTCGGCCATTCGCGAGGCGGAATTTATGTGCGCGCTTTCTATCACCGGTTTCCCGAACAGACGCAAGGAATTGTCCTGGTCGATTCGACGCATGAACTAGGCCCTATGCACGATTATCCCTACGCCATCTGGGATTATCGGAAACAAGCCATGCAGATCGCAATTGCCGAACCGTTATCGCGGCTCGGTGTGGTCAGGCTGCTGGGTATCGCCGATGCCGACCGCAGGCCTTCTCTGCTACCGGCGGCAATCCTGGCAGCGAAAACCGCGATACAAAGTCGCACCGATACCGCTCATGCGGTGGTCAATGAAATCGCCGTGATGCGCCAAGGACTCGATTCAGCGACTCCGCCGCCAGACAGTTTAGGCAATCTCCCGTTACTGGTGCTAACCGCCGGCAATCTGGTGGACCCGGATATAGTCGCGCGCGAAGCGGCGAGCGCGGGCAAAGATGTCGAAGCGGAAAAGGTACTCGCCGAAATTCAACAGGCCGACCAGGATGATCTGGCCCCTCTATCCAGCCATTCACGGCATATAGTGGTCGGCAACAGCGGCCATTTCATCATGCAGGACCAAGCCGATGAATTCGCCATAGCGGTGCGCGACTTCGTGAAAGAGGGTCGGCCGGGATTCA
>NZ_LUUK01000194.1 GCF_001644025.1 Methylomonas koyamae
CTTTTACGACACCCTCTGAAGTGGAAGCTGAATTTTTTATTCACCGGGTAAGTGAGTGTGTTTTGGGCGGTTCGTGTTGAGCAAAGTCGAAACATGGACGGCCCAAAACACGTGACAACGGATCTTTTTGAGATACCCCAGTTTGCGGCAAGCATCCGCTCGCCAGTGTCACGAATCGGTCATAAAACCGGCTTATGCTCGCGGTCCAATCATCAATCAATTTTCGCTCGCGCAATGCCCTACTCCACCGCCGTCAACGGCCACTGCTTTCAATTTGCGAATCTGCGGGTGTTGATGGCTAAGGCATCGCAGCGCCGGGCGGCCGACGAATTGGCCGGATTGGCCACCGATTCCGAAATCGAACGGGCCGCCGCCCAGCGTTGCCTGGCCGAAGTCACGCTGCAACGCTTTTTAGAAGAGCCGCTGATCGACCCAGAATGCGACGAAGTCTCGCGCCTGATCTTGGAGCGCCACGACGCGCAAGCGTTTGCGCCGGTCGCCGGTTTGTCGGTCGGCGAATTCCGCGATTGGCTGCTGACCGGCCAAACCGACTTGACAGCGCTGGCACCGGGATTGACGCCGGAAATGGTCGCCGCGGTCAGCAAAATCATGCGCAACCAGGATCTGATCGCGGTCGCCCGCCGCTGCCGGGTTGTTAGCCGGTTTCGCAATACCCTGGGACTGCCGGGCCGGCTATCCACCCGGCTGCAGCCGAACCATCCGACCGACGACCCGCGCGGCATCGCCGCCAGCATTCTGGACGGCTTGCTGTACGGCAGCGGCGACGCGGTGATCGGCATCAACCCGGCCACCGACAGCCTGGACAACGTCCGCGCCTTGCTGGAGATGCTCGACGGCATCATCCAGCGCTACGCAATCCCGACCCAGGCCTGCGTATTGGCTCACGTCACCACCACAATGGAACTGATGCGACGCGGCGCGCCGGTCGATCTGGTGTTTCAGTCGATCGCCGGCACCGAAGCGGCCAATCGCAGCTTCGGCGTGGATTTGGCGCTGTTGCGCGAAGCCAAGGCAATGGCCGATGCGCAACGGCGCGGCAGCATCGGCAGCCAGTTAATGTACTTCGAGACCGGCCAGGGCAGCGCATTGTCCGCCGGCGCCCACCACGGCGTCGATGCGCAAACCTGCGAAGCCCGCGCCTACGCGGTCGCCCGCGAGTTCGATCCGCTGCTGGTCAATTCGGTGGTCGGCTTCATCGGCCCGGAATACTTGTACGACGGCAAACAGATTATCCGCGCCGGTCTGGAAGACCATTTTTGCGGCAAACTGCTCGGCCTACCGATGGGATGCGACATTTGCTACACCAATCATGCCGAGGCGGACCAGGACGACATGGACACCTTGCTGACCTTGCTCGGCGTTGCCGGCTGCCATTTCGTGATGGGCGTACCCGGCGCCGACGACGTGATGCTGGCCTACCAAAGCACCTCGTTCCACGACGCGCTGTATCTGCGCGATGCACTGGGCCTTCGGCCGGCGCCGGAATTCGAGGCCTGGCTGGAAAACCAGGGCATCTTCGACAACAACCGTCTGGCCGGCCGGCGCGACGCGTCCCGGCTACTCGGCCAGTTTCGCGGCGAACTGACCGCATGAGCGATCCCTGGCGGGAACTGCGCCGCTACACCCAAGCTCGCATCGCATTGGGCCGGGCCGGCTGCGCGCTGCCAACCTCGGCGCAACTGGAATTCAACACCGCCCACGCCGCGGCTCGGGACGCGGTGCATCGACCGTGGGCGGTTCGCGCCTATGCCGATGCGGTCGCCAATGCCGGCTGGCCGGTTCTGGTACTGAACACGCCGATTACGGATCGCGCCGATTATTTGCGCCGACCGGACTTGGGCAGGCGCCTGACCGAAGACAGCCGCGCCCAACTCGCGACTCTGAACCCGACCGGCTCCGACGTCGCGCTGATCGTCAGCAACGGCCTGTCTTCGACCGCGGTCGAACGCCACGGCTTCGGCTTATTGCAAGCGATCATAGCCGCTTACCGCTCGTCCGGCCTGAGTCTGGCTCCGATTTGTCTGGTGCCGGAAGCCCGAGTCGCCGTCGCCGACGAAATCGGCGAGCGGCTACAAGCCAAACTGGCCGTCATCATCGTCGGCGAACGCCCCGGCTTAAGCGCCGCCGACAGCTTGGGCATTTACCTAACCCACGCGCCGCGACTCGGCAATACCGACGCCGATCGCAACTGCCTATCCAACATTCGCCCTCCTCAAGGCCTGGCTTACGAAGCCGCCGCGATCAAACTGGCTTATCTGAGCGCGCAAGCGCTGCGGCGCGGACTTTCCGGCGTGGCCTTGAAAGACGACATGCCGAGCGGCTGGTTGCCGACCAGCAAGGACGCCAACAGCTTGGACTGGTTTTAAGTATTTGGATGCCGACAGATCCACTTGGTTTGAATTCGATGCAACCCGGAAAAATACCGGCCATTTGCATTCTAAGGTTGGAAATTAGAACGTAGCTAATATTTAAATATCACCGTAGCGAGCAAAACTTTGTTGGATTAGTAATGCTTCCAAACAGCCATTATGTGCAAAAGTTGGATGGGAGTTATGTTCGTTACCGGCCAATGGCCGCCTAACGAAACAAAAATTCCAATGGCAAGTGTCTAGCGAAAAGCACGCGCAGAGTGTGGTGAGTTTACGAGCCGCAACAATCGCGAACGATGCGCTTCACGCTGTTCAGCAACTCATATGGTCCTAACCCCTACGAAAGAAGCAGTTTTTAGCTAGAATTTTTGGAATTTTACTTGATTTTGGAGTGCTTCCAAAGTGACTTTGCTTGAAGCAATCACTATCTCTAATGCATTCTCCCACTGCGCTTTGTTTATTTCCTCGAGTTCTTGTTGGCTCGCTTGACGCCTTATGATTGTGTTTTGGGGACTTGTCGAGGGTTGAGCCTTGACTGCCACCAATTTTGATAATGGAACACTAAATCCTTGAGACAAGTCTGTTTGTGGAAGAGGTGTATCGCCCAGAACGTACTCCAAACCTTGAGGGGCATCAAGCAAAGTCAAGTCCATATTAAGCAAACTTCTACAAATATTTTCTTTTGCTTTTAATGCGTCCTGGACAGGAAGTTGTGGGTCTTGTGGCGATAAACCTTCAAGAATTTTAAATTCTTTTAGCAAATTATCTTTTGGTACTGCCTGCGCTTCTTTGTATATGCTGTCAATTTCTGAGGCATCAACACCGATAGTGATAGCTTTAATCTTAAATTCTTCAAAATCTAAGTCATGTACCTGAGTCAATAGCTCACCAAGCTCGATTGCCTTCTTAGGTACTCTTCCCAGTATATCGGGATGACGGCAAGCCTGTAATGCTAATGCTGAACAAAGCTCATCTCTATCAATTGGTGTTGGCTGATATCCACCCGTAATTAATTTAGTATATAGCGCAGCTATCTTAGTTTCTTGTTTCCCAAGACCATTCTCAATTTCATCAGATGGATTCCAGTGGTTGTCAAAAACAGTATAAATCCAATCTCCTCTCATTTCATTTTTTGGTGATACAACATCAATTTTCGATCCTTTAAGCCCATAGAGCGTATTTTTATCGTCCCTGAACTTTTTCTGCCAGAACTGGGGCACATAGTGATGATTTGTCTTTTCAAATGACATAGGACTTCCTTTATAAAGCAACTCTAATGTTTTTATATTCTTTCTTCACCGAATGTCGGCAATAAACACGTTTTCCGTAATTGGTAAAATATTGTGAATGCCCGCAACGGGTCGATAGTACCAGTTCGCCTGCCACAGAGAACTATCGGCCAATAGCCGACCGTCACGCTTTTGAAACCAATGGAAAGTGTGGTCTCAGAGCAGTCGCTCAATGTTGAAAATCAGCGATGCTGGTACGGTGTCCACTGCGTTGACTTATAGGGGTTACTTCACTCTTCTAGCCACTATGGACGTAATGGCAGGAATGGTTTCGCCCTGTGCCAAGTTCGGGTTGAATGCTGCGCCGTATTGGAATTCGCTACCTTCTCTAGGCCAATGAAAATTTTTTACGTCAACAACCTCGAAGCCTATTTTTCCAAAGACGTACGTATCGTAGTCATCTTTTGTGTGTTTGAAGTATTCAGTATCGGAAAAGCCAACAACTAAGGCACCGCGATTGACCAAGTGAATATAATCCACCGATGCCAAACATACATCAGACGATACGATGATATCTTCTATTTTTTCTCGGTATAGCTTTGATTTCGTTAGTTCATCCGGTTCTTCATCAGTGTGCTTAAATATATCGATTCCGTGCGAACCAATAAACCACCCAACAATAACAGCAGGATTAAAATCTTTGATAGCTCTCTTGTCGCTTGCTTTAAGATCAAAAAAATCGCATTTGTGTATCTTTGCGTTGTTTCCAGCCTCATTAATGTGTTTTGTTGCCATCTTAATCAGGTGAGGATTATTATCTAAAGATAGCACATTGCGTCCGGTGGATAGATGACGCGTGCTATTTCCAATGCCACAACCAAATTCAATAGCGTTTCCATCAGGCGTTATTTTAGATAGCTGTTCATAAATACCATGAGCCTCAAGAAAATCAGATTCGCTTTCCCAAAGCTTCGAATATTGCTCAGCATTACTTAGCACATGATTCATTTTTTTCCTCATTATTTATGTACGGAGGGCCGTAGATACTCTGTTCAAAAGCAACAAATTTCATCATCTTTTACTCAGCGATGATCGATTCAGGGATGGCATAAAACCGTGTGTTATCGAATGGCTGATCATGCGTGAGCATGCTATGGATCGCATGCAGCTCGTAGGATGATGACATGGACTCCTCCCCACCCCAAGCGGGGTCATACTGCACCAGAGAATTTAAACGGAGCGACGAGGAGTCCGAAATGAATAATAACGTGGTGGGTCTGGATACGGCAAAAAGCATTTTTCATCTGTACAGCCAGCTCGTAGGATGGGTAGAGGCGCTAGCCGAAACCCATCAAAAATACCATCGAATACGCCAAATCCAATTCAGAATATATGTCGGCCGCCCAATTTTCCGGGAGAATGCCACGTTTGCCGAAGTCGTCCGCGTTTCTATTTGCGTTCACGGCTTTTGGAAATTCGTTCGCCTTTTTCAACGTAAATCAGCCGCCAGCGATAACTAAAATCATCGTCACCTTCCGGCAAAGTCCAAATGGTATGGATCGGCGATATTCTGTCATATCTGATTTATCGGCGCTTCGATTGATGGGTTTCGCTTCGCTCTACCCATCCTACTGCCGGCAATTGACTAACCCCTTGTCATTGGATAACTCTTGTCGGTTGCCTCATATACCTCGAGACAAAACGATCATGCCGTACCCAACTAAACCGATTCTTTCCCGAAAACCGAATTCCAACCCTATGATTCGATCCAATGGTATTGTTCGGCGGGTTGCTTTCCAACCTCAATTTGCAAATACCTTGTGCCGGATTTCGCTATCCCTTTGCCTGGCGCACGGGCCAACCACTCCACCTGTCGGCAACACCATTCCGCCCGACGCTCAAACCGAATGGATGCGCTGGCGGCGGAGCCGAAGCCGGCAGCGCACTCCCCGCCGTTTATTCCCCAATATCGTAAAACCGCTTCTTCAGCAAATCGTCAAGATCGCTGCGCTTGAGCAAGTCCTTGATCCGGGCCGACGCGCCGCCGGTGCCGTAGGGTTGGTGCAAATTCGCCAGGGTTTCGGCCAGTTCGCCGGACCAAACTTTTTCCAACGCGGCTTGGATCGCTTCGGCTTGCGGCGGGCAATGCAATACGCTGGCGGCGCACAGCCGGCCGCGTTGGCGGTCGCCGATGTCGACGGTCGGAATCTTGAACGCCGGCGCTTCCAGGATACCGCTGGACGAGTTGCCGACCACCGCGTCGACATGGCGCATCGCCGACAAATAGCGCAACGAACCGAGCGAGACGAAGGCCGCGACCCGCTCCGGCCAGCGCGCCCGATAGTCTTCGATCAACCCGGCGATGACCCGGCCGCCGGCGTCGGCGTTGCTGTAGGTGAAAATGACGCGAACCTCCGGAAACGCGTCCAAGGCTTGCAGCAACTGCTGAAATTGTTCGGCGGCGGTTTCGGCTTCCAAGGTTGCCGGGTGAAAGGTCGCCAAGAGGTTACGCTCGGCAAATTTAAAATCGATGGCTTGTTCTAGCCCGGCGCGATCCAGCAAGGGCAGCCGAGCGGTATTGTCCAAACCCGGCGCGCCGACGTTAAACACCCGCTGCGGCTGTTCGCCGAGTTGAATCACCCGTTGCCGGTAGACTTCGGCGGCGGTGAAATGCAGATGCGACAGTTTGGTCAAGGCGTGGCGGATGGCGTCGTCGACCGCGCCCTCGCTGAGTTCGCCACCGTGAATATGGGCGATCGGAATCCGCTGGTTCATCGCCGCCTGCGCGGCGGCGAAAATCTCGAAGCGGTCGCCAAGCACTACCACGATGTCCGGGTTCAGCTCGCTGAACGCATCGGCAAAGCCGATCAAGCCCAGGCCCATCGCCTTGCTGATGCCGGCCGGCGTGTCCGACGACAACAGCATTTCCACCTTGCGGGCGATGCTAAAACCGTCGGCTTCGATTTGCCGCCAAGTCAAGCCGAACTCCGGCGACAAATGCATGCCGGTCGCGACCAATTGCAATGTCAAATCCGGATCGGCCTGAATTTCCTTGAGCAGCCAATACAGCAAGCCGTATTCGGCCCGCGAGCCGGTGACGACGCAAATTTTACGCGCGGCCATCAGATCGCCACGCTGCTGGGCAGATTGACCAAGCGTTCCGCCAGGCGCCGCGATTGGCTCAAACCGTCGGTTCGGCAATGCCGGTACATCGGCAAGTCGGGCATCAAGGTCCACAACGGCCGGGTCATCACGCCGTGGGCGTTGCTGTATTCCAGAAACGCGTCGCGTTGCGCGGCATCGTCCAGTAACAGCGCATTGAGCCAGTAATTGGAGCGGGCGCCGGCCGGCTCTTGGACAATCTCGGCGCCGTTGGCGCGCGCCCAATCCAGATAACGCCCGGCCAGCGCCCGCTTGCTGTCGACGAAGGCCGGCAATTGTTCCAGTTGCGCCAGACCCAACGCGGCATTCAGATTCGGCATCCGGTAGTTGTACCCGATTTGGTCGTGCTCGAACTTCCAGGCGTGCGCAAGTTTGGCGGTGGTGGTCAGATGCTTGGCCTGCCGGGCCAGATCGTCGTCGTCGGTCAAAATCATGCCACCGCCGCCGGTCGTGATGATTTTATTGCCGTTGAAGCTAAGCACACCGAGCCGGCCGAAGGTGCCGCAATGGCGCTCGCCGATGCGGCTGCCCAAGGCCTCCGCCGCGTCTTCCACCACGGGAATTCCGTAACCGTCGCAAACCGTCAGCAAGCCGGCCATGTCGCAAGGATGGCCGAAGCTATGCATCGGCAAGCAGGCGGCGATGCGCCGGCCGCTGGTTTTGTTGTAAACAACGCCGGCCCGCCGCTCGCAGCCTCGTTCCAGAAATTCGGCCAGCGCGGCCGGCGCCAAGCCCAAGGTCGCGGCTTCGATATCGATGAACACCGGCTCGGCACCGCAATAGGCGATCACGTTGCAGGTGGCGACAAAGGTCGCGGCCTGGGTGACCACTTCGTCGCCCGGCCGGACGCCGGCCAGCAGTAAGGCGATATGCAGCGCGGCGGTGCCGTTGACGGTGGCGACAGCGTGTCTGGCGCCGCTGAATTCGGCAATCTTGCGCTCGAATTCCCCGACATAGGGCCCAACGCTGGACACGAAGGTGCTGTCGATCACGTCGTTCAAATAGCGCTTTTCGTTGCCGCCGAAACGCGGCTCGTGCAGCGGGATGAAGGCGTCGGTTTGGTAAATCTCCCGCACGAAACCGACCAAACCTTCAAACATTGTAAATGTCCGTTTTGTACTTTTTCAGATTGTCGGCCTCTTTAAACCAAGCCACGGTCCGGCGCAAGCCTTCCTCCAAACCGACTTGCGGCGCAAAACCGGTCAAGGCCTTCAGCTTGGCGTTGTCGCACCAAAGCCGATTGACTTCCGATTTCTCCGGCCGCAAACGCTGTTCGTCCACCAGAAATTCGACGTCGCTGGCCATGATGGATTTGATTAAATTCAGGGTATCGCCGACCGAGATTTCGAAATTCGAGCCGATATTGACCGTCTCGCCGATGGTACTATCCGATTCGGCCAGCGCGATGAAGCCTCGGCAGGTGTCTTCGACATAATTGAAATCGCGAGTCGGCGAAACGTCGCCCAGCTGGATTTGCTTTTTGCCGGCGGCGATTTGGGTGATGATGGTCGGAATCACCGCCCTGGCCGATTGGCGGGGACCGTAAGTATTGAACGGCCGGGCGATGGTCAGCGGCAGATTGAAGGCGTTGAAAAAGCTCATCGCCATCGCGTCGGCGGCAATCTTGGAAGCGCTGTACGGCGATTGTGGTTGCAAGGGATGTTTTTCGTCGATGGGCACGTATCGCGCGGTGCCGTAAACCTCGCTGGTCGAGGTATGGATCACCCGGCGTACGCCGGCATCGCGGGCGGCCTGGCAGATGTTCAAGGTGCCGCGAATATTCGTATCGACATAGCTGTCCGGTGCCTGGTAGGAATACGGGATCGCGATCAACGCGGCCAAATGAAACACCGTGTCGATGTCCCGGCAAATGGCCCGGCAGAACGCCGGATCGCGCACGTCGCCGCACACCACTTCGATGTCGTTCTTGCACGCCGCGTCGTCGAGCCAGCCCCAACTGTTAAAGGAATTGTACTGGGCCAGCGCCCGCACCTCGCAGCCGCGCGCCGCCAGCATTTCGGTCAAATGCGAGCCGATGAAGCCGTCGGCGCCGGTCACTAGCACTTTGTTCATACCAAACCTTGTTTAATAAACGCCTCGGCGATGGCCCAGTCTTCCTCGGTATCGATGTCCAGGCTTTGCACCGCGTTCATGATTAACGGCCGGGTGTTGGGCGGATAAAAGGATAGCCGTGCCAGCAAATATTCGCTGGGGCATAGATACATCGCCCCGTTCGGGGTTAGCAATGGACGACTTTGTTGCCGGCTGGTCTGAGTCGGTTGCCGACTGTCCAAGGGCACCAGATAGCCGTCGTCGGCGCGAAACAGCGTGGTCGGGTCGCGATGGATTTCCTTGCAACCCACGACCGCATCGACATCCGGTTCCGCCATCATCCGCGCGGCTTGCCGAAGTGCACCCGGCGAACGAAACGGCGAAGTCGGTTGCAGCCACATCAGCCGCTCGGGCAAATAACCGTATTGATCGCGAAACCATCCCAACGCATGTTGCGCGACTTGCAACGCAGACGCGCTATCGGTCGCACAGGCCGCCGGCCGGATGAACGGCGCCGGCAAACCGTATTGCCGGCCGATCTGGGCATACTGCTCGGAATCGGTCGATAGAATACTCAAGCAATCGGGCAAGTCCGCCTCGGCGATGGCTCCGGCGGTCCACGCCAGCAGCGGCCTATCGCCCAGCCGCCGGATGTTTTTATCCGGCAAACCCTTGGAACCGGCGCGGGCCGGCACGACGATCAGCGTGGAGATCGACATCAGTCCGGCAACCCGCGAACCCGCAAAATTAAAAAAACCGCCATTCAGGCCATCACTTGTTCGTAAAAGCCGGTCAATCGATGAATATTGTTATGCATTTGCAATTCCTCGCGGGCCGCCACGACATTCCGCTTCAGCTCGGCCACATCCAACATCTCGATAATCTCAGGCAAAAACTCGATTTCGCGTTGATTAATAATCACGCCAATCCGGTATTCCTTAACGATACTGCAAACCGCGCTAAAGCGATCGCTTACCAAAACCGGTAATCCGGCTTCCAAATAATTAAACAACTTGGTCGGAATCAAATGTTTGAAATGCAAATCGCCGGTATAAATACCGCCAAAATCGTAAACCATTAAACCGAAATCGTAATGGGCGATTTTTTGATTGATATGTTGCGGCATATCGCCGATAAAAAAATTGAAATTGCGGTGGCGCTTGGCTAACTCGATAAAATCGGGATATAACTTGGCGTACTCCTCCTCGGCGGCGATCAACGGATTATTGTAAATATCCAGATAACATCCCCTGGCGATTAACTTCATCACCAGTCCCAGCAACTGCGAGTCCCCAAATAATTCATGCGGCCTATTCGCTGAAAACGGTGGCACCCCCCCAACAAACACTAGCCTTTTTTCTTGATTAACAATATTCGAGGCGTGGAAGAAATCCTTGACCGGTAAGGCCGGGAACGCCAAATGCTTGTTCCGTAAATGCGGCGAATCGCGCTTGACCAAGGGCCGCCGATATTCGTCGTCACCATTAAAAATCACGCCGTCGGCATGGTGAACAATATAATGTTCGCAGGCCAGTTGCAATTGATGGTTTTCGATGACATTTTCGCCCCAGGCCATTTTCATCGTATCGGGAATTTTCGATACGGTGGCCTCCGGCAGGTAAAACGATTGGCTGTCCATAATCTCGATAATCTGCCGACAATGCTTGGGCTTATACGTATCGATCAACACCGGAATATGATATCGAAACAGCCAGCCCTGAGTATGCAGCAATAGTTTTCTATCGACCGAGTTTAACAGCATTAAAAAACTGATAAAATCGGTATAAATAATATCGTCGAAGAAACCGGCTTGATGTTTAACCATATTTTGGTCGAATACCAATGCCACGGTTTTATAGCCGCAGTCGCGCAATACCTTGCTCAGCCGCAATTGATTGAAATAAACCTTTTTCGCCGCGAAAACGATGACCGAGCCATCGTGACCGGTTGCCTGCTCCAAGGCGGATTGCAATGTCCGGCGATGTTGTACGAGCAACGAAACATATTGCCGGCCCAGCCGTTCGCCGGAAAATACGTCGTTTACCAATATATCGCCGTCGCCGATCTCGCGCACCACCGGGGTGCCCATGAAGGTATTGGACCGATGGGACGCACTCAACACACCCAGATTCTGATGCAGCGGTTTCAACGCCTGCAATAATGCAATACTGAGTCCGGAAACCCCATCGATTAACCAACGCCGGTTTTTAGGCTCGGATTCTTCCGGCAATAGGCCGTAACACTGTTTGATAACTTGATGATTGATACCCTCTTCTTTTAATAATTCGATAGACGAGCCGCCGAGCACATCCTTAGCCTCTTCGCTAACGACAGTCAATTTCTCGAAAGACGAGAAAAATATCTCTTCAAAAAAATCGCTTCTCACGCCCATTCGTATCCATTATGCCAGTCGGTGATAAACGGAATGCCCAATTTGGCGGCATATCCGGCTAATTCCGGCGCGGAGCGGTCTAGTTGTTCCTGAATCAGCTCTTTATTCTCCGCGGAAATCGAATCGAAATACCCCTTGGTCAAGCCGGCTCTAAAATGCGAGCCGCCGCCGTCGCTTTCGGCTTTTTTTTGCATCGTCGAAAACGCCGAATCCAGACAAATAGCCTCGACTTGTTGTTCGGTCAACTCCAAGCTTAAAAACTCGGCGCATCGCCGCACGCAAACCGCTTTATCTTCGACCAATTGTTCGAAGGTCAATATTAAAGCTGACCCGGCCGCCGCGAACTCAAGCATTTTTTGCATTTGAAATAATTGCCCGCCGATACCCTGCCAGTTAAAACCATCCGACTGCCTGCGACAAATAATCCTGGAAATGCCTTCATCCTTGCTCAAACTCGCGAAGAAGTCGGACTTATTGGCACCGCGGCCAATTTCCCAGTCGATATTATCGGCAAAATGATGGTACATCGATAAGGTCATCGCATAGATATTCCTGACCACAAAGATACTGCGCGCACCGTTTTCGATGAGTTTTCGCTGAACTTCCGCTACCGGCACGAAATGCCACGAATAAAAGGCGTCGGTTTTAAATACGATATTCGCCGGGTCGCTCGGATCGATACCTTTAACCAGCGCCGGCTCGAACCACGTTAGCCCGGTCATGCCGGATATGATTTGGCGTATCATCCACGTGCCGCATTTCAATGGCGTTCCAACCACAATAGGCGAATCCGACTTATTTAAAGTATTCATACCCGCCTATATCGCTGTAAAACGCCAGGGTTTGCGGTTCGACAATCCGCTCGAACGCCAATTTTTTCCAGTCCGGCCAAGCCCGATACAGATTATCCGGCTTGGCCAACACCCGCGCCTCGCCGCGAAACGGCCGGTAAACCCAGCGATAAATATAGGCTAATAAGGCGTCGGAAAACTCGACGCGATTCTTGGTTAAATACGCCACAATCTCCGCGAAACGTTGCGGCGATGTCACCAAACTTTCCAAGGCAACCCGGCGGATGCGGGTATCGATATCGACCCGGTGACGATTTAATTGATACATACCCTGATAGGCCGACCATATTTCGACATCGTCTTTTCGATAAGCTTTAAGCCCCAACTCTTTGAAATAATCGTGTTGAGCTATCGACCATTCGTGATCTATCGGTCCGAAACTGCCGTCCGGCATGCGCATGTTACCGGCCCGCCAACTTACGTAAAACTCCAGCCAGGCGTAGGGATGGCGAGCCAGAAACAGCAACGGAATTTTATCGATATATTGGTCGATCACCTCACGAAAATGCCAAGGCCGATACGACCAACAATCCCCGATCGCTTGATAGGTGGTACCCATATCTTCCAAAAATGCCGTGAAGGCGTCCAGCGGCGGACGTTCGGATCGGCTACGCTCGGCTAAATATTTCGGTCGCGAGCCTTCGTGGGCCATCAGCGCGAATATTTCCGGATGTGCGTTTAAAGCCTTGGCAAACCAACTAAACCAATGGTCGCCGGCATATCCCCAAGCTAGCACATAAAACACATGACTGGATTCGTTAATTTGGAACAATGGCGATCCCGGAACTAGGGTAAGGTAAATTGAATATTCATCGAATTACACGGACGAATAGCCTATCGTTTTTAAATCGTTGAAAATAGAATCGACGCGATGCCGCCAGGTGTGATGGTTCAGAATTTCTTGTGCGGCATTATTTCTGATTCGATTCGCCTCCTGTGGATTGTCGCGGTAAAACTCCACCTTATCGGATAAATCGTCGATATCGAACTCGATATAATGCTCACCTGGCGTAAAAAAGGTTTTAATTCCGCCGGGTTTCTCGTCGTATTCGCCTTTTCGAACAAATATCAAACCGGCCGACGCCATACAGTCCACAACTCGAAAATGCATGCCGTTTCCCTCATGGAAATTCATGGACGACTCGTATACCGCTCGCATATCGCCAGGATCATTCAAAAAACGCCGGTAATAATCGCGATAAGCCGGCCAATCGCGCCAATTTTCCGGACCGTAAATGTCCAGCGGCAATTTCAAATCGACCAGCGCATCCAGTAACTCCCGACGATTCACCAGCCGTATCAGCCGGCCGGTCATGTCGTATTCCAAGGTCCGATCCGCCCGCAACTCGACACCGAATAGCGCCAAAGCCAAATCCGAGAGCAAGCGCATATAGTCTTCATGCACTTTCAAACTCGCCCGATTTTCCAGCAAGGCTTGTTCTATATGCGGCAGAAACTCGCCAAACTTTAATGGCGGGCCGGATTGGGAAATGTCCCTTGCCAATTCCTCGTGCCGCCAAGGCCGCGGAATATGTCCAACGAACGCGGCGCGGTTCGCCAGCTCGGTGCCGCTCGGGCAGTAGCTTTGGGGACACGCGCCGGGTCCAAACCAACGATGAAAAGCGCGGTGCGGGTATTTTTCCAGCCACTTGGGGCCGAATAAATAAGTGATCTCGCTACCGTGAAAGTCATTGATCGGCCTGCCGTTAAAATCCACGATCCAACAAATATGGACAATATCGGCCGGCAAGTAAGGCAAATCGCTTCTGGGCCGATTCATATCGAAAATAACGCGCGTACCGCGCTCCTTGATCCAGGCTAGCATTTCCGCCTCGTTCAACGGGCCGCAATGCCAGGATAGGCGAACGTCGCGGCCGGCGAATCCGCCGGCAATTTGGCCGGCCAGATGGCGGTACCAAGCATTGTCACGCGGGAAAAACACCGAAACGCTAATATCCGTCACGACGCCAAGCGCGGATTATAAGGCGTTAAAATCACGAACAATTTTTTCGACCCGATGTCGCCAAGTATGATTCTGTCGGATAAGGTCGATGGTCTCCAGGCGCTGCTTGCCGTGCCGATAATCAAGCGCCAAGGCATGCGCATAAGCCTCATCAAACTGGTGCCACAAAAATTCGACATAATGTCTGGAATTATCGAAGAAACTATGTAAACCGCGCCGCTTGTGCGGGTCCAAGCCCAAGCGGTTGTACTTATCGCCGGAGTTTTCATTATACCAGCACAACAATCCGCCGGAGGCCATGCAATCGATGGCCCGAAAATGAAAGCCAACCCCGTCGTGCAAATTAAACCGGCTAATTTGATGCACTCTGTTTAACTCAGTCGGGTCATCGATATAATATCGATAATACCCTTGATACTCCGGCCAGGCCCGCCAGTGTTCCGAACCGTATATGGCCACAGACCGAGTTTTCGACAGTGGAAACGCGATGATCTGTGTGCGATTTTTAACGCGCTTTACCCGTTCCAAAAAATCGTAACGCATATCCAGTGTTAATTCGACATGAAAACCCGAACGTTGAAAAACGATATTATCGATAATATTCAACAAGGACGCATGCGTTTGACCGAAATAGCTGATTTCATTCATACGTCGGTTAAAAATCTCCAGCAACTCGCCGAAAAGCATACCGGTATCGACAGCGCCTTCGCCAATAATCGGTCGATTTAATTCCGCTTGGCTCCATGGTAAAGGAATATGGCCGATAAAACTGAACTCGATAGTCGGCAGATATTCGTCGATCGGCCGATAGGTATCGACGCAGGTGCCTGGCGGTAACCAATCTTGAAACCCGCCGGTCGAGTAATTATCGTCCCATCCGGAATCGAAAAAATAAGTGATATCGCTACCTAAAATCGAGTGCTCGTTACGGCCTTGGAAATCGACTATCCATGTGATATGCGGAATTTTTAACTCGTGCAGCACCGGTATTTCGTTTTTGACCCGATTCATTTCGAATATAAACTTCGGCCGATACGACTTTACCCAATCCGACATCTCCTGATTGTCAAGAACCCGGCATAAACCACTGACGCTAAACCCGGCTTGCAAAAACGCCTTGGACAAATGCGAGTACAGCTGTCGATAAAAAGCCGTATCCTTGGGCAAGAAAATCGAAATGTTATTCAAAAACCGATTGCCCTAGAAAGCGTAACGAGACTAAGCCAAAGCCGATTGAGCCAACCAGAATTCTCGAACTTCGCCGCCTTGATTCGCGTACTCAATAGACTGAATAATTGCGTCCATCGAATAGTGATCCACTGCTCGGCGGCCGAAATGATCGGATATCCTATCGAAGCTCATCACCTCGCAAAACCGGCACAACGCGCAGGTCGAGTTATTTGGCGCCGTCACTTCCCGAACGTAGCCTTTGTACTCGTCGGACAGAATCAATGCGCTCAAGCCTTGTTCAAAAATATTTCCTAAATATTTCTTACCGTAACAGGTTGTCATTGCCCCTGACCAATCGACATAAAACCGGTCCTTATAGCCGGTGCAAGTATCTCGGCGTGATTGGCTGTTGTCCGTATCGAATAACCCGTCATTAAAACTCATGCTATTTTGGTGGGCCTCAATAATCGATTTAATCTCTTTTACTACCTGATAAGCTCTCAACTTTTCGTAGATTAACAATTCTCCGACCAGTTGATCGTTGGGTTTGCGTAACTCCAGAAAACCGACCCTGAAACTGCGAAATTGATGATCTAACAAATAAGCCGCAAGTTGCGGAAGCTCGTCGAGATTGCAACGCATCGCGACCGCATTCGACGCCAGATAGGGGGTGTCCGATCCCAAACGAAGTTTCGCTTCGTTGATTAAGTCTATGGCTCTGGCGATCTCCGAGAATCCCAACCCCCCGCGGATTTTTTTGACGGTGACATCGGTGACACCATCGAACGAAATCGACAACAAGGTTAAACCGGACCTAACCAAGTTTTCGGCATCACCGGCATTACGAATCAGTTTGGCATTGGTTTGCAGCGATACCGGAATATCTTGCGTCCGTAAATAAGCGATAATTTCGAAAATATCGTGATTGATCAGCGGTTCGCTACCGTCACCAATATGCACCAAGCCAAAGCCATCAAAACCTTGCGTTACGGTTTTCAGCCGATCGGCTGGCATCCACCGGAATTTCTTCAAGTCATCGTGAAACGTACACATCGCACAACTGATATTACAGCCCAACGACACTTCCAAATGTAGACTGGGTAACGTGCGTATGCCCAGCATTTGCTTGAACTCGGTCCGACTCATTAACATAGCGTATTCCTGATTTAGCAGTTAAACAGGCTCGGACAAGCGCAGTGCAACGGAATCTCGAATACGTTCCGCGATACTCCGATAGGAAAACAAGCTCAAGGTTTTTCGATAAGCCTTGTCGGCGATTTCCGCGCGGGCGCCCTCGTTATGCAGATAAAACTCGACTTGCCGGATCAAGTCTTTTTCATCCGCGTAATAAGCCACCTCATCGTCGGAATAATATTCCGACAGCGGCGCGGCATCCTTGTAAATACGCCGGGACAGCATAAAACAACCCGCCGCCATGATTTCCAGCGCGCGCATGTGCAAACTGGTGCCTGGACTGCCGTTAAAACAAATCCTAGAGCGATTCATTAATTCGTTGATATTTTCGCCGTTTTCGGCGACGCCGTGCGCGTAAGGCGAAAACTTGGCAAGTTTATCCCAATTTCTACCGTATAGCGCCAACTCGATATTCAGCCCGGCATCGAGCAATGCGGAGATCGGCCGGGTTTTCATTTCGGTTAAATAGTGATAATGGAATCGACTGCCGCTGCCGGCCATTAATTGATTAATAACGTCAATCGTGATGGTTATACCGTGGTCGCCCAATAATTGTTCCACCAACTTAAATTTACCGATTTGATTATCTAGACAAAAGCGGTGAAATTGATCGATCGGCAACTGATCGGTATATTCTAAAATAACCTGATATATCCTGAATAAAAGCTCGGCTGGCAGTTTACGCTCTTTCATCAAACTCGCTTCGGTCGAATCGTAACTCTCAAAACCTCCCTCGCCGAACCGGAATGGCGCCAGCGTTTTGGCCGGATCGATCAAATGGGTAATAAACAAGAAGTCGTATTGGTATGCGCGGTTTTGGATCGGATAATAATAGGCGTCGTTAAAGCCGAGCGGTAAATATTCGACCGGAAAACTGGCATATAATGGATTGCTATTCATCGCCAACCAATCCTTGGAAAATACGAAGGTAAAATCCCTGAATTTGACGGCGCGGCGATTTTGGGTGATCGACGGCAACATATCCTGTATCCAATTGACGAACGGCACCGGTTCCGGCAAGCCGGCAAATTCGTGCCGAAAATGATCGATGGACAGTATTAGATCCGGTTTAAACTCGGCGATTTGCGCCACGATACTTTCCATGCCGTTACGGCGGAAATTGGCGGTATCGGTGGATATCTGAATTTCCGCGCCAGCTCTGGCAAACCCGTCCAGCAAGTCCCGCATGCAATATTGCAAAAAGCTGGTAAATCGCGATGCAAAGCCCATCACTCGAATTGGCGTTGCCTGGTTTTTCTGAAACTTGTCGCGCCAAGTTTCAAAACTGACTTGCCGATAGTAATCGTCGATTATCGCCAGCAATTCCGCGTGAGAATCGCTTCTATAGTCCCTGGCCTCGTCCACCGCGCGCCGAATTTGCTGAAACTCGGTTTCCGTCGCGCTAACATTCATCGTCACTTCCGGCAAAATCGATTGCTTAGTGTTCAATTCGGCGACAAACTCGTTAAAACCGGACACTTGAAAGCACAACCATACTCTATTCTCGGCGAGCACATCTCGAATATCCCGGACTAACATAGTGGCCAGCAAGCCGCCGAAATCGGCATCGACCAGATAAATCGGAATCTCTAGATTCGGCATTTCCGCGATCGGTGTCGATGTGGCGGAAAATATCGCGGCTAATTCGCCACCGTCGCCGATGCCGGCCAAGCCGTAACAAGGCACGCTAAAGCGTTGAGCCACCTTCGCGTTGGCGCGTATATTCCTAACATTTTCGGCTTTTTTCGGCAAATCCAATTGGTAAAGCCGTTGCTCGCCGGCAAATACCGCGACCGAATAAAATTCGCCCGCGATGGCTTCGCCGACAAATACGTTAATTCGGCGATCGGTTAAATAAACACCGAGGTTTTCATAGAGCGTCGGCCTGTATTGTTTTAGAACCTGCAAATTCCCGGACCAGCGTTCCGCGCATTGATTAATCTCCTCAGCGGGTCCTTCCAGCACGATCGGCGGCTCGAGTATCTCGCGCCGCGAATTCGGCCGCGCATGATTGAAACCACACCACAGTATCGGGAGAGTCAACTGGTCGGCTTCCGGCTCGATCCGAAGAACGTTGTCGGCTCCACAACGTTTTAAATGTTGAAAAACGGTTTCCGCCCGGCAATAATTAAAATCGTTTTTTCTGAACGGCAGCGACGCCAAGGATTCGAATCCCACATCGTCAGCCAGCCAATAGACAACATTTATGACATCACCCGCCAGAAAACCATTATCCAATTGATTTTCCTGAATCAGAATATGCGGGCGGAATTCGACATATTGATTCAGCGCATCAACCCTGTTTAGCGTATGCAGGGTATCGCTAACCACATATAACATCACCGAGTATCCGCTTTTAGCCAGCGTTTCCGCCAGTGGACATAATACCGACGAAGAATTGGCCGCGTAGATAAGAACACGCCACGGCCGATCGGCGGCGAAATCCGGTTGCTGATCCAGCGCTTGCCGTTCCAACTCAGCAGTGAATTGCGCCCTGGTTTCGAACACCGAATCCAGCACCTGTTGGTAGTCGGCCATTAACTCGGGGTCCGCTCGCAATTCTTCCGGCAAACGCAATCGGCTGAATACCAAAAACTCCAGGATACGGTCCAAATCCACATGGATCAGATTTTCCAAATCGCTTGCCAATTTTTCGCCGTGGTAATAGCAAAGCTGCAAACCGGTACTACCGTCGTCGGCAATCCGAACATTGCGTTGCTTTGCGGTATTCAAGGCCTCCAAGGCATTAAAAAAGTCGGTATCCTTATGATTCGGCCGGTGATTGTCCGCGTTTCGCAATACCAGAATTTCTTCAAGCATATTGCCGGGATCGGCCGTTAAATCATGCTCCCGACCGTCTTGGTCGACGACGTATTTCGGTATCGGCAGCGTGTTATTCGCAAAAAACTCACTAAATTGATATTGCGAAACATAAATTAAATTCGGCAATAGGCTATCGCTTAGCGGCCCGTCGTAATAACAATATTGCAAGCGCTCCACGCCGGTTTCGTCGACGCAACGGTTTTGCCGCTCGGCTTCTAGCAAAGCCAATTTCAGATCGAGAAAATAGCAATCCGGTCTAACGGCCATGGCGTCATTTCAGGTTGGATTAGCGGCCGACAAACATTGAAATCCGGCTCTGCTTGGCTTGGCTAAGTTCACCGATATTGCTGTGTTTAATAAAGTTATCGACGGCTGCGGTATAAGTAAACCGTTCGGCAATAACCGTGGGTGAAAGCGCCGGCCGGACTTGTGTTTTTAATATCTCCAGCAATTCCCAACGGGTTTTAAAAAACAAACAGGCGTCGTCCCAGTGCGGCTTTTCCGCCACGTCGCGGCAATCGTAGACCAGCGGAATGCAGCCGCAGGCCGCGGCTTCGGCCAAACGTTGGGAATTGATTTCGAAAGGATGGGACACCAGCGCGTAACGCGCCGAACGATACACATCGGCAACCTGCGTGCCGTGTTTCAACTCGCCGTTGAAATGGGCGGCCACATCGGGATCTTGCTCCCAGTAGCGCCCGTAAATTTCTACTGGCATTGCCGTGGATTCGCACAGCCATTTCACCGAATAATCGCGTATTGCGTAATGCAATAAATTCCAAAATACGAAGGCGGGCGGCAATCCAAAGCGTACCGCGATTTCCCCGGCCATCGCCTCGGTGACAATCTCGCCGTTATCTATTTTATCGATAAAAATCTCTACAATTTCGCGCTGCTCCGGACGACTTAAATCGACCGAGTTGAGATACGAACTACCGACGAATACCACTTTGTTTTGCCGCTCGATGTCGCCATCGGTATTGAATATCTCGTCATCGACCGCGAAATGTTGGCGAACGATATTTTTCGCACCGGTTAACGCCAAATGGCGGTCGAGTACCGGCGAAATCGAAAACACATAGTCATTGCCTCGCCAACGCAAGGCTTTATGTTCGGTAATTTGCGGCATGCTGTCCTGCCACCAAGAGATATGCGTGACCTTATCGTTAAGCGCCAAATTGTTTAATTGATTGACGTAAAAAATAACGTGGGGATTAAATTCGATATAGTTTCGGTAGAACTTAATCAGGTTATTGGTTTCCATTTCCCCGTCTTCCATGTAAAACCATACTTGGTATCCGCGCTTTTCGAAGGCCTTGGCGACCGCCCGCGAGCAATATTGCATAACCGTGGTCAGTCGGCTCGACGGCAACATGATTTTCAGCGGCTCGCCGTCGTGGAATTTGGGGGTTACTTGTTTCGCTTGCGCCAGCAATTGCGAAATCAAGGTCCGCCGCTGCTGTTTAACTTCATTAACGATCGTCTCGAATCCGCTCCGAATCGAGGTTTTTAACTCGTCTTCCAATTCGTCGGGCAATTCGATTTTCGTCGGCAACCGGTAAGCGGTATCGACGAAGAATTCGATGGCTTGATCCAATTCCAAATGCAGCAGATTTTCTATGCCGTGCTCGGGTAGTTCCCCGCGGTAATAACAGATTTGCAAACCGTCTATCGTCGGATGTCCGCAATAAATTCGGTTCCGTTGTTTGGCGACATTTAACGCTAATAACGGATCGGCGAAAAAACTGTCCGCATGAATATAATCGACGACTTTATATTGCGTACGCTGCTGATGAATTTCGTCGATAATATCGGCCGGCATCTCGTTGAAATGCACGACGCCCTCGTGCGAAATAGCAATTAACTCAGGTATCGGCAAATGATTATGCGAAAAGAATTCGCTAAAATTGTCGGCGGGTACCTGAATAAAGTTATGCAATACAATGTCGGTGAGCGGACCGTCGTAATAGCAATATTGCGGCCGAGTCCGGCCGTTTTCGACCACCGGATTTTGTTTAAGCGCGGTCAGGTAGGCATCTTCTATATTCATAAAAAATGCATCCTTCGCCGAATCGTGTTGGCTTTGCGTCTCGCTCACTGGATTCATCGCGCCCCCGGTTTGGTCGATATTAAATAAAATTAATATGTTCCGGCGGATTTTTTAAATCCCACAGAAACTTATTCACATAATCCTGGCGGCAGCCGATCGCGCAATCTTTGTGTACATCGACCGACTCGGCGACATCTTTGTGCACCTGCCAGTAGCGCTCGCTGTTGGCGACCAGGTCGTAGAACGAATCGCTGTGCAGATCGCCGATGTAAAAGCGTTCCTTGTTGAAAAACGGTCCGCACGGATAGATTTTGCCGTTGCCGGAAATCTGCAACAAAAACGGCGTACCGAAGCATTGGTCGTATTTGCGGTAGCCGTCCTTGTACAGATTGGTTTCGCCGGCGGCGTTGATCTTGTTCCATTTGGCCTGCACCACGTAGTGCTCGTTGCTCAGCGCTTCGGCCTGTTTCAATAGGTCGTTGACGTTAAGATAGGCGTCGTAGTCGATGCCGATTTCCTTGTATTCGGAATCCGAGCAATGTTTGATGACGAAGTAATCCACGCCCAATTCGGCACCCAGCTTGGCTTCGGCCAGCACTTCGTCGAAGCACTCGGGGATCAGGACCATTTGCAGGCCTATCGTGCATTTGTAATTATTTTCTTTCTTGATTTTGACCAGTTCGCGGATCTTGGCGATCAGCAAGTCGAAATTGCCTTCCACCGACTGATGCACCCGGCGAAAACCTTCCGGCGTGCCGGCGGACAGGTTGAAGCGAATGTAGCTCATGTTTTTCAGCAGGTCGTGGGCGCGATCCATGTCCAAGGCGATGCCGTTGGTCGCCATCGCGGTGTCTATGCCCAATTCGCCGGCCAACACGGTCGCGTCGTACAAAGTCGGATTCAGCGTCGGCTCGCCGTCGCCAATGAAACCCAACGAGCGCACGCCCAGCTTGCCGCAGTCGCGCACGAAATTTAGCAGCGCCTCGCGGCCTATCATCGCGCCTTTGGTCATGTTCTGTACCACCGCATAGCAGTACAAGCAGGCCGTATTGCAGAACTTGGTCAAACCCATGTCGATATGCACCGGGGCGAAACGCTGGCCGTTTTGCCAAGCCTGCACCCGGTCCAAGTGATGCATCATCTTGTGGCCGTCGAAGCGGAAGCGTTCGCGCTGGGTACGAAAACTGGGACCGGTGAACTGGTTGGGCACCGAAGGCTCGTGTTCGCAACCGGCCTCCAGGCGCACGATGCCTTCCTGGCCGTCGTGCGACACGGTCTTGAATTTCTGCCCCGGCAAACGGCTTAACTGGCTAGTGTCGATGACCTGATAGTCTTGCGACAACGCGCTGCGATCGACGATCTGATTGGAGGTGCGCAACTTGTGGCCGGGCTTGTTGAACAACGGCGCGTCTTCCGGGATGGAAGTGACTGCGGCATTGCCGAATCGGTTGATTTGCTCAGGTTTGGACATGGCGAGTTCTCGAATAAGTTAAAACGGGCCGACGAAACTGCGGTCGGGCTGATCCTTGGCCAAATCGGATTGCAATTGCCGCCGGACGCTGTCTAGTAGCGGCCGGCGATCCAATAACTCCAGCACCGTCTCGGCGATGCGCTCCGCGCCGGGGTAGTAATGGTTGGCTAAAAAATGCGTGGTCGGAACCGGATGGTTGGGATAGGCGATCAGGCGCGGCGCTTGTTTTAGCGTGTGCGGCTGCCGTTGATACAAGCGCGAGATCAAGGTATGGCCGAGCGACGCCATTTCCGGCGCGCAATCGGCCACCAGCAACAAGCCGGTTTCGGCGGCCGAGCGTGCGACAGCATCGACATCCAGCGGCGTCAGGCAGCGCATGTCCACCACGTCGGTTTCGATACCGTGTTCGGCCAGTACGGCGGCGGCCTTCAACGCTTCAATCGTCATATGCGAGAACGCGGCGATGCTGATGTCGCGGCCTTCGCGCAAGCGCGCCGCGCCGCTCAAGCCGGCGGCGGGCCGGTCTTTATCGACTTGGCCGATCACATGATGCAGCCAGCGGTGTTCGACGAACAACACCGGGCCGTCGTCGGCGATCGCGTCCAGCATGAAATGGTAGGCGTCGCCGGCCGTGGTCGGCATCACCACCTTCAGGCCGGGAACCTGGGCGAACATCGCTTGCAAGCTTTGCGAATGCTGCGGCCCCTGCCCCCAGCCGCGGCCGATGATGACTCTCACCACCAGCGGCACGCTTTGCTTGCCGTCGAACATGTAATGCCATTTGGCCGCGTTGTTGACTAGTTGATCCATCGCCAGCAACGCAAAATCGATGCGCTGATGCACCAGCACCGGCCGCATGCCGGCCAGCGCCGCGCCGATGCAGATGCCGGTCATGCCGTTTTCGGCCAGCGGCATGTCCAGCACCCGCTTGGCGCCGTATTTCTCGCGCAAGCCTTGGGTGGTGGCGAAAATGGTTTTCGGATCGGGCACGCCCTCGCCGATCAACAGCATGTCCGGAAACCGCGCCAACCCGTCGTCCAAGGCCTCGCGGATCGCCGCGCCGTAACTCAAGGTCAAGATCTCAGACATACACATGCCGCTCCATGCTCGCCAACACCGGCGCCGGGCCGGCCAAGGCTTCGGCGAAGGCTTCGGCGATTTCGGCGCCGACCTGTTGCTCGATTTCGAGCAATACCTCCGCGCCGACGCCGGCATCGGCAAGCGCCCGGCCGCTATACAGCAACGGACAGCGCTGTTTCCAAGCCAACAGCTCGCCGGGCATGCGGTAGCCCAGCTCGTCGTCCTCGTTCGGTCCGCAATGTTCCGGCCAGCGATGGGTATGCAATTCCAAGAACTGCGGGCCCTCGCCGTCGCGGGCGGCGGCGATGGCGTTTTCCGCCAGCGCATGGACGTGTTCGACTTTATTGCCGTCGCCGCTGACGGCCTGCAAGCCGTGGGCGGCAGCAATTTGATAAATGTCGCGAGCCGGCTGGCGTTCGTATAACGGCGTCATCACCGAGTATTGGTTGTTCTCGCAAACCATCACCAGCGGAAGATTTTTCAGCACCGCGAAATTCATGGTCTCGTGCAACACGCCTTCCTCGAAACAGCCGTCGCCGAAAAACACCACCACGACGTTGTTTGAATTCCGGCGCTGTTCGCCCCAGGCGTAGCCGGCCGCGACCGGCACCGTGCCGCCGACGATGGGTGTGGAGGCGATAAAACCGGCCGATAAATCACTCAAATGCATCGAACCGCCACGCCCGCCGCAACATCCAGCGGCTAAACCGTACAGTTCGGCGATCAGGCCGACCAGACTGCCACCCTTGGCCAGATAGTGACCGTGGCCGCGATGGTTGCTGAAGACCTTGTCGCTCTCGGTCAGATGCGCGCAAACGCCGACCGCGATGGCTTCCTCGCCGATGCACAAATGGGTCGGGCAACGCATGTGCTGCTCGGCGTAACGGGCGGCGATGGCCTCTTCGGCACGGCGGATGCGCAGCATCCGGTAATACAAATCTTGCAGTTCGGCGGTTGTCGGCACGTTCATTTGAGCAAGGTGGTGATGTATTTGAACAAAGCCACCGCCCGCACCGGCTCGCGGTTGCAGACGATTTGCACGTCCAGCGCCGCCGCCGCGCTACCGGCGAACAAGGCCGCGTCCGGCGCCAAGCCGGCGCCCAGACACAAGCCGGCCACCGACAAGAAGGCATCGCCGGCGCCGATGCGGTCCACCACTTTGGACGACAGGGCCGGAATCTTGTACTGGGTCTTGGCTTGATCCAGCAGCAACGCGCCCTTGGTGCCACGGGTGATCGCGATGTGGCTGGCCGCCAGCCTGTCGGCCAACTGTCCGGCCAGTTCCTCGATCGCCCCGCCTCTGTCGTGTACCGCCAAACGCAATTCCGGTTCGTTCATCGACAGGAAATTGGCGCGCGGATAGCGGGTGATCAAATGGTAACCGCGATTGCCGCTGTTAACTTGGGCGTTGACGGCCAGGAACTTGGCGCCGGCGCACAAGGCCGCGACCATGTCGCCGGAAATGAAACCGTTGCCGAAGTCCGGCACGATCACGACGTCGAAATCGCGCAAATGCCGTTCCAGCCAGGCCACGATCTTGCGGTTGACTTCCACCGGCAACGGGGCGTCGTTGTAAAAATACACCTCGAACAACTTGGCGATGTCGGCATCGACATAGCGGCGCTTGACGATGGTCGGCCGATCCTGGCTAAAGAAAAACACCGGATCGATGTTGGGATTCAAATTAGTGCGGATGAAGTCTTCGTGGCTTTTAGTCGCGCCCAACCCGGACAACAAGGTCACGTTGCCGGCAAACTCGGCCACGTGGTTGGCGACCGCGATCGCGCCGCCGGCGAAGCGTTCGTAGTCGTTGTATTTGACCGAAAACACGTTGCCCTTGCCGGACTGGCCCAAGGCCGAGGTGTAATGGTATTCGTCGACGATGGCCTCGCCGACAACCAGCACGTTCAAGCCCTGCAAGCGCTTAAGCTGGTCTATCATCGCGTTGGCGGAAATCCGCTCCTTGAATTCGTCCAAGTAAGCGGAAATTTCCGGCGAGAACACCTCGAAATATTCGTTCAGCAAACGGGTGGAACTGGACGTCAGTTCGTCGGTGAAAAACACCTTGCCGCCGTGGCGCTCGACCGCGTCCTGCTCGTGCTGAATATTGCCGGTCAAATCGTCGCTGGTGCTCTTGTAGTCGCTGCCCTTGACGTACAAATCCGGCTTGACCGCATCCAGCACGTTGACGGCCGTCACGGCATGGTTGATCGCCACGCTATCCACGCAAGCCAGCGCGGCAATGTTTTCGGCGCGCAAATATTGGTTGAACACCGGCCTACCGGGGCCTTTGTTGACGTATTCGTCGGCGGTGACGCTAACCAGCAGGGCATCAGCCTCCCGCGCGGCGGCCTGTAAATGGCGGATATGGCCGATGTGCAATAAATCGAAAGTGCCGTGACACAGCGCCACGGTTTTGCCTGCCGCCTTCAATTCGGCGGAACGCTGGGCCAGTTGCTCGATCGAGACGATTTTGGACGTGGACATAAGCCTACTTTTTAATCAATTGATCGGTAATGTGGTGCAGCACGAACAAATGCGCCAACTCGACCATGCCGTAATGGTTGCTGTCCAGCCAGACGTTCCAGCGCCCTAACCGGCGCAACGGATTGTCGGGCTTGAAACCGCTCAGGGTCAGCACCGCCAAGCCCTTGGCATTGGCCGCCGCCACCGCGTTGACGATGTTGGCCGACTGCCCGGAGCTGCTGATCGCGATCAGCACATCGTCCGGATAAGCGAAGGCCGAGACTTGCTTGGCGAAAGCCTGTTCGTAACCGAAATCGTTGGTAAAACAGGTCAGCGGCGCGGCTTCGTGCAGGGTCAACGCGCACAAACCGCCGACATTACGCAGATCGGTGATGACATGGCTGGCTATCGCCGCGCTGCCGCCGTTACCTAAAATGATGACTTTGGCCTGTTGCTGCTTGACCCGCGCGAATTCGGACAAAACGTCGGCTACAACGCCTTCGCCGTCCAAAGCAGCCCCGTCCGCCGCGTTGAAACGGCAGCCCGCCATCAGTTCGGCGAATTGTCCCGCGGCTTGTACTAATGGCATCGCGACCTCCTATTTATCCAGGTATTTAAACCAATCGGCGGTGGCGTCGGCGATCGACGCCGACGTCCACAGCGGCGCTTCCCGCCAATAATCGATGTGCGCCAGCATGTTGGCGACGCCTTGTTCGAAACTGACTTGCGGTTGCCAGCCCAGTTTCTCGCGAATCTTGCAAGTGTCGGCGAAGGTGCAGTCCGGCTCGCCGGGTCGTTTGGGAATATATTCCACCGGGCCGCCCAACAAGCCGACCAATTGATTCACGCTGTAAGTGCCGCCGCTGCCGACGTTCATCACTTCGCCGGCTAAGCCCGACTCGGCGGCGGCGATAAAGGCATTGGCCACGTCGGTGACGTAAGTAAAGTCGCGGGTTTGGGTGCCGTCGCCGACCACGGTAAACGGCTTGCCGTTGAGCTTTTGCGCCAAAAACACGCCGAACACCGCGCCGTAAGCCCCGGTGGTGCGGGCGTGCGGGCCGTAGACGTTGAACAAGCGCAGCGATAGCGCCGGCAGGCCGTACAACTGCGCCCAGTGCAGCACTAATTCTTCCCCCAAATATTTGGTCAGCGCATAGGGATATTGCGGCTTGACCGGCGCGGTTTCCGGCGTTGGGAACTGTTCGGCCAGGCCGTAGCAGGACGACGAAGCGGCGTAGACAAAACGCCCGACCCCGGCGGCGCGGGAAGCTTCCAGTACGTTGAAGGTGCCGTCGACATTGGTTTCGTAATAGGCGCGCGGCTTTTCGATGGAGGGTACGATGTCGGCCAAACCGGCCAGATGAAACACCCAATCTGCGCCGTCGAATAAGGGTGCGATGGCGGCAAATTCCCGAATGTCTGCCTGTTGAAACGCGAAGCGGTCCTGGCCCAGCAAATCGGCGATGGTTTCCTTGCGGCCGCCGATCAGGCTATCGATGACTTGGACCGAATGGCCCAGGCGCCACAGCTCGCGGCTGAGATGACTGCCGATAAACCCGGCGCCGCCGGTAACAATAACCTTCATGATTTGTCCTTAAATGAAATTGACATGGGCGGGTTGGTTGTCGGCCAGTTTGTCCAAATATTGATTGACCGCTTCCATCCGGCAGTTCTTGCGGCACTCGTGAATGTCCAGTTCGTGGCCGATGTAATGCCAGTTCGCCCGGCGCTTGTCGCCTTCCCAGATCGCCTGAAAACTTTGTTCGGCAATATTGCCGTAGGCAAAACGCGAGTCGGTCAAATAGGCGCTGCAGCCGTAAACCTCGCCGTCGGCCATGATGTAGGCCCAAAAATACGGCGTGGCGTGACAGGTTTGGTAACGTTGCTCGTCCGACTGGCTGTAATTTTTCATGGTTTGTTCGCGAAACACCACGTTGAAGCCGTCGCCGTTAAAGGCCGCCAGTTCTTCGGCCATGCCCAGCAAATCGTCGTAGCGCAGATTTTCGTAGAGCCGAGTCTCGCTGAACAGGTGTTGGGAATAGGGTTTGACCACCAGATAATCCAGGCCGATGTCCTTGCAAATCCCGGCCAAAATGGCGATTTCGCCGCGGTTTTCGGGTAACAGCAAAATCTGCGCGCCTAGCGTGCAAGTCAGGCCATAGGCGCGTTTATGCGCGACGGCGGCTCGCAAATTGTTCAGCACCAAGTCGAAATCGGCCGCCTTGGTACGGTGTATCGCCGCGTAGTTCTCGGCGCTACCGGCGTTCAAGGAGACTTTAATCCACGAAGTCAGCGGCAACGATTGCTCGATAAATTTAGTGTTCATCAGGGTGCCGTTGGTGGTGAACGACACGTCGATACCGGCATCCACGGTGGCTTTGACGATTTCGTTGATCTCCTTGTGCAGCATAGGCTCGCCTTCGCCGGCGTACATAATGCTTTTGACGCCCAACCGGCCCATCTCGGCCAAACGATCCGCCAGAATGTTGACGTCCAATCGCTTGGCCTGATAGCCGATGTAATCGACCGCGCAAAAAGTGCAACGATGGTTGCAGGCACCGACCGGCGAGATTTCCATGTAGATCGGGTAGACCGATTTGGCGAGTTCCCAGTCCTGCCTGCCGTCCAGCCATTGAGCGACGCGCTTGGGGTGGTACACCAATTTATGACTGTCGATGCCGTATTTGTCCGTCATATTTTTGTCGCTTGCCGGTGAAAAACGCTATTGTCCCAGTAAAAGCGATAATTGTGCCAACGGGATACCTATTAAGTGTAGCGTCCGGCCGGACGAATGCGGAAATGTCCGCGCGCACCGTCAACATCCAATGCAGGCTTACCGGAACCGCTTGCCGCAGCGCGCACCTAGCCAGCCAGCCGAGTTTCTATCAAAAATTTTGATTGACATCACAAAATTTCGCTCGATAGAATGGAACCGTCGCAATAATTGTCACACGATTGTCATAAATACAAGGCGAAGAGCTGGAAAACAATCGGGAGCAAACACTTGCGCGACACCAGTCCATCACAATTGCAGCAAGGAGAGTGGAATGAAAGCACTGATAGTCGGCGGAATTCTGTCCCTGACGTTAGCGGTACCCGGTTCGGCAAACGCCGTTTCGTTGTTGACGCTGGCGGACGGCACATTCGGCGAGATAGCCCTGACCCCTAACGATGACGAATCGAGTTCGATGTTGAATCTGCCGTTTGCCGTTAATTTTTACGGAAACGTGTTCAACAACTTTTACGTGAACAACAACGGCAATATCACGTTTCAGTCGCCGCTATCCGAATTCACGCCCAGCAGTTTCCCGATCTCCGAACAACCGATGATCGCGCCCTATTGGGCCGATGTCGATACGCGTTGCGACGGTTGCGGCAACGTTTACGTCGGCGCGCCGAACAGCAATACGACCATCGTCACCTGGAACAACGTCGGTTACTACAGCGAACACGCCGACAAAACCAATAACTTCCAACTGGTGTTGCGCAACCAGCAAAACGGCGACTTCGACGTCGAATTTCGCTACGACCGGCTGGAATGGACCACCGGCGACGCCAGCAACGGCAACAACGGCCTAGGCGGCACCCCCGCGCAAGCCGGTTTCGACGCCGGCGACAACGTCAATTACTTCACGCTGCCGGGTTCGTTCACCAGCGATATTCTCGATATTGCCAATAACACCAATGTCGTCAACGGCGATCCCGGCTTCTGGTCGTTCAGCATCCGCAACGGTTTGACGCCCGGCGCAACGCCGTCCAACCCGTTGTTGCCGGTTGTCGTAGACGGCTCTTTTGTCTTCGATTTCAATGTTCAGCCGGAACAACCCATCTTTATCGACCCTGAGGTAGCGGTCGGTTACGACTACGAAGTCACATCCGGTCCCAACATTGCTTCCGTTCTGTTGCCCACCAATCTCGGGGACGGAATTTACGATCTGTACCTTTGGGAGAATACGGAGTACGTGTTCGCGGCGGCATTGACCGCAGGCATTGAGTACTTCTTCGAACCCGGCGGCGTCAGCCGCTTCCGAATTCTGGGCATCGAAGTCAGCGCGGGCCTGGATCCCAACAATCCGCAAGCCTTCGTAACCGGTCTGACCTTCGTCGGTGCCGGCGCGGTCAGCCTGACTCAAACACCGCTGGTCAGCCAAGTGCCGTTGCCCGCTTCCGGACTGCTGATGTTCTCCGGATTGCTGGCTGTCGGTTCCATGAAACGCTCGCGATCCGCACGTTCGGCCGGCTAACGGGTTAGTCGCTACTCCAAAGAGGGGCGGCCGTCGCAAGGGACCGCCCCCACCCTAATGACGGAGTGAAGACTCCTCCCATCCCACTCGAGTTCGAAACGGCGCGTTGACCGCGCCAATGATTTTCGCCCACCTTTACCAAGCTTTACACCCAGCTACGGCTCGACCGTCTTGCCAAGCGTCCGCGCAACACCTAAACTGAACACCGGCTCACTAGCGAGCCGCGATCCCGCCGCCGAATTGTTCAGGCTCGGGAAGATTTACCCACCTACCGCTGTCGAAGCCATCGCCACTACTGCCGGTCGGAATGTTTACTAGTACCAACCGTAATCAACCGATACCGTTGCCATGCCGCCAAACCCGGAGAATAACCGTAGCCGTCAACGTCGGCCCGCGATCATTTTGCTGTTGCTGTTGACTACCGCGATCGCGGCTTATCGCTGGCTGACGCCCACTAATAAGTCCACGGATGCCGACCGCCCCGCGTTAGCGACCGTCACGCTCGGGGACATTGAGGAAACCGTCACCGCTCAAGGCAAACTCGAGCCCAAGGAATACGTGGATGTCGGCGCCCAAGTCACCGGTCAGTTACAAAAAATCCAAGTCAAAATCGGTGACAATGTCGAGGCCGGCCAACTACTGGCGCAGATCGATCCGCGAATTTATGCGGCTCGGGTCGCCGCCGACGAAGCCAATATCAAGAACCTGCAAGCGCAATTGCGCGGTCAACAAGCGCAAGCACTGTTCGCCCGTCAGCAATACGAACGCAACCGGGAATTGCTGGTCAGCCACGGCGTCAGCGTCCAGGATTTTCAAAACAGCGAATTCACGTTGAAAAACGCCGACGCCACCGTCGCGGCGCTGGAAGCGCAAATCGAGCAATTGCAATCGACGCTGAACGGCGATAAAACCAATTTGGGCTACACCAAAATCTACGCGTCGATGGCCGGCACGATGGTCGATCAAAAGGCCCGCGAGGGCCAAACGTTAAACGCCAATCAAACCACGCCGATGATCCTGCAGTTGGCGAAACTGGACACGATGACGGTACGCGCCCAAGTCGCCGAAGCCGATGTGATGCGGCTCCACCCGGCCATGGCGGTATATTTCACGACGATGGGCTCGGGCGAGCGGCGTTGGCAAGCCACGGTCAGGCAAATACTGCCGACGCCGGAAGTCATCAACAACGTCGTACTGTATAACGTGTTGGTCGACGTCGACAACCGCGACCGGCAATTGATGACCGGCATGAGCGCCCAGATGTTTTTCGTGCTGGGCAAGGCCGAGCAAGTCCCGCTAATACCGATCAACGCGCTCGGCGCCCGCGACCGCCGCAACGACAGCGACTTGGGAGACGCCTATCGCGTCAAGGTCGCCGGCCCGGACGGCGGCGAGAAAGTCGTCCAAATCGGCTTGCGCAATCGCCGTTTCGCCGAAGTTCGGGCCGGACTGGCGGTCGGCGACCGGGTCGAACCGCCCGCCGGCGGCGAAGACAAGATCAAAAACCGCCGTAAGGACCCCGGACCGCTCGGTCCGAACGCGGCGCCCGGAGTACCGCGCCTATGAATCAAACGCCATTGCTGCAACTGACCGACATTCAGCGCGTCTATCCGAACGGCGACGCCACGGTTCGAGCGTTGGACGGCGTCTCGCTGACGATTTGGCCCGGCGAATTCGTCGCGATCGTCGGCCAGTCCGGGTCGGGCAAGTCGACGCTGATGAACTTGATCGGCTGCCTGGACCGCGCCGACGCCGGCGCTTACCGGGTGCTCGGTCGCGACGTGGCCGACCTGGACCCCGACCAACTGGCCGCGCTACGGCGGGATAGCTTCGGTTTCGTATTCCAACGCTACAATTTGCTGAATACCGCCACCGCCACCGAAAACGTCGAAATACCAGCCCTCTACGCCGGCCTACCGAAGCTCGAACGCCGACGACGCGCCTTGCAGCTGTTAAGCAAACTGGGTCTGGCCGAGCGTGGCGAGCACCGACCGATGCAACTTTCCGGCGGCCAGCAGCAACGGGTCGCAATCGCCCGTGCCTTGATAAACGACCCGCCGGTGATTCTGGCCGACGAACCGACCGGCGCGCTGGACAGTCACAGCGGCATGGAGGTGATGAGTCTGCTCGGCAATCTGCACGCCGAAGGCCGCACGGTATTGTTGATCACGCACGACGAAAAAATCGCGGCCCATGCGCAACGCGTGATTCATATCGCCGACGGCAAGATCGTCGGCGACGGGGAAGCTAATATCGGCGGTTCGGCCCTGCCGCCGCCGGCGCACCCCGGCATCGGCGGCGCCGGGCTGGCGGCGGAACTGGGCGAAGCAGCCAAGACCGCGCTACGCTCGCTACGCGTCAACCTGTTTCGCACCGCGCTAACCTTGCTGGGCATCGTCATCGGCGTCGCCGCCGTCGTGACCATGCTAGCGGTCGGCCAAGGCAGCCAGGAAAAAGTGCTGGAGCAAATGCGGGCGATGGGCACCGACATCCTATCGATCCGCCCCGGCCTGCCGGGCTTTCGCGGTGGCGGCGACGTGGCCACCTTGACACTCGCCGATACCGACGCGATCGCGGAACTGGCCAACGTCGCATCGGCCGCGCCGGAACGCAACGGCCGGATGACCGTGCGTTACGGTAGCGTCGATTACGCGACCAGCGTGCAAGGCGTCGCGTCCAGCATGCCGTGGGTACGCGACTGGCCGGTCGCGCTTGGCGATTTTTTCGACGACCGCGACCAGCGGCGCTACGCGCCGGTGGTGGTATTGGGCGAAACGGTACGCAAACTGTTGTTCGCCGAAGGCGAAGACCCGCTGGGCCGTTTCGTGATGATAGGCAATATTCCGTTCGAAGTGATCGGGGTAATGGCAACCAAGGGTGCCGACGCCCAAGGCAGCGACCGCGACGACGCGGTGTTCGTACCGATTACGACCGGCCTGACCCGTTTGTTCGGCCAGAAGTATCTGGGGGGTGTCACGGTGCGGGTCGAGGACGTCGTTAAGATCGACGCCACCCAACAAGCGATCACCGATTTGCTGATCGCCCGTCACCAGACCGAGGATTTCCGGATACGCAACATGGCCTCGATTATCGAATCGGCCACCGAAACCCAGAATACCTTTACCTTGATGCTAGGCATTGTCGCCGCTATTTCCTTGCTGGTCGGCGGCATAGGCGTCATGAACATCATGTTGGTCAGCGTCACCGAACGCACCCGCGAAATCGGTATCCGTATTGCCACCGGCGCCCGGCGCCGCGATATTTTGTTGCAATTCAACACCGAAGCCGCGGTGGTCTGTACCTTGGGCGGATTAATGGGCGTGTTGCTGGGATTTGCCGCCGGTTACGTTTTGAAGTACTTCGAGATGGCGGTGCTGTTTTCGCCGCTACCGGCGATCCTCGCTTTTTCCTGCGCCTTCGGTACCGGCGTGTTATTCGGCTACCTACCGGCCCGCAAGGCCGCCTTTCTGGATCCGGTCGTGGCCTTGGCGGCGGAATGACCAAGAAAGCCCGACATCCAGCGCTCCTACTTGCGTTACTAAGCCTGAACGCCGGCTGTAACCTGTTGTCCGACTACCGACGTCCCAGCGCCGAAACGCCGACGCAGTGGCGGGAAGCGCGCGCGGACGATCCGGCCGATATCGATGAGCAATGGTGGCGAGCTTTCTCCAGCGAGCAACTCAACCTTTTGATCGGCGAAGCCTTGGCCGCCAACAAGGATCTGGCCGCGGCCGTTCAACGGATAGCGCAAGCGCGCGCTCAAGCCAGAATCGCCGGTGCCGACCTCTGGCCCAGTGCGACGTTGGACGGCAACTTCAGCGACAGCCGCAACGAACTGAGCGACAGCCAGAAAACCAGCGGCCAAATCGACATCGCTTACGAGGTGGATTTGTGGGGCGCCAATCGGGCCAAGCGCGACGCCGGCGGCGCTCGCGTGCTGAGCCAGCTGTTCGCCCGCGACGCGCTACGGCTGGTCGTAATGGCCGACATCGGCCAGACCTATTTCAACCTGCTGGCCCTCCAAGAACGCCGGCAAATCGCGGCCGATTTCCTGGAAACGGTCGGCGCGATCTTGACTATCGTCGAAGCTCGCCAACGAGCCGGCGCGGCCTACGAACTGGAAGTGGCCCAGCAACGCACGGCCCATGCCAATGCCCGCGCCAGCCTAGACCAGCTGATCCAGCAACAAGCGCTGGCGGAAAACAGTTTGGCGATTTTACTCGGCCACCCGCCGCAACATTTACACTTGGCGCCGGCGCGATTCGCCGATCTGGCGACACCGAGCATTCCCGCCTCGCAGCCCGCCGACCTATTACAGCGAAGACCGGACATCGGTCAATTGGAAATGGAGCTGGTGGCCGCCAATGCCGATATCGCCGTGGCGCGCGCCGCGTTTTATCCGAAGTTGCAGTTGAGCCTAAGCAGCGTGCTTGCCAACCCGCAACCGGCCGGCGTGGCGGCGAGTCTGGCGGCCGGACTTTCCCAGCCGCTGTTCCAAGGCGGGCGCTTGGAAGCCGCTCTGGACTACGCATTAGCCGCGAATGCCGAGTTGATCGAAAACTACCGACAAACCGTGTTGACCGCCTTCAAGGAAGTCGAGGACGCCGCCGCGACCTTCGCCAACAGCCGCCGCCGTCTGCAAGCCCTACAAAGCGCCGCGGAGCAGGCCAAGTTGGCTTACCGGATTTCCGAGGACCGTTACCGTTTGGGCGCGGTGGATTTCCAAGCATTGTTGAATGCGCAGAGCAGTTACCTGAGCACCGAAAACAACCGCGTCCAAGCAAGATTGGATGTGTTGACCGCTCAAATACAAATGTATAAAGCTTTAGGGGGTGGTTGGTCGCTGGTCGAGCAAAACACCGATCCGACGGCGCAAGTCTTGTCGCCCTAGCTAACAAGAAAACGCAATCACGCAAGTCGGGGCGCGCGGCGGCGCTGCTTTTCTCAGCGCGTCGGCCCTCTAATCAGGGCAACTTCGGCGGTTCTCCTACCCGTACCGACCGCAATTCCTCCGGTATTGTCGTTGTCAACGAATGTTAGCGAGCACGTCGATGCCGTGCAGATGTTTCAACTCGGCTTCCGCCACCAGATAATCGAACAATTTATCCAAGCGCTGGGTTTGGGTCGCATCCAGATTGCTTTCCAGATTCCGGTATTCCATCGGGTTCATCGTGCCAAGCTCCACACTTTTCCGGCCGGCTTCCAGTCGGCGTTCCTGAACCTTGCGCAATTTGTCCAGCAGTTCGATCTGCTCGGTCAATTTGGTTAATTTATTTTGAAATTGCCTGGATTGGCTGCGGGTATCGTCGATCGCGCCGCGCAATTGCTCGTCCAACATGGTCTTGTCGTGAGAGGCCACCTTAACGGCGGCATCGCGAGCCTCGAAATTGGGCAACTCGACTTGCACTTCCACGCCCACGGTCACCAAGTCGTTGATTTCCCTGGATTGCGAAGTACCGACCGACTTGATGTAGGGACTGTAACCGGCCCAGGTCGAGACGGTGGGTTTCCAGACATCTTCGTGCTTGTCGATTTCGACCGCTTGTTGAACTATCTGGATATTGACTTCCTGAGTTTGGAACTGCAAGGCCCGGTCGATATCGTAGGCGTGAACATCGCTCTTGCCCGGCTCCAGCGGATAGTCGTCCAATTCCACGCCGGTGGCATTCTTGATATCCAGCCAGCCCAGCAACTCGTTCATTTTGGTATCCATCGCCTCGCGGGTGTCGCCGGCGGTCAATTGCTGATTCAGCAAATTGCCTTCCTCGATCACCACGCCGACTTCGGAAGCGCGCCCCAATTCGAAATTGCGTTGTTGGGTTTTGCTCTGGTCGCTGATCGCCTCGAGTTTGCGAGTCTCGATATCCAGCTTATGTTTCTGCACCAGCGCCGCCAGATAGGCCTTATAAACCGAGAACATCACATCCTGTTCGGTACGGTTCAAACGCGCCTCGGCTAACTGTATACCCAAGCGGCTCTTGGCTGCCTCGTACTTGAATTCGGATTTGTACCACCAAGGCGCGGTCCAGCGCAGACTCATATAGGTGCGTTCCGAATTGGAACGGATCGAGGTGGGATTGGCCGGGTCGACGTTGACCACATTTTCGATCTGGCTGGTATCGCCGAACTGATAACTTTCATTGACGGTGAATTCGACCTCGGACGCGTATTTGGCGTCCTCGGCGTCGTAGTTCAAACGCGCCGACCGCACGTCGCGACGCGCTTTAACGACCGAAGGGTTGTGGCACAACGCCATTTTGATCGCGCCCGGCAAGCTCAAGCGACCGACCGACTGGCGCGGTATACCTTCGCAAAATGCCGGCGCGGCGACTTCGCCGCTGTCGGCTTCCGCATCGTCGCCATAGGGCCACGCCTGAGCCGAGGGCATACCAGCGCAGGTCATCGCCGCACCGATCAGCCAAGCCCGAATCCAGTCGCGGCTTCTGGCTCCGGTTTTGTCTAGACGTCTATCACCGATCTCCGCCCCGTTCGAGGCTTCGACACTCATCTTCGCCGATTTTCTATTCATCATTCTTCAAATTTGACTTTATCGCCGGATTGCAATCCGACTTGTCCGCTCAATACCACGCGCTCCCGCTCGCCGAGCCCGGACGAAATCGCTACCATGCCATCCATGCTGGCGCTGTAGGTGACCTGCTTCAATTCCAAACGCCGCTCGGCATTGACCGTCATGACGACGCCGCGCTGTCCGGAATAATTCAGCAAGGCTTTTTCCGGTATCGCTAGGGCCTGAAACGGATAATCGAAGCGGCAATAGCCGTTCATACCACGCGCCAGCGGTATCGATTCGGTCGGCACCCCCTCCAATTCCAACCAAACGTTGAACGTATAGGGGACTGTCGCGTCGGCCTTGCCGGCGACCGCGATGAAGTTGTCGATTTTAATCACCTTGGCGGCGAACGGCTTATCGGGATAGGCCTGCAAATAGACTTCCGCCCGATTGCCGGCTTGTATCGTCGAAAAATAGCGCTGATCGACCGAAGCCTTGAACATCAAGGTGTCGCCCAGCGACATCAAGCCGTTCTTAGGGCCCAGGATGTTCTCGCCCGCATAGGTCGCCACCTGGACCACTTCCCCGTCGATCGGCGACAGGATGTCGGTCTTGGCGCCGCGACTGCTTTGCTTGGCGTCGCCGAAGATGTTCTTGCTGCGCGATTCGAACGATTGGCTCAAACTTTCCTGCGCCTTATTCAATTCGATTCGGGCCTGATTCATGTCCGCTTCGTACTGCGCCAAATCGGTTTGGGCGATGATGCCGCTTTTGAAGGCCTCTTTCTCCCGCAAATAATCGCGGCGGGCCTTTTCGTAGGCATTCCGTTTGTCCTCGACATCCAAACGGGCCAAACGGGTCGGACTGCCGCCGTTATCCAGACGTAGCAACAGATCGCCGACCTTGATTTTCGCGCCGCTCTCCACATACACATCGGTCACGATACTGGCGACTTCGATATTGATCGGCACCTCGTGCAAAAAGCCGATTTCACCGGCCGCCGACACGGTCTTAACCATTTCCCGCTGGCTCGGCAACGCGGTTTCGACTGGAATCTCCGCGTTCATTTTGCGCAACATGGCCGGATAACCCATCGCCGAGCTCCACAAGCGGGAATTGGGCGATTTATAGGTCGGCACGATCGCCGCGTACAGTAAGTAGGCGCCCAGCAGAATTAGGCCTACGTAAAGCCAAAACCAACCGGAAACGCCGGATAGTATCGATAGTGGTTTAGGACTTTTCACGAGTAACCGAACCATATACGTTAGACAAGGCGTCTATGATACGCCGCCAATCGAAATATGTCCTCGCGTGGGCCGCTCCGGCATTGACCAAACGCTCGGCCAATTCGGGGTTTTCGAGTACTTTCAATACCGCATCCGTCAGCGCCTTGGCGTCGCGCTGCGGCACCAGCAAGCCGGTTTCGCCGTCGCGAATCACGTCGGAAATGCCGCCGACATCGCAAGCCACCACCGGCGTCAAGTAAGCCAAGGCCTCGACCAATACGATACCGAGGCCCTCGGTGTCGCCCCGGCTATCGACAATGGACGGCAACACGAACACGTCGGCCTCGCGATACAACTGTTCCAACTCCTCGTTGGTCACGACGCCGTGGAAGCTGACGCTGGCTTCGATGCCGAGCGTTTGGGCTAAAGCTTTCCACTCAGCCGCCTTGTCGCCATCGCCGACGATATGCAAGCGTGCTTGGGTGTGCTTGACGATGTCCGTCCACGCATTCAGCAAATAGCCGACGCCTTTGCGCTCGATCAAACGACCGACATACAACACGTCCTTGACCGGCTTGGCGCGGTTTTTCTCGACGGGTTTGATCTCGACCGTGGCGCCGAACGGAATCACGTGTATCGATGCCACCGGAACCCCGGTCAGTGCCGCGAGCTGTCCGGCGGTATAGTTGGAATTGCAGATCAAGGCCTGGGCGTGCCTGACCGCATGGCGAATGAAATAGGCGACGAACGGAAACTTCTTGGATAGCAGCAGTTCGGCGCCGTGAAACGTCAGCACGATGGGCGTGCGATGCGCCATCGCCGCGAAATAGCCCCAGATCCCATGCGGGAACGGCCAATGGACGTGAATAACATCGTAATTGCCGCGCCGACAAAATCCGATCGCCTGGACCAGACCGGACAGAATATAAAACCCGGCCACGAACAAATACAGCGGATTGCGAATCCGGTTGGGCGCGCCCTGAAAATGGGTCAAATTTTCGAAGCGTTTGAAAAAATAACGGAAGCGGTAAACCGGCACGCCTTGCACGCTATGGTTTTCCCGACCTTCGTAGCTGGGCGCGAACACCTCGACCCGGTAACCGCGCTCGGTCATGTATCGGTTGCACTCGACCAAAAACGAACCGTTACGGTCGTCTTCGCCGAGCGCATACACCGAAGTCATCATGCACACTTTCATGGTTTAGCGATCTCCGGTTTTTAAAATGAATTCGACGGCGGCGCCAATGGCCAGCAATAACACGCTGGTCAACGCCAATCCGGTCGCCGCGACACCGCCGAGCACACCCTGACCGAGCAAGGCAATCGCCAGCGCCGCTACCGCGCAATAACCGAAAAACAGCAAGGGCCGATCGCCGTAAGCCAGCAATAATTTAACCGTCACCAGATCGGCGATAGCGATCGAAAAACGCTTGAGTCCAAAATTGGATCGGCCGTAACGGCGTTGATGCCACTGAGTAACCACTTCCTTAAAGCGGCAGCCGCGTTTCTGCGCCAGGATAGGCACCAAAAACCGGTGCCAATCGGAACGCAGCCGCAAATCGCTCAGCTTTTCGCGGCGAATCAACTTGATCCAGTTCATGTCGTGCAAGCGCACCCCAAACAAGTACCAGTTGATCCAATTGTAGATTTTCGAAGCCAACAATTTGCCGTCGCCTCTATCCTTCCGCCAGCCGACCACCACGTCGGTCTCGTCGTCCATCGCGCCGTACAGCACCGGGATGTCGTCTTCCGGCAAGGACTCCAGATCGGACGGCACCAGACACACGTAGCGGCCGGCGGTGTTGGGATAGGTATCGACAATCGTCGCGGTAATCCCCATCTTGTGCGGCCGGCTGACCAATTTGATCGGAACGTCGCCGGAGCGGCCGGCAAAGGCCGCCACCGCCGCGCCGGTACCGTCGGTGCTGCCGTCGTCGAAAAACACGATCTCGGCCGACACGCCCAGATTTTCGACAGCTTGCAACGCCCCGCTCAGAAAGCGTTCGACGTTACCGACCTCGTTATACGCCGAGGTGACAATGGATAATTCCGGAGCCGCCATGTCGCCGCCTTATGCCTGGAAAAAACGCTGTATCGTTGCCGCGACGTAATCGATCTGATCGCGGGTGATTTCCGGGAACATCGGCAACGACAAAATGTTGGCGGCGGCCTCCTCGGTACGCGGAAAATCGCCGGCCGAGTAGCCCAGGTAAGCCAGCGCCGGCTGCAAATGCAACGGTGTCGGATAATGCACGCCGCTGTCGATGCCGTTGGCTTTCAGAAAGGCGGACAATCCGTCCCTATCCTGGCAACGCACCACGTACAAGTGGTAAACCGGCTCGCAACCTTCCGCGACGGCCGGCAACGTTAACGGTAAACCGGCCAGCTTTTCTTGATAATGGGCGGCGGCGGCCTGCCGACTGGCGGTCCATTTCGGCAAATGCTTGAGTTTGACGTTGAGTAACGCCGCCTGCAAGGTATCCAAACGACTATTGCGGCCAACGATTTCATGCAAATATTTAGTCGAACGGCCGTGATCGCGCAGTTTGGCGATTCTGGCCGCCAATTCGGAATCGTTGGTGGTCACCGCGCCGGCATCGCCGTAGGCCCCCAAATTTTTACCGGGATAGAACGAGAAACAACCGACATCGCCGATACCGCCGACGGTCTGGCCGTTGATCGTCGCGCCGTGCGCCTGCGCCACGTCTTCTATAACCCGTAATCCGTGTTTTTTGGCAATCGCCAGAATTTCCGGCATCGGTGCCGGATGCCCATACAGATGCACCGGAATGATCGCCTTAGTTTTGGCGGTGATTTTGCTTTCCAACGCGGCCGGATCGATTTGATAAGTCAGCGGATCGATGTCGGCAAATACCGGGGTGGCACCGGACAAGGCGATCGCTTCGGCGGTCGCGATAAAGGTGTGCGGCGTCGTGATGACCTCGTCGCCTTGGCCTATGCCCAAGCCCATCAAGGCCAGTTCCAGCGCATCGGTACCGCTGCCGACGCCGATCGCGTAAGCGGTTTTGCAATAGCTGGCAAAACTTTGCTCGAATTCGGCGACTTCCTGACCGTTGATAAAGCGATTGTTCAAAATCACCCGATCCATCGCCAGACGGAATTCCTGTTTGTGGCGCTGATACTGGGCACCGAGATCGGCAAACGGCACGCGCCGGGCGGGCGCATCGGTCGGCGCGGCTCCGTCGGTTTTGTACGGACTTTGCGGCATCAACTCGTACTGGCATTTAACGCCCTCGACCTCGCCGATCTTCTTGGCCGGCACGCCGAACAAAATCGCGCCGTCCTCGGTCGATTTGGTGATCACACTGCCGGCCCCAACCAAAACCCGTTCACCGATTTCGAGATTCGGACTGACCGTCACGGCCGCGCCCAAAATCGCGCCGCGGCGGATCACCGGTCCGTTCAGACATTCCTTGGCTTTGTCGCAAGTCGGATGCGGCACGTTAGTGGTGATGACTCTAGGCCCCAGCCAGACATCGTCCTCCAGCACGGTGTATTCGCACAAACCGGCTTGGGCCTGCAGACGCACGTTGTTGCCGATCTGGCAGTGGTGCTCGATGACGACATTGACGCCGACCGAACAATGATCGCCGAGGTTGGTATTCTCGCGAATGAACACGTAATGACTGACATGGCAATGGCTACCCAGCGCCGCGCCGGCGTAAATGATCGTGTTGGAACGGATGTGAGTATGGTCGCCGATGACGGTCTCCAGTTCGCCGGGCTGATAGCCCTTGGGCGGATAACCGATGATGCAAAAATCCTCGATGACGACGTTCTTGCCGAGCTTGACGTTGGGGTGGACGATGGCAGTCGGCGCCACGCTGGCCGACGACTGCGAATTTTCTGAATTGGACATGAATTAAAAATCTCGTGGGTCGAAAAACTGAAGGGGTTACTTGCGCGGTTTACGAAGATCCTCGGCCGTGTCGCTCCGTCTGCGCATTTCCGCCCGGCCCAGTCGACTATGCGTCGGCTGAAAGCGCAACCAGACTTCGCGACTGGTCGCGGCGGACTCGTAAATCGCGCTGATCAAGCGCAACGACTTCAAGCCTTCGAGACCGTCCACCATCGCACCGCCGCCGTGATTGATCACGTGCACCACGTTGCGCAAATATTCCAAATGACCGAAGCCATAGACGTTGGGCGGATTCTGGTTGAACTCTTGCAACACCAGCTCGTCGTCGGGCGTCGGCTCTTCGAACAACCACGTCTTCATCTGGTTAACGGCGAAACCGCCGATCTCGACAGTACCGTGTTCGCCAAGGATGTTGATCGACGCCTCCAAATCTTTCGGCCGGGCCGCCGTGGTGGCTTCGATGACGCCCAGCGCGCCGTTACGGAAGCGTAGCACCGCGACGCCGGTATCCTCGACTTCGATATCCACCAGACTACGCGCGGTGTATGCGAACACCGAATCGACGTCGCCGCAAAGCCAGGTCAGTAAATCCACGTGGTGACTGGCTTGATTGGAAAACACGCCGCCGTCCCACAACCAAGTGCCGCGCCAGCCGTCCTGATCGTAATAGGCCTGATTGCGCATCCAGCGCACTCGCGCGGTGGCCATCGCAATCTTGCCGAAACGCCCGGCCTTCATCGCTTGATGCAGCTTTTGCACCGGCACGTTGTATCGATTTTGCTTGACGACGAACAGTTTGACTTGGGCACGATCGCAAGCCTCGATCATTGCCTCGGCATCGTCCAACGTTAACGCCATCGGTTTTTCGACGACCACGTGCTTTTTGTATTCAACGACTTCCAACACGTGCTGAGCATGGCAACCGGTCGGCGTCAGCACGTTGATCACATCAATCTTGTCGCCCATCGCCGCCATCATTTCGTGCAGGTCGGTGAAGTGCGGCACGCCGTATTTGCTGCCGAACAATTCCGCCCGTTCCTCGGTGACGTCGCAAACCGCCACCAATCTAGCGCCTTCCACGGGTCCCGACAGTACCTCCGCATGCCGAGAGGCAATCCGACCGCAACCCAATAACGCAAAATTCAGTGTATTTTCCATTTTCTTCCCGAATAACTCATCCCCACAGAACATAAACGCGGAATCGCCGATTCCGCACCCTAAAACTTTAGATCAACCGTGCTTAAGCGCAAATGCCATCACGCTGTCGGCCAGACGGCCCGCCTCGGCATCGTCCGCGATCACCGACCAGTAGTAAAGGCAATAGGCGACTTCGCCATAATTGATTTCCTTGACCTTGCCGAAGAAACTTTCCTGGCCCAGGCCGGTACGCGTATTGCCTTCGGCCGACACTTCGCCGCTAGTCAGAATACGCGGTTTCAACCAAGCCATACCCAAGCGCACCGCGTCGAACAACTGCTGGCGCAAACGAGCATCGTCGGAATAGGACCAGGCAATTTGCAGATTCATCAATGTGACAGCCTGGTAGCTACTATCGTGACCGCCCTTTTCGACGAATACGCCATCGCCGCGTTGAGCCGCCACCACGTCGCGCAAAAATCCGTTACCAATCGCAACCAAACTAGGATCGTCCAACAATTTGCCGTTCAACTGAAATGCCAGCGCATCAAACACCAGTCGGTTGGCGGTGTGACCATCTTGGCGCAGCATTTCATCGGTATTTTGTCTAAGCCAAGCCATCGCCTGGCGGACCTTAGGCAACAAAGCTTCCAAGCGCGCTGTATAGGCCGGCTGGCTGTTATCCTCTTTCAGTATCCACAGCATTTGCCCGTAAGCTTGCAGAAAAAAAGTGTCGGCATTGATCGCCGTGCGCGGCGATGCACCCTGGCCATTATGAAAATATCCGCTCGGATCTTGCTTGCCGAACGCAAATTCCGCAGCCCGCGCCGCTTTTTCAAACAATTCGGGATTGGCTTCCACCAAAGCCAGCGCCAATACCCAGCCGGCATCGCGCTGAGCCGCGACATCGGAAAACTCGTCGATATTCCGCCCGGCCGCCCCGCTGGCATCGATACGGCGGGGATTGCCCTTATAGGCTAGAAGTTGGCGAAACGTGGCGTTCGACGCCAGCGTTCTGATGACGGCACGTTGCGCCTTGACGGGACTAGTGGATAACGGAGAGGTCGCTACCGGCGACTGGATTGCAGCGCTTGGCGCGCCTGCGTCGCTTTGGGTGGGCTTGGGCTGTTCGAGGGTTTGAAACGTCGCGTCCAGCTCGGAGAGAGCAGCGGCTAATCCGCGCAAATCGTTGTGTTGGCGAGCTTGCTCGATGGCTTGCACCTGAGCGTCGGTCACTCGCAAATCGAACCCCCGCCGTTTTAACCCTTCGTAATGCTGCTTGAGTTCGTCATAGCGGTCGCGCAAAGCCCGCTTGTCCAACTCTTCGGCATGCCCGAGCGTCGCAATGCCAAGCAACGCCACAAGCGCCCAACGATACCAATGCATTTATCCATTCCTCCGGAAAAACTCCGGCGTCCAAGCAAAAAGCACAAGTATAAGTTAAAAATGTGACAATTCCGGTAAAACCAGTATTTTAACGAAATCTTAATAGAGCGACTCTTCTCGTCGAGAGCGGTTAATCTTCCGGCCCAAAGCACTGTGGGTAGTCGTGACAAACCTCGCAGGAGGGCGCCCGACAGACATACAATCCTTCGGCCTCGCAAAGCTGCTTATATAAAAACTTTTTCCACTTCATATCCTTGCTGTTGCGCGCCACCAATTCCGGAAAATTCCGCAGTAACATATCGGACAAGTCCTTGCGCGACCATAATCCGAGATCTTGCCAAAGATGATCGCTGCCCAAGCAAGCCGAAACGATCAACGAGATCAAAATTTCCCGATCGTCGGCTTCGACGGCAAATTGCCGCAACAACACTTCCAAATCCTGTTTTTCCAGCATCCTACCGTAATCCAGCACGCTACCGGACACTGCCGTTTCCGCTAACGAATATCCGGAAAAATGCCGCGCCAGCAACTGCTTGAAATCGTCGGGCTCCAAGCCCATTCGGTCCGGCAACACGCCGTCTCCGACCGCCCAACTGGCGATAATTTGCGCCAGCCAGACGCGATTGGGCGTCGGGCTGGCACGGGCCAAAAGATCGTCGCGGATCGCCTGCCTGGACTGGTTTTTTGCCGCCAAATCGGCTTCCGCCGGCGACGCTAGGACGGGTATGCAACTCATCGACTTTCCTCCGGCCGGGGTTAACCGAGTTAGTATTCGACCCGGATGTCTTCGTCTCTGACTATCATCTGGCAGGCCAGACGCCACTCGCATGGCAAATCGTCGACGATCATTTTTTCCAACTCCTCGGCGGTTACCTTACCGACTTCTTTCAACACGGTTTTTTCCTTCTCGGTCAGCGGACCGCCCATGCGTTGATTTTTTTTGTCGATACTGGTTACCCGCACTAAACAAGTACCGCACTCTCCGTCTTCGCATTCGAAGTTAATCGGAATCTTGTTTTCCAAAGCCAGTTTCAGCACCGTCTGAGTGTGACTGCCGGCTACCGCGTAAACGGTTTTATCCCGATATTCGGGACTGGTAAAGGTCACTAAAGCCATGTCTGCCTCCTGTGAAGTGGGTTACACCGGTTTGACGGAGATTTGACCGCCCAACACTTGCGCCTGACAAGCCAGACGATTGTGTTTGCCGGCCATGTTTTCCCGCAGCACCTTATCTTCCAGCACCGATGGCTCGGTCAAATGATTCCAGCCCGAAGTCACCTTCATGATGCAGGTGCCGCAATCACCTTCTCGGCAGCCGTAGGTAATCCCAGACCCGACTTTTTCAGACACTTCGATGACTCGAGTGCCGGCCGGAACCGTGACAGTGACATTGATATCTTCGAACGTAATGGTCGCTTTGGCCATTGCTAAAACTCCTTAAGGTATTGAAAATAATCCCGAAAACCGCCTAATCTGACGAATCTTCGTTGTGGAGGCCCGATAAGGCCCCCCGATTTCCACCGCCTTTCGACGGTGGATCCACCGATGCGTCCTTGCATCGGCCCGGCCGAAACCCAGGGGCTCCGGCCGAATACTCGGTAAACCGCTTGTGCTGCTCAACAAGCGGGACAATCGCTGGCAAGACTCACACGGTCCTGTCCGCGCGGCGCGCGTCGATGTTGTTTCAGGCCAAATCGGCGAAATTCACGGTGCGGTTGGCTCGGGCGCCGGTCAACTCCTGCGCCAGTTCCAAGCCAAAGGCTTTGCATTCCAAAATTTCGTCGTCGGTTGGGATCAGTTTCACCCGCAGACCGGGAATCGGTACCCGCAATTTCAGGCCGCGCAGACGGTCCTCGACCAGACGCACGCCTTCGCCGGTCCAGCCGTAGGAGCCAAACACCCCGCCCAACTTGTTTTTTAGATTGACCACGGTCAGCGAGGACAACAAATCCCAAATCGGCTTGACCGCGTCGCCGTTGATCGTCGGCGTACCCAGCACCAAGCCGTCGGCTTCTTCGATCAAATCGACGAAAGGCGCCACTTCTCCGCCCTCCAGGTCGTACAGCGATACCCGCACGTCCTCGACCTGCATCGCGCCTTGGTAAATCGCTTCCGCCATGCGCCGGGTATTCCCATAGGAACTGATGTAGAAAATCAGCAGAGTCTTCTGATTGGGGCTGAGCTCGTTATGTAGGGCCGGGCTGGACAACTGCCGGTAGCGCTGGATGTAATGCTGCGGCCGGTCGCGCAAAATCGGGCCGTGCGTGGGAGCGATCAGCGTCAGCGGCAACGGCTCGATCAGCTCCAGCGCGCGTACCACGTATTCCTTGAACGGCCGCATGATGTGCGCGTAGTAATACTCGAACGAGAACCGAAAATCGCCGACGCAATCGTTGTACAAACGCTTGTCGCAAAAATGGCAACCGAATACGTCGCCGGAAAACAAGATAGCTTCCTCGGGCGCGTAGGTGCACTGAGTATCCGGCCAGTGCAGGTAAGGTGTGTGCAAAAACTCCAGACTACGGTCGCCGAGCGAGACCGAATCGCCGGTCAACACCGGCGTAAAGCTCAACTCGTTCTGTTTCAGCAACCCCTTCAACATCGATTGCGCTTTTTGCGAGATGAACAACTGCGCTTGCGGCGCACGCCGCATCAATTCCGGCAGCGCGCCGGTGTGATCCGGTTCCAGATGATTCAGAACGATGACCTTGATTTCCGAATAATCGGCCACGCTTTCCAGTCGAGCGAAAAAATCGCCGGCAAAACCTTCCTTCACGGTATCGATGACCGCGACACCTTCGCTGCCGCGAATGATGTAGGCGTTGTAACTGGTGCCGTTGGCCGTCTTCAGAATGATGTCGAAGGTACGCAGATTGGGATCGAAAGCGCCTATCCAATGCACCCGCTCCGACAACGACACCGCTACCGGAACGCCGTCATCGTTTTCCAACTTTAGGGTGTTCATGGCTTGCACGCCTCGGCGTGGGCCTGCCTAGGACACGTCTCCAAATCCTTGCCGGACGGTATTTTCAAACCTAGCCAGCGATCGACCTGGGCTTCGTCGAAGCCGCATACCCGAGTGCCGTCGACTTCCATCAGCGGCCGGCGGATCAGCAAAGGCTGCCCAACCATCAACGCGATCGCCTGTGCTTCATCCAAACTATCCGGATCGATCAAGCCTTGCTTGACGGCCGGCGCACTACGGTTAAACCATTCGGCAACCGGCATTTCGCCAAAAAACGCCCTCAACAGGTCTGGTTGTTTGGCCCATGGATGCTGCAACAAATCATGCACGACCAACACGTGGCCGGCCGCGTTAAGCAACTGCTTCTGCCGGGTGTTGTTCAAACAACCCGGTTTCTCGTAGAAATGGACGATGGCCATCGCCGTCAATGGGCTTGCAGTTCCGCCATCGCTTCCGCCATGCGCTCCGGCGGGATACCGGTCAGCGAACCGGGTGGGTTGATTGCGATGCCTTGCGCGTCGAGTATCGCGCCTTCGATCGGGCAAATGCTGGCGCACTGGGTATCTTTGTAATCGCCCTCGCACTCGGTGCATTTGCGCGGGTTGATTTTAAAATGCCCGGCCGATTCCGACATATAAATTGCCTTGCTGGGGCACAAAGGCTCGCAGGCGTAGCAGTTCACGCAGGTTTCAATAATTTTCAATGCCATGACGTCACCTCTTGGCGAATGTGTGCTGAATGGGCGGGTTACCCGCGTACGCAAGCCTTGCTTGCGTACGCGGCGTAAATCCGGTCCGTAGTTACGCGGTTGCGCGTTGGTCGTCTTTCACCTCGTCCAACTTGCCGGCGGCGGCCAATTCCTTGTACACCGCCATCACCGCATCTTCGATCGGCTCCATCGCGTGCTCGCCGTTAGGCACGATACCGGCTTGCTCCAGCATGTCCCAAGGCTCGTAGCCGATTTTCGAACACAGCACCACTTCGCAACCTTCCAGCGCCCGGATCGTGCGCTGCAACACGCTTTCGCCGTCGCCGCAAGTCTCGTCGCCGCTGCAATACAGATCGGTTTTGCGGTGGCTCATGAAACGCACGCCGTCAGGAGACGCTTCGTAGATCAAGAACTCTTTGGCATGGCCGAAGTGCTGGTTGATCACGCCTTGGCCGCTGGTGGCGATGGCCATCAATACCGGGCGGGTGTTCAGCTTGGGCTCGTCGGCATGGCTGGCGGCTTTTTCGGCTTTGGCGGCACGTTTGCTGTGCATTTCCTCGGCAATCGCTTCGTGGATGACCTTGCGTTTTTCCATCGCGGACTGGTAATCGATTTCCATCGCCTCGATTTTGTCCATCGTGAACTCGTCGCCGCGGTCTTCGCCCAATAGACCGACCGCGTCGGCCCGGCATTGCCGGCAGTGGCGCATCATGTTCATGTCGCCGGAGCAAGAATCCTGCAGGTCCATCAGTTCGTCTTGGGTCGGACCGCGTTGGCCCATCACGCCGTAGAACGTGCCGTGCTCGGCTTCGGCGATCAGCGGCATCACGTTGTGCAGGAAAGCGCCCTTGGCTTTGACGATTTTGCTGACTTCAGCCAAATGCTTGTCGTTGACGCCAGGAATCATCACCGAGTTAACCTTGACCAGAATGCCTCTAGCTGTCAGCATTTCCAGGCCTTTTTGTTGCTGCTCGATCAAAATCTTCGCGCCTTTCACGCCTTTGATGCGTTTGTTTTCCCAGAAAATCCAAGGATAAATTTGCGCGCCGATTTCCGGATCCACACAGTTGATCGTGATCGTGACGTGGTCGATATTGTGTTTGGACAATTCCTCGACCGATTCCGGCAAGGCCAGACCATTGGTCGAAACGCACAGCTTGATATCCGGCGCTTCGGCGCTGAGGCGGCGGAAGGTTTCGAAAGTCCGTTCCGGATTGGCCAGCGGGTCGCCGGGGCCGGCGATGCCCAGCACGGTCATTTGCGGGATATTGGCCGCGACCGCCATGGTTTTCTTCACCGCCTGTTCCGGGGTCAGCAATTCCGAAACCACGCCGGGACGTGATTCGTTAGAGCAATCGTATTTGCGGTTGCAGTAATGGCACTGGATGTTACAGGCCGGCGCCACCGCCACGTGCATGCGGGCAAAGTAGTGGTGAGCGTCTTCCGAGTAACACGGATGGTTTTCCACCTTGGAGCGAATCTCGTCCGACAAATGCCCTAGTTGGTCATCGGACGTACCGCAAGAGTGGGAAGAACAGCCGCCTGCGCTGGCTGCGGGAGTTTCGTTTAATACTGGCAATTCCATGATGAGTACCTCGCTTGGATGGGTTACGAAGTGAGGTAGCACAGGCTATGCCAGTTCTAAAATATCTATAAACCTATGACTTTAAATAACTTTTTTTTCGACAACCCCGATTTGCCCTTGGAAAGGGTCGGCGCAATGTTTGCAACGACACAAACCCCGGAATCCATTTGTAAGAATTTTTACATTGATTTTCAAAGGGGATTTGTGGCTGGACCTTGATCGGTGTCCGCATAGCATTCGGCGATCTCCCGAATTTGCGCTTCTATCCGAAAAAACTCGGCCAGCATGTCCGGATCGAAATGACCGACATGCTGCTCGCGCATCGTCGCCAACGCCGATTCGTGGGACATCGGCGGTTTGTAGACGCGCCGGCTGATTAACGCGTCGTAAACATCGGCGATGGCCATCAAGCGGGCCGGTATCGGAATGGCGTCGCCGGACAAGCCGTGGGGATAACCGGAACCGTCCCATTTTTCGTGATGACCGTAGGCGATCTGTTTGGCCGCGTCCAAAAAGCCGACCCGCATACCCAATTGTCGTTCGGCGCGTTCGATGGCCTCGCGACCCAGCGCCGGATGGGTTTTCATGATCTCGAACTCATCCGGGGTTAGCCGGCCGCGCTTCAGCAAAATCCGATCCGGAATGCCGACCTTGCCGATGTCGTGCAGCGGCGCCGATTTGCAAAAGATCGCCACATCGGCTTCGTTCAAGCGCCCGGCAAAACGCGGCTGGCTGAGCAGTGCCTCGGCCAGCGCCTTCACATAAAACTGGGTGCGCCGAATATGATTGCCGGTTTCCGGATCGCGGGTTTCCGCCAACGCGGTAACGACGTGTATCGTGGCATCCTGAATGGCCAGTACTTCCGCGATACGCCGCCGTATTTCGTTCTCCAGAAAGGCGTTTTGATCGCGCAGAAAATCGGCGGCCGCCTTCAGAGCCAAATGGTTCTTGACCCTGGCCAACACGATCGGCGGGCTGACCGGCTTGGCGATGTAATCGACCGCGCCCAGTTCCAAGCCGTATCGTTCGGCTTCTTGCTCGGTCTTCGCGGTAAGAAAGATCACCGGAATTTGGGCGGTGCGAACGTCGGCCTTCAACAGCCGGCACACTTCATATCCGTCCATTTCCGGCATCATCACGTCCAGCAAGATCAGGTCGGGCGGCCCGTCGCCGGCGGCGATCCTTAAACCGTGCGGACCGCTGCCCGCCACCTTGACCCGGTAATAAGGCTTTAACAAGCCACTGATCAACACCAGATTGTCCGGCGTATCGTCGACTACCAGCACGGTTGGGCGTATCAATCGTTCGTTGGATCGCATGGCGCTACTCCGTTTCCGCGTCGGTTTCGTTCAATAGTGCCAAGGCTTTGGCAAATTCGAAGTTATCGACGGCTTTGCGCAGCTCGGCATACCGCCGTGGAAACGCGCCGGCAAACAGCTGGGCATTTGCCGCCAGATAATCGCCGGACTCGGCATCGTCGTCGCCGAGCAGCGCCTTCAGCCGGTTTAACGCAGTCTGAAATTCGCCCGCGGCGGGCGGCGGCGCCTCCACCGCCGCCTCTTCCGGCAACCAGGGTTGCAAACCCGCCGACAGCACCTGGAGTTGATCGCCGATAGCGGCCAACAGCGGAGCGAATGCGTCCAGCGCCTCGCCGCCGCGCAAACGGGATTCCAATTGCTCCGCCAGTTCCGCGACCGGCAATGCACCGATGTTGCCGGCCAAGCCTTTTAAGGTATGCGCCCGGCGCCGCGCGGTCTCGCGATCGCCGCCGGTCAAGGCCGCGCCGATCGCCTCGGCGGCGTCGGCCTGACCTTCGACGAATTTTTTCAGCATGGCCAAATAGAAGTCGGTTTCGCCCAACATGCGCCGCAAGCCGGCCGCGCTGTCCAAGCCAGGCACGTTTTCCGGCACCGGCGAGCGCGCCGTCGGCTCAGGCGGCCGTCTCGGCGGCCGCACCAGCCAACGTTGTAACAAGGCCAGTAAATCGTCCGGCTCGATCGGTTTGGCAATGTGGTCGTTCATCCCCGCCGCCAGGCACTCGTCGCGGTCTTGCGACATCGCGTTGGCGGTCATCGCCAACACCGGCAAATCCACCAATTCCGGGATTTTGCGAATCTCGCGAGTGGCCTCGACGCCGTTCATGATCGGCATTTGCATGTCCATCAGCACCGCGTCGTAACTGTCGCCGCGCAATTTGGTCAGCGCTTCCGCGCCGTCGCCGGCCACATCCACCCGGTAGCCCCAGCTCTGCAACAACTCGCGGGCAATCTGCTGATTCATTTCGTTGTCTTCGACCAGCAACAGTCGCCCCGCGCAATCCGCAGTCGGCAACGGCATCGACTCGGAAACCAATTGCGGCGCGGGACCGCCAGCCAGCGCTCGAATCACGCTGTCGAACAGGGATGAAGCGTTGACCGGCTTGATCAGTACTTCGTCGATGCCGGCCACGCTCGCCCCCGCCAACACTTCCTGACGATCGTAGGCCGTCACCAGGATCAACTTGGGGCGCGGAGTCAGGCCCATGCCGAGAATGTTACCGGCTAACGCGATGCCGTCGGTCTTCGGCATCTGCCAATCCACGAAAATCAGTTCATACGGTCGGTCGACCTTGATCGCCTCGCGGATCGCGGCGACAGCGGTTTCCGCCGAATCGGCCTGATCCGCCGAAAATAACATGCCGGTCAGCAACGACACCAGCACCGAGCGGGCGTTTTCGTTGTCGTCCACGACCAGCAAACGCTTCCCGCGCAAATCCGGCCGGGCCAGCGGCTTGGATCGCTCCTTGCCCTTGCCCAACCACACCGTAAACCAGAATTCCGCGCCTCGGCCCGGCTCCGAGTCCACGCCGACTTCGCCGCCCATCAATTCGATCAGTTTTTTACAGATCGCCAATCCTAGGCCGGTACCGCCGTATTTGCGCGTCGTCGAACTATCGCCTTGCCGAAACGGTTGAAACAGCGCGTGAATTTGCTCACCTGATAGACCAATACCGGTATCCCGCACCGCGAAGCGCAGCTTGACTTCCCGCCCGCTATCCCGGTCCTTGCGTATCACGACGGAGACTTCGCCGTGTTCGGTAAATTTCACCGCATTGGAACCGAAATTGATCAACACCTGCCCCAAGCGTAGCGGATCGCCGATCAACACCATCGGCACATCTTCCGCCACGTCGCAGATCAGCTCCAAGCCTTTCTCGTCGGCCTTACCCCGCACCAGGCCGGTCACGGTGTCCAGCATCCTCTCCAGATCGAACTCGATATTTTCGACGGCTAATTTGCCGGCCTCGATCTTAGAGAAATCCAGGATGTCGTTGATGATGCCGAGCAAATGGTGGCTGGATGCCTGGATGCGCTGTAAGTAGTCGCGTTGTTGGCTGCTAAGCTCGGTTTTCAAGGCCAAATGACTCAAACCGATGATCGCATTCATCGGCGTGCGAATTTCGTGGCTCATATTCGCCAAGAAATCCGCCTTCATTTTGGCCCCGTCTTCAGCCAGCTCCTTGGCCTTGCGCAAGGCCTCCGCCGCTTCGCGTTCGATGCCGATGTCATCCACCAAAGCGACAACGCCGTTGGCGGGATCGACGCCGTCCAGCGCCCGCGCCGTCACCCGCGCCCAGAACAGACTGCCGTCGCGGCGCAGCAGTTGTTGCTCGCGCCTATAGCTGCCGCCGTTCAGCATGTCTCGGTCGGCCGCCTCGCCGCCGATCCGGTCAGACTCGTCGTCGGCATACCACAAATGGGTCGAGCGGCCGTCCAATTCGCCCGGCGAGTAGCCGAAGATGCTTTCCAGTTGCCGATTGCAGCGCAAAACGATCTCGACGCGCAGCAGCGCAATGCCGGACGACGCCGAGTCGAAAATCGCCCGCTGTTCGGCGTTGGCAATTCGCAACGACTCTTCGATTTCGCGTTGCACTTGCAACTGCCGGGTCAACTGGCACTGTGCTTCGATACGCTCGGTAATGTCGTAGAACCAGCCCAGCACAGCCTCTTCGTCCCGATACACGATCGGCATATAAGACGCCAACATCCATAAGGTGCGGCCATTGCGGGTACGGATTTCGACCTGCCTGTCCATCACGCACCGGCCTTCGGCCAATTCCGCCAAGATTTCCCGGTATTCCTCCGGGCGGGTGTAGTAGCGACCGGGATCGTCGCCGGTCGCGTCGACATTGTCGATAACCTCTCCGTAGCGCTGGTTGTAAAACACCACTTCCCGCCCCTGTCGAGTCGCGATCCGCACTGCGATCGGGCTGAAATCCAGAATGTCCAGCAAGCGCTGCTGATTGGCGCGAATATCGGCTTCGTGCCGCTTACGCTCGGAAATATCGCTGAATAACACAAACCGGTACCACAAGCCGCCGCGTTCATCGATGACATCGTTGCCGTATGCCAGACAAGGCAATATTGAACCATCGGCGCGCCGCAAGCCGACCTCGCCCCGGTAACCGCCGCGTAGCACGTCGGCGTCGCCTGAAGCAATCCAATCCCGAAACGAACGACCCACGACCTCGGGGTCGGTGAGACCAAGCATGCTCAACATAGCCGGATTGGTGCCAGTGACGACCCCAGCCCGATCCAGCATCAACAAGCCCTGGCTGGTCGATGCCAAAATTGCCTGAATTCGACAGCGTTCCGAGGTAATTCGCCCGATCAGAAAAGTCACGGTCGCGCCGCCGACGATCAAGAGCGTGACAACGACCGCAACCCCAATCGCCATGCCGGCCGAGTCCACCGTCACAGCCGATTCCGCCAAGGTTTGCGCCGGCCGCCGGACAAAATTGGCCGCGGCCATCGCCACGTAATGCATGCCGGAAATCGCGCCGCCCAGGCAGACTCCGCCTAGCAGGGACGGCAGCCAATTCGCACGCGACCCCGCCCGGCGCTGCCGGCTCAGCCAGGGCTTTAACAACATCGCGGCAATCGCCAGCAACACGGCGACCAGCAACGAGGCCACGAACAAGCTACGGTCGTAGCGCAAGGCGCCATCCAATCGGACGGCCGCCATGCCGGTGAAGTGCATCACGCCGATCCCGGCCGCCAAAATCGCGCCGCCGAGGATTTTTCCGGTCGCCGAATCACCACTGTCCGCCAACGTGCGCAACGCCGCCCCCGCCGCGACGATCCCAGGCACTAACGAAAGCAAGGTCAACCAGGGATCGTAGCCGACAGGCACTTCCAAACGAAACGCCAACATCCCGATAAAGTGCATGGCCCAGACGCCACCACCCAACATCAACGCTCCGGCCAATAACCAAATTCGACGCCGACCGTGAGACTGGCGCGCCATGGTTTCCAATGCGCAAAACGACGCGAACACCGCGATCAGCACCGAACACGCGACCATCGCAAGATCTAAGTGCCCATGCATCAAGCCGTATGATAAGTCGCTGGGTTCCAGGAAGAAATGTTCGAGCATCGCGTCTCCGGGCCAATGCCCTCCGCCGTTCAAAGTAGGCCGGCCGGCCACACCCCGTCAGTTTAGTCGATAACGCGCGGTTTCAGCGGATGGCTAGCGGTTCGCCCCTGCTTAAGACGGACCGGACAGATATCCCGACAACCAGCGGCCCAGCACGTCGCGAATATAGGCGCGTTCAAGCTCGGTCAAAACTCTGCCGCGCGGAATGCGATGCCATTTTTCCAGGCATGTTCGGCAACAACAGGCGGTGGCGTGCTGAGCGACGAAAACCGGATGGCCCCGATACGGGGTTTGCTTGCCATCGTTGACCGGTTCGGCGGCGGCCAGACGCTTGGCGACGAAATCGTCGGCATGCCGTAACACCGTGTCCAGGCCCTTGTCGCGCAGGTATTTCAAATCCTTGTCCGGCAAGCGAAATTGGGCGCGGAATCCGGCCCTCGACAAGGCCGCGAACAACTCGTCCAGGTCCCGCACGCAAAAACTAGCGCAGCACGCCGACGGCCGGCGTATAACTGTCCAGCACCTGCACATAGTTGGCGCGCTCGTAGGCACTTGGGTCGATGGCATGTTGTTGACTGACGCTACCCTTCATTTGCGCGACCGAGGTATATTCGTGCTCGCGCAGCCAGATCAGCAATTCGTCAAGCAAATCGGTCAGCCGGTCGGCACCGTGCTCCAGCAACACGCTGCACAAATGCACGACGTCGGCGCCGGCCAGCAAGGCCTTGACGACATCCTCGCCGCGATGAAAGCCGCCCGTTACCGCCAGCGACAAATTGACTCGCCCGTACATTAACGCGGTCCAGCGTATCCGCAGCAAGGCTTCGGCCGGCGTGGACAATTCCAGTTTCGGCACGACTTGCAGCGTATCCAGATCGATATCCGACTGGTAAAACCGGTTGAACAGCGCAACGCCGTCCGCGCCCGCCGTCGCCAACCGCCGCACGAAATGCAGCGGCGAACTGAATTGCGGCGATAGCTTCAGCGTCAACGGAATGTCGATCTGGCTTTTCAGCTCCCGCAGTATATGCAGATAACGCTCCTCGACCGCTTCGCTGTCATCCTCGGCATTGGCCGCCAGATGGTAGATATTCAGTTCCAGCGCGTCGGCCCCGGCCTGTTGCAACGCCACCCCGTATTCCAGCCAACCGCCCAGCGAAGTACCGTTCAGGCTGGCAATCACCGGGATGCTTAACTCGCCTTTCAACTTATGCAAGTGCTCGAGATAGCGCTCTTGATAGGTTTTGATCTGATCCGGCACCGGATGAAAGCTGTCGGCTTCGCCATATCCTAGGGCTTGGCCGTAGTAAAACCGTTCCATCTGCAATTGCTCGGCTTCGATTTTTTCCTCGAACAACGACGGCATCACGATGGCCGACGCGCCGGCATCCTGCAAGCGGCGGGCGCCGTCCAGATCCTTGGCCAGCGGCGATGCCGACGGCACCAGCGGATGAGCCAACTTCAGGCCCAGATATTCAGTCGTCAAATCAACCATGTTGGCTCTCCGGGGCAATGTCGGCTTTGATCTGGGCCTTGGCGGCGGCCACACTGGCGGCCTGACTCCAATCCAGCGCCGCCAATTGTTGGTAATAGCGGTAGCGGTTTTTCACGTCCTGTTGTGCCTGTTGCAAGAAGGCTTCCGCATCGTCGGGATGGGTTTGCCAAAGCATGCTGAAGCGGGTTTCGCTCATCACGAAGTCGCGATACGGAATCGAAGGCTCGGCCGAATCCAGATGCATCGGATTCTTGCCTTGCTTGATCTTGGCCGGGTCGAAGCGGAACAGCGGCCAATGCCCGCTCTTGACCGCCAGATTTTGCTGGCGGTGGTTGTTGGACATATCCACGCCGTGGGCGATACACGGCGCATAGGCGATGATGATGGACGGCCCGTCGTGGGCCTCGGCCTCCAGAAACGCGCTGATGGTCTGGGTATCCTTGCCGGCGTAGGCCACATGAGCGACGTAGACGTTGCCGTAATCCATCGCCAACAGCGCCAGGTCTTTCTTCGCGGTAGCCTTGCCGCCGGCCGAAAACTTGGCGACCGCGCCGAGCGGCGTGGCCTTGGACGTCTGGCCGCCGGTGTTGGAATAGACTTCGGTATCCAGCACCAAAATATTGACGTCGCGCCCGCTGGCCAGCACGTGATCCAAGCCGCCGTAACCGATGTCGTAGGCCCAGCCGTCGCCGCCGATGATCCACACGCTTTTTTTGCATAAATAGTCGGCCAGCGGCAGCAAGGCTCGGGCGGCCGGTTGGTTCAAGGACGGCAAATGCTGCTTCAATTCGCCGATGCGCTGGCGCTGCTCGTAGACACCGACTTCGTCGGACTGGTCGGCGTGCAGCAGTCCGTCCACCAATTCGCCGCCCAGCACTTCGCGCAGACTCAGCAACAACTCGGCGGCCTGTTCGGCCTGCTTGTCGATCGCCACCCGCATTCCCAGGCCGAACTCGGCGTTATCCTCGAACAGCGAGTTGCTCCAGGCCGGACCGCGGCCGTCTGCGTTTTTGGTCCAAGGCGTGGTCGGCAGATTGCCGCCGTAAATCGACGAACAACCGGTGGCGTTGGCGACGATCATCCGATCGCCGAACAGTTGCGAGGCCAATTTTACATAAGGCGTCTCGCCGCAACCGACGCAAGCACCGGAAAATTCGAACAAGGGTTGCAGCACCATCGCTCCCTTGATCGTGCTGGTCTTGATCAAGCGCCGGTCGTATTCGGGCAGACCCAAAAAATAATCCCAGTTTTGGCTTTCCGGCTCGCGCAGCGGGGCCTGCGGCGCCATGTTCAGCGCCTTGCGGCTGGCGTTGGATTTATCGCGTATCGGGCAAATATCCACGCACAAGCCGCAACCGGTGCAATCCTCGGGCGCGACTTGATAGCTGATCGATAAGCCGGCCGGGAAGTCCTTGCCCAGCATGGCCGCATGCTTGAAGGTGGCCGGCGCGTCGGCGACCGTGTCGGTCGAAAATATCTTGCTGCGGATCGCCGCGTGCGGACAGACCATCGGACACTTACCGCATTGGGTACACAAGTCGGTTTCCCAGACCGGAATCGCCAGCGCCAGATTGCGTTTCTCGTAGGCGGCGGTACCGGTCGGGAAGGTGCCGTCGGCCGGCATCGCGCTGACCGGCAACGCGTCACCGCGGCCGGCGATAATTTCGCCGGTGACTCGGCGCACGAAGTCCGGCGCGTTGGCGGCGACCGGCGCCTGTAGATCGAATGTGCTATCGGCCCGGCCTGGTAACATGACCTGATGCAGCCCGGACAGGGTTTCGTCAATGGCCTTGAAATTCAGTTCGACGATGCGTTGGCCCTTTTTACCGTAGGTTTTTTCGACCGCATGCTTGACCGCCGCGATCGCCTGCTGTTGCGGCAAGACCCCGGAAATCGCAAAAAAGCAGGTTTGCATGATGGTATTGATGCGCTTGCCCATGCCGCATTGTTCGGCGACCGCATAGGCGTCGATCACGTAAAAGCGGATGCGTTTTTCCAACATCTGCCGCTGCATCGTCGCCGGCAGGCTGTGCCAGATGCGATCGGCCGGCTCGGCGCTATTCAACAGAAACACCGCGTTGTCGGCGGCGTTAGCCAACATATCGTAACGTTCCAGGAAGATGGTTTGATGGCAACCGATGAAGCGAGCGTCGCCCCGGCCGATCAGATACGTCGAGCGAATTTGCTTGGGCCCGAAGCGCAAATGCGACACGGTAATCGCGCCGGATTTTTTCGAGTCGTACACGAAATAACCCTGGGCGTGCCAATCGGTTTCCTCGCCGATGATCTTGATCGTGTTTTTGTTGGCGCTGACGGTGCCGTCGCTACCCAGGCCGTAAAACATCGCCTGAAAGGTATCGGCATGGGCGTCGGTACGAAAATCGGCGTCCCAGTCCAAACTGGTATGGCCGACGTCGTCGAGTATGCCGATGGTAAATTGATGCTTGGGCCTTTCGCGCTTGAGTTCGTCGTAGACCGCCTTGGCCATGCCCGGCGTGAATTCCTTGGAGGACAAGCCGTAACGGCCGCCGACCACTCGCGGCAAAGCGGCGAATTTGCCGCCGGCGGCAAAATCCTGAACCAGCGCCGCCAGCACGTCTTTGTACAAGGGCTCGCCGTCGCTGCCCGGCTCCTTGGTCCGATCCAGCACCGCGATTCTGCGGCAACTGGCCGGTAAGGCTGCGATCAGCCGGTCGGCGGCAAACGGCCGGTACAGGCGCACTTTCAGCAAGCCGACTTGTTCGCCTTGCCGGATCAGAAAATCCAGGGTTTCCTCGGCCGCCTCGGCCCCGGAACCCAGCAGCACGATCACCCGCTCGGCTTGCGCCGAGCCGACGTAATCGAACAAGCGGTATTGGCGGCCAGTCAAACCGGCGAACCGATCCATCGCCCGCTGGGCGATGTCCGGTAGCGCCGCGTAAAACGGATTGACCGATTCGCGGCCTTGAAAATACACGTCGGGGTTTTGCGCGGTGCCGCGCAGTACCGGCCGGTCGGGGGTCAGCGCCCGGTTGCGATGCGCGGCAACCCAGGCGTCGTCTATCATCGCCCGAATCACATCGTCGCCGACTTCGACGATTTTCGCCACCTCGTGCGACGTGCGGAAACCGTCGAAGAAATGCATGAACGGAATTCGGCTTTCCAGCGAGACCGCGTGAGCGATCAGCGCCAAATCCTGGACTTCCTGGGGTGAGTTGGAGCACAGCATCGCGAAACCGGTCATCCGCGCCGACATCACGTCGCTGTGGTCGCCGAAGATCGACAAGCCCTGGCAAGCCAACGAGCGGGCGGCGATGTGAAACACCGCCGGACTCAGTTCGCCGGCGATTTTGTACATGTTCGGCAGCATCAGCAACAGGCCTTGCGACGCGGTAAACGTCGTCGCCAGCGTGCCGGCCTGCAAAGCGCCGTGGATCGCGCCGGCCGCGCCGGCCTCGCTCTGCATCTCGACCACTTGCGGCACGGTACCCCAAAGATTGACTTGGCCGCGCGCCGACCATTCATCGGCCCATTCGCCCATCGCCGACGACGGCGTAATCGGATAAATGGCGATGACTTCGTTGAGTTTGTGGGCGATGGCCGCCGCGGCCTGATTTCCGTCTATCGTAAGCGTTCGAGGATTTTCCATGACACAACCTTGCTGCTAAGGTGAATGGCGCCGCCCGGCGGCAGCCTCTGAATTCGCTGGCGTCCCTCTCCGATTCGCCGGCGGACTGGATCCGGCGTGGCAAACTTTAGCGGCTGCGAGAGGCTCTCCGACCGGTAAAGTTTTCGACGCCGTGATTAACCCTACTAAGCATAGTCAAAAAATGCTTGCGCAAAATTTGGTCAATTTGATGACAGCCTAATGGCAACGGCGAATGGCGGCGATTGGCAACCGCTTAATCACAAACTTATCCACAGCTTTTGTGCATAACCGTACTTTAGGACAATAGCCTGAAAGTGGCGGCCATAAGGAATTCAATCGCGAATCGGTATCCGCCCCAATTTCTGCTCTATGCCGAGAACGGCACGGTTAAGTAGATAAAAATGCCGGTCCTCGACAAACTGCAAGCCCAACATGTAGAAAATCGGTCCCCAGAACGGGTTGACCAGCATGCCGCCGAGCACGCTTTTAGCGGTCCTCGACAGATTCCGTAACGGATTGAACGCCACCGCCAAGGTTTGCCTGGGGTGCTCGGCAAACACCTCGGCAATCGGCTGCAATTGACACAGTTCGCGTTGCTCCAGTCCGGCCGAGGAAACCGCCAGTTTTTTAGCCATTTTGGCAAAATGCCATCGCGCAACCGTTGCCGACACCGCAAACACCAGGGCCATCAACGGTAACAGAATTTTCGGCGGTAGCAACGGCGCGAATATCGGCGCCAGCAGCACGAGACCATATCCCAACATCACCAGATCCTCGCCGCGTTCGACGTCGCGGTCCAGATGCTCGACTATACCGGCGACTCGATTGCCGGCCTGTAACGGATAACTGTCTGATTCAACCATGTCGCTCGCCTCCGCAATGAATTCGAGAGGGTTCGATTTAATGCTTGTCGCGGGAAAAAGTCAATCTTCTGAAACAGTAACGGCCGGCAACGGCCAACGCGCTTGCAACACCTCGGCCCGCCACTGGAAAATCCGCTGTAATCGCATTCCGATCAAGCAGTAATGCAACAATTCACCCATCCAGCCCCAGCGCATCGAGTAAAACACGATGTCCGCCACTTCTACTCCGCTTCGGCAAGGCGTCACAACTACTTCGTGGCTAAAGAAAGCGAAAGGACCGACGCGCTGCTGATAGACAAAACGTCGCGGCGGTTCGCAATAGCACACTTCGGACAACCAAGCCATCGGCCATCCGAAAACCGCGCGCATTCGGTATGCAATCAGTAAACCAGGATAAATTTCCTCCGGCACCGGCGAGGCAATATCGACGTGAAAAAAATCCGGGGTAATCGCGTTGAGATGCTGAGGCGACGAGAAAAAACGCCAAGCCTGTTCGGGAGCCACATTCAGATGCTGAGATCGGTGAAGGCGATGAATAACCATGACGTAGTGAGTTCTATATCCGGTTGGACTAAACGCCAATCTACCGCGAAAAAGGTCAAACGCCAGTATAAACCGGCGCAAGTATCGCTTTAACGGTCGCCGTCGCGGTCCGGATCGCGAATTTCGGCAATCAGATCGCCCAAATTCTCTTTTTGTCGCAAAATGAAATTTCTACTTTCCACGGCGGTGCGGCCACTGACGGTCAATAATTCCTTGCGGTATTTGTGCGCAAAATAGCCGCTGGCAATGCCTGCCACGAACAAGCCCAGCGGGCGCCTGACAAAAGCTTTGGCGATACTCCGACTGGCGTGGCTGATGCCGGAAATCACAATGCCCATCACCACACCTTTAACCAGTATTTCGCCGTTGGTCGGCGGCGCCATCCTCGCCGACTTAGGTTTACGGATTTTCTTTTGCGGCATTTCCGCGCCTGCTTCCAGTGGTTTTTTCTGTTTCATCCCGCGACTCCAGTACAAATTGATCGAAACCGTCCTAACGCCCCAACAGAAGGCATGCCTGAAAACGCAAATGCTGCTTGACCGACATATCGCTATTCTCTAATCTTCCGCGACTTTTGGCGGCCGGTCAAATTTCCTTAACCGGCGTTCGGTTCGGCTCGACCCGCGCTATCGTCGCGGCTCGAACTTTGCGCCCGCGGAAATAATCCGTCAATGAACAGTCCAAGCGAAATGCCGGCGGAAAACGCCGAACTTCCAGAATCCGAAACTGCCTTCCACCACGGAATACCGATGCCCATGCCGCTTTCGCCTATCGCCACTATTCCCTTTCGCGCCGAACAATTGAACGGCTCCTGCCGCTGCGCTTCGTTAAACCGTAAGGCCTTGCGCAAATCACTAGCGGACTCGATGAACGGCGATGCACTGTACCGCATGCTGACCGAGGAGCGGCCGCATTTGTGCGCCGACGTACCGGTATTCGTCAGTCAATCGGATCTGGATCGGCAAGCGGAAATCATTGCCGCACTGGAACGGGTAATCGCATTACCGGCGTTTCGGGAACAGGTATTGAGCCGCGCGCCGCTGAGTGCCGCTCACCAAACCCAAGCTACCGGTGTATTTCTGGGTTACGACTTCCATCTAGGCACCGATGGCCCACGTTTGATCGAGATCAATAGCAACGCCGGCGGTGCGCTGATCAATGCCCTGCTGATCCGCGCCCAGGACACTTGCTGCGAAGTCGCCGACCATCGGCAACCGGGCCGCCCGCCCATAACTCCGCCCGCGCCGGAAGCGGCCTTCGTCGAGATGTTTCTCAGCGAGTGGCGCGCGGAACGCGGGATTCAAGCTCTACGGACCATCGCCATCGTCGACGAGCAACCCGAACAACAATACTTGTATCCGGAGTTTTTGCTGTTCAAACAACTGTTCGAAGCGCACGGTTCGCAAGCCTGGATTCTCGACCCCAGTGCTCTGGAATATCGGGACGGCGGCGTCTGGCACCAGCAAACCCGAATCGACCTGATCTACAACCGCTTGACCGATTTCGGCCTGGACGAACCCCAGCATGCGGCGTTACGCGCGGCATACCTGGCCGGCGCCGCCGTGGTCACGCCGCACCCGAGAAACCACGCCTTATACGCCGACAAGCGCAATCTGATCTTGCTGAGCGACGACGATTATTTACGAACCCTGGGCGTGGATAGTCAAACCCGGGCGGTATTGCGCGAAGGCGTCGCCAAAACCATAGCCGTCGCATCGGAAAACGCCGCTGCCTTGTGGGCGGAACGCAAACGGCTATTCTTCAAGCCCGCCCGCGGCTACGGTAGCAAAGCGGCATATCGGGGGGATAAACTGACCAAACGGGTGTTCGAGGACATTCTGCAAAACGATTACGTTGCCCAATCGATCGTCCTACCCAGCGAACGCCGCCTGGACAGCGGCTATTTAAAACTGGATTTGCGCCACTACGTGTATCGGGGCGAAACTCAATTGGTCTGTGCCCGGCTCTATCAAGGCCAAACCACCAACTTCCGGACGCCCGGCGGCGGCTTCGCGCAAGTCGTGGCGATTGCCGAATGAGATCAAACCCGTTCCAGCAAATGCCGATATATCGCCAGTTCGGCCGCGCCGAAACAGCAAAAAATCACGTCGACCTCGTAACGCGTTAGCTTAAGAGACTCGCTAACCTCCGCTACCGCTACTTCGGCGGCGGCTAGTATCGGAAAACCGTAAGCGCCGGTACTGATGCAGGGAAAGGCGATAGACGACAAAGCGTGCTCGCCGGCCAACGTCAACGAATTGTGGTAACACGCGGCCAGTAGTTCGGCTTCTCGATGCGAACCGCCTCGCCAGACCGGACCGACCGTATGAATGACGAATTTGGCCGGTAAGCCGAACCCTTCGGTAAGTTTCGCCTGCCCAACCTGACAGCCGTCCAAGCGGCGACAGGCGGCCAACAACGCCGGACCGGCGGCCCGGTGTACCGCACCGTCTACCCCGCCGCCACCCTGCAGCGAGGCGTTCGCGGCATTGACGACGGCATCCACCGCCAACGTGGTAATATCCGCTTGCACGGCCTGCATAGTCCGCATTAAAACTCCCGGCCGATTTGGGCCTGAAACGCAGTCCGCCTGAAAAGGCGGAGGATAATCTAATGGTAGGCAAAATTTTGACGATTGCCGGCGCCGGTCTGTTATTGCTCGGCTTGGCAATAAGCCATGCGCCTTGGCTGTTGAATTGGTTCGGCAAACTACCCGGCGATATTTCGATTCAAACCGAAAACAGTCGAGTCTTCATTCCGATCACGTCGATGCTGGTCGTCAGCCTGTTGCTGAGCTTGCTAAGCCATCTGATTTTGCGGAAATAACGTTACCCGTCTCTATGAAACACTTAGTCATCTACAACCACGGCATGGACAGTATTCCCTGGGGCGAGAAGGCCTTGGCACTGGCCGACGTCGCCGAGCGGCGCGGGTTTCATTTCAAAAGCATCGATTATCGGCCCAACAACGATCCGGACTGGCGGGTTTCCCGACTGCTGGCCGAAAATTTGCCTACCTACGATAAGCTGGTCTTGGTCGGTTCGAGCATGGGTGCCTACGTCGCCACGGTCGCCGCCGAAACACTGAATCCGCACGGTTTGTTCCTGATCGCGCCCGCCTTCTATCTGCCGGGGTACGCCCGCGACCGTTTCGCACCGGGGACTACGAATATCGAAGTCTTTCACGGCTGGCGGGACGACGTGGTCCCGCCGGAGCATGCCTGGCGATTTTGTCGGGAACACGGCGCCCGTTTGCATCTGTACGACGCCGATCATCGCTTGCTCAGCATTCTGCCGGCGATGGGCTTAGCTTTCGACCGTTTTCTCGCGGCGTTAAGCGTCGACTAATCCATAGCACAAGCACATAGGAAACCGACCGACTAGTAACGCCCGTTACCCAACCAAGCACCCGCCGCCGCGCCAACGCCGGCCGCCAACGGATCGCCGCCACCGAACTGATAACCCATCGCCCCGCCGACCACGCCACCCAATAGTCCTGTCGGTGAACGCTGTTCGTAACGGTAATAGACCGGCGGTGGCGGCGGTGCATAATAGCGAGGTACCGGTACGTACTCGACAACTCTAGGCGGCATGTAGATGATCCGCTCCCGAATTATCGGGCCGTGCCCATGGTGGTGATGGCCGTGATGCCAACCGTGACCGTCGGCGCTAACCGCTGACGAAAATATCAAGCCAACAATCATGAATTTCAAAGTGTTCATCGCATAGCTCCTTTTCCTGGGTGCTTGGACCAGAGCATGCGCCGCGACACTTAATGTTGACTTAAAATCGAACCTCGGGCGACTAAACAGATAATAGAACTTACCCCATCTCGATTGCCGGGCCGGGCTGGGCAGCCACACGTCGCATGCCTTACTCCGCCAGCAAGGTAATCGCCAGTCGTTGTTAATCGTGCGCGTCACAGTTAGTTTGGAGCACAAAACGTCCATTGCCGACTTCCTTGAGTAGATGGTTGGTGCGCGGCTTCCCCGTGACTAAAACGATCCTTCAATTCGCCGTCGGAATAGGCGACCTTATCGGCAACGCTGTAGTTTTCTCAACCGACATCCGCCGAACCAACCGCCGAGTCGGCTCTGATTTTGGCTAATTGCAAGCGCATCGCCAAGGCCGCCTCCAATCCCGGCTTGTTCGTCAACAAGTGATCGAGCATCAATTCAGCCGCTTCGTAAATACCCTGATCCAGATATAAACGCGCCAATTTCAACTGAGCGGCACTATCGTCCGGAAACCTGCGAATGTAGGCATTGTAAGTGTCAATCGCCACCAGAATGTCGCCGTGTAAGCGCTGAATTTCAGCGTACCAAGACTGGTAAAGCGGATTCAACCGCGCCAGGCACTCCAACGCCAGATTGGCCTGATACACGTCATCGCATTCGACCGCGATCACGACGATACGCGCCAGCGCTTCTTCCAACAACGAGTCCCCACCGTCGACAATCTGGCGATACGCATCCAGCGCCGCATCGTGATCGCGTGCCAACTCAGCCAAATAACCGGTTATCAGTGCTTGATACGGCGCGACATTTTCCGGTTCAGGGTGTTTTCGCAGACTATTTCGCAAGTCCGCCAATTCTTCGACTTTTTGGTGTTTGAATAGCATCCCCGCCCGTTGCCTCAGGTTTTGCAAGCTGCTTTGGCCTTTGGCTTGAACAAAATGCCGGGTTTCCCTATCGTGCAGTACCCGTAGATAGGCGCTATCCAATTCGGCCAGCTCGTGTTGCAGCGCCGCCGGGATTAATTCCGCCGCGAAACGCCGGCGCCATAAACGGACGCGACCGAAACTTCGATCCTTACGGGCTTGAGCAATCAATACGCTAAAATCCGGATGCAAGGCCAGCTCCTGTTGCCTGGCCAATACTCTGTCGATCGAGGCTTCGATCAACTGCAGCAGCTTAGCCGCGCCGTCGCGATAGGCATCGTAAAATACGTTACCAAGCTGTTTTGCCTCTTCGGCGGTCCAATCCTGGTCGTTAAACGGTTTCGCCAGCTTGATAAAACGGCGTATGCCGAACTTCTTAACCAAGCGGCTGTAGTGGCGGTGTTCGCGCTTGAGCTTTTTCTCGATTTTATCGAGCTTCTGCTTGTCCTTGTACTCACCAATCACGCCGTGTTCGTTGTACATCGCGTCGTTGATACGTCGGGCGTCTTCCACCAGTTTGGCGATGGAGCGAATCTGAAATCGCGCTCTACGCAAATCCGTCAAGGCCTTGACGTAATACGCGGCTTCCTCGTCGGAACCCGCCAGGCGTGATTGAACAATGTCGGCTACATCAACCGCTGTTTGCGGCAAATCGAGTTCTGCAAGCGCTAGATAGCGTATGCCGTCGACTTTGGCGGCGTGCTCGGACACGTTGACGATGTCGCAACCGGCGGCGGATAGATGACGGGCTTGCAACGCTAGCGAGTGTATCGCTTGGGCAAAGTCGCAACTGGTCGGCGCCATGCCGCCGGCGTTTGTCTGCACTTGCAGGGACGTCAAATTGAAGCGCGGCCCGGCCAGCGCTTCGTTACTGCCTTTGGCATGGGTAAAGCCGTCGCGGGTAAAACATAAATCAACACCGGCCAGTACGATTCGCCGGAAGCCAAAGCGATAAGCCACCTGCAGTGCTGTGTTCGTCACGGTCGGTCCAACGCTTTCCAGGTTGGGGCAATTCAGATCGCTGGTCCAGGGCAAGCGATCGCCTAAATACAAGGCCAGGCCTCGCCATTGATTTAACAGGGTAGGCACGGTGTGATGGGAACAGACGAAAACGGTGCGCTCGTCGAACTCCAGCATTTCCTTGCTAATATCGAAGCTGAGTTCGGTCGGATCGACCGAAAAAATGAAGTCGGGATATAGATCGGCTTGCAACAATTGTCGGGCGATCCTGGAAACGGCAAAAACGACCAAACGGTCGCGATGGGTCCTGACCCAAGGCAGCGCGCTATCCAAGGACGGGCCGCCGGCCAACAGAACCACAGTTTTACCGGCGAAGGCCCCCGCCAACAATTTGGCGGGCAATTTGTTGTCGGCAATGTTATGGATTTGCCGGGCAATGAATGCCTCCGCGCCTAATTCGACGCTGGTCTGCCAATGCAGTTGCGACAATAGTTCGGTAACATGCCAACTCAGCTCGGCATATTCCTCGATATAATCGTCCTGGGCGCAGATTGCATTGTATGACCGAACCGCATCGATATAGAAATAGTCGGTAATCTTAAAGCGACCGATAGCGTCCACCCAATCGCTCATCGCGATACAGGCCATACGCTCGTCCATATCCGTCAATAAACCGTTAGCGTCGAGCGCCGCTAGTACCGACTCCGGTTCGATAAACAGATAGCGGGTTCCGTTAGGTAGCGGCCTCGCTTGCAAATAACGAAGCAGTAAACCGGAATCGGTGCCGATTATGACGTTTAACGCGTCTTCTTCGAACAAAGCCTTGCCGAACTTCGTATCGAATAGCACCTCGGCGCTAACCTTATCGAAGCCGTGCCGATTCAGGTTGTAATAGTACCGTTCCCCGAAATCGTTAACGCACAATGGCCCCAAGCGTTGTTCTTCCGAACCCTGTTCGCACTGTGTCATGTTTGGAACCCCGGTTAGTCGGCATCTCGACCATTATCCCGTTTGCACGGCTAAACTCAAGCCGGCGTTATTGCAACAACTGCAACACGCCTTGCGTTACTTTGTTGGCCTGCGCCAGCATCGCGGTTCCAGCCTGTTGCAAGATTTGGCCGCGACTCAAGTTCGAAGTTTCCGAAGCAAAATCGGCATCCATAATCCGCGAACGCGCCGAACTTTGATTTTCAATAGACGATTGCAAGTTGGAGATCGTCGTCATAAACCGGTTCTGAATCGCACCCAAATTGGAACGGAACACGTCGACTTTTCGAATCGCGGTATCGATTGCGTTAATCGCCGACCGAACGTTGTTTGAGGTCGCGTCGGAACCGATCGACAATTTAGTGCCAAACAAGGCGCTTAAGCTATTAACGGTCGCCAAATCCGAGACTGTCACCGAAATTTGGTTGTCGGTCGCGGTGTTGGCACCGATCTGAAAATTGGCATTTTTTAACGAACCGTTCAAAATTTTCTTGCCGTTGAATTCGGTATTTTGAATGATACGCTTGACCTCGGCACCCAATTGCTTGAATTCCGTCTGCAACTTTTGTCGGTCTTCGGTACTCACCGCCGCCCGGTTGGCCGCTTGCACGGCAAGGTCGCGCATGCGCTGCAAAGTCTCTGTGATGGTTCCCATCCCCGCCTCAGCGGTTTGCGCCATCGAAATGCCGTCGTTGGCGTTGCGCATCGCGACCGTCATGCCGCGAATTTGCGACGTCATTCTATCGGCTATCGCCAAGCCGGCCGCATCGTCCTTGGCGCTGTTGACTCGCAAACCAGAGGACAGACGTTCCATCGACGTTTGCAAACTGTCGTTCGTCCTGCTTAAAAACTTTTGGCTGTTCAACGAAGCGATGTTCGTATTAATGACCATTGATGATGGCATGATCGTTCTCCCGGTTTATCCTGAATGAAGTAGGCATGTTTGCCGCCATCCAGAATCAATCACTTTCCATGCCAACAAATAAAATTACTTTATTTTCAATAAATTATAAAATTTTGCTTCGTGAAACATCGCCTATCTATCCGTAGCGGCAACGGGATTTTGCCGCTCCGCTTGCCGCCAACGCCGGCCGGCGACAATTTTTTGACGACACGCCGCCGTACAATTATCGGACGCGTCTAATAATCTTCCCTCGCCGCTAAAAACAGACTGAGACAAGTCTCGACGGGATTTTGCCGAAGCTTTACTGCCGTAAAAGATTGGCCTCGCAAATGACCGTTGAACACTAAAACCGGCGACCTAACATTTCCGGCCCTGCCATTTTTACGACACGTTCAGATTGATAGCTATTTTCGAGATCCGAAGAATTCCGGAGGCGCGGATCAGCGAGAAAGCTGATTTGGCATTTCGATAGGATAAAGAATGAGTTTACTTCTACTTGGAGTTGACGCACGAAAAGCTCAAGCAACACCCCCTTAGCACAGGATTGAACCAATCTCGCGGAAGCCGATCTTGGGCAGTTTTCTAAACTGGCGATTGAACTTAACCAGCGCGATAGGCGCGTAACGCCCGCTTGCCTTTTTCGAAAGCCAATTGATTGGTCTTGGCTTGAGCTTGAAGGTGTTGTATCTGCGCCAGAAACGCGTTATCCAGTTCGGCCACGTTCCGCGCGAACTGCTTCGCCTGAGGTTTTTCCGATTCGGCTAGCGGCATCGTCGCTAACGCCTCCAGCCAAGCCTGCCTCTCGTTCAATAAAACCGACAAATTTTCCCAGTCCTCCTGGGTTATGTGGCCTTTTATGGCTGCGTTAAATTGCTCCAGACGCTCTTGCCAGGCCAGGAAATCAACGCGAGGACCGGTTGCCATCACGCAATCGCATCCCAAGCTTCCTTAATGTCGCGCATCAATGTCGCGACTTCGTTAAGCTTGTCTTCGCTGTTTTCGCGACTGGCTTCCAATAGCCGGATATTCATATAGTCGTATAGTTGGCGCAGATTGGCCGCGATTTCGCCGCCACGTTCCAAATCCACTGCTTCGTTCAAGCCGCCAACGATGCCGATCGCCTTGGAGATGTAGATGCTTTTGGCCTCCATGTCATGATGGGCTATCGCGCCCTTCGCGGAGTTGACTCTAGCCAAGAAACCCTCCATCAACATCTGAATCAAACGATGCGGAGAATCCTCTCCGAGACCGCTGGAAGTGTGCACATCGGCATATTGCCTAGCACCTCTCTTATGGGCATCTACATACATGGGAATCCCCCTTCCGGTTTATAAATTATTGATCCAACTTGTCAAAAATGAACCAGTCGAATTAAATTGCCCGACCAGCACATCCATCGCTGTAAATTGCTTTTGCAAGGATTTCTGAAAGTTATCCATCCTAACCTGCACGTCGGTCCGCCTATCTTCCAATGTGGTTAATTGCTTTTTCAACGAGCTTTGCTGAGTATCCAAGTTACCGCCGGACTGCAACAAGCCCGTTAACGTCGAGTCCAGACGGGTGGCAACACCGTCGCTCGAAGAAAACACATCGCCGACCGAATCGAAATCGGCCGCCAAGGCGGTATCCAGCTGGGTACTGTCCAAGGACATCACGCCATCTTTATCGATTTTGACGCCAATTAACGCTAAGGAGTTGTAATTGCCTGTCGCCGACGAAACCACCGAGGTCGTATTTGTCCGCACTTGGCTGGTGACATAACGTAAGGTGGCATCGCCAATTAACGCGCCGTTACCGTCGCCGCTGCCATCGGTACTGCCGCCGTATTTGCCAAGGTCTTTGGTGGTGGTGTGCAGTTTGTTGTAAGCCGTAACGAAACTGTTGATAGACTTGGTAATCGCGGCCTTATCCACACCGATGTCTATGTTTACCGAAGTACCAGGCTCTTGGGACTGTAAATTGAGCGTCACTCCCGGTAAGACATCGGTGATAGTATTGCTGCTACGCGTTGCAGTCTGTCCGTCCACCTTAATAATCGCGTCTTGGGCAACCGATGGATTATCGAAATTCGTCGAAAACAACTGAGACAGCCCGGAAGTATCCGTATCGTTGCCGTCGCTATCGCTACCACTGACAGTAAACGCATTCGTCGTGCCGCTGTTTTTGGCTGTCAACACCAGTTTAGATACCGTGCCGGTTCCGGCGGCATTGTCGACATTAACGATGCTGGCGCTGACGAAACTATTGCCCGACGCGCTATTGATCGCATCACGCATTTTCTCCAGCGTATTGTTACTACTGTCCACGGTCAGGCTGAATGTCGAACCCGAAGTCGCGGTAAACGATAAAGTACCGGTACCGACCGTCGTAGTCGTAATATCGGAAAACTCGGCTTTGGCGATCGACTTTTGAGCCTTGGCCAGCTGGGTCACTTCCAGCGAATATGAACCGGCAACCGCCGAGGCTCCGGCGGTTGCCTTCAAAATAGATTCGTCGGAGGAGGAAGCGGTGTGGGTCTTAAAAACACTACCGTCTTTCAACGAAGCGAGCGCCGTCTGAAAGTCTGACAGTCCGCTCTTCAACGAACCCAAGCCGCTCAACCGGGCGTTGGCGGCGTCCTCCTGACGCTGAATCGCGTTGAAGGCCGGCTGGCCCTCAGCGGTTACCAATTGAGAGACCAGCGAATTAATGTCGATACCGCTACCGATACCTGTCGTGGAAACTATGCTCATGACACCCTCCTCAACGAACCGCCGCTATCCCACGCTAAGCCCGATCCTGAATAACCGAACCTTGATGCCCGTCTAACTCTTGCATTCGCCTGATAAACGCCAACATTTCCTCCGACGGAATTTGCCTTACCACATCGCCGGTTTCGCTATCGACAATCTTGACGACCAATTCTTGCGTTGAATCGTCCACTTTAAATTGCAGATTGCGGGTTACGGCCTGCAACAGCGAATTGCCTTGATCGGCCGCCTGCTTTACCGTATCCAATGTCACTTTAGCGTCGTTCTGCTTGTCCTCGTCCTGTTTCGAATTCAAAGAAGACGCCGTTGAATCGCTTTGCAACGCAGACACCGCCGAACTGGCTTGATTCGCCTCGGTTCTAGTGCTGGAAAACGACTTTTCATCCGTTTGCTTATCGGTTTTCACAACAGTCAAGGGGGCTAGCTTCAGCACATTTGAAATTTCACTATTCATGATGCTCACCCTATGTTGTCAGTGTTAAAGGAAAGATTGCGCCATGACGGCGCAATCTTCCTATCCAAACTACCGGAGCAAACTCAAGACGTTTTGCGTAGACTGATTCGCTTGCGCCAACATTGCGGTACCCGCTTGTTGCAGAATTTGCTGTCTACTCAAGTTCGATGTCTCTGTCGCGAAGTCCGCATCCAGGATCCGGGATCTTGCCGCGCTTTGATTCTCGATCGACGAGTTCAAGTTGGCAATTGTCGTTGTAAACCGGTTTTGAATCGCACCCAATGTAGATCTAAAAGTATCTATCTTTTTGATCGCGGTATCAATCGCTGTCATTGCCGATCTGACGTTTCCGGAGGTCGCCATCGACCCAATCGACAATTTGGTACCGAACAAGGCGCTCAAGCTGTTGACTGCGGTTAAATCGGAAATATTCACGGAAACCTGGTTATCCGTGGCGGTATTGGCACCCACTTGAAAGTTAGCGTTTTTCAACGAACCGTTCAAAATTTTCTTACCGTTGAATTCGGTATTCTGAATGATACGTTTCATCTCCAAACCCAATTGCTTGAATTCGGTTTGTAATTTCTCGCGGTCGGAAGAACCGACTGCCGCCCTGTTGGCCGCCTGTACGGACAAATCGCGCATCCGTTGCAAGGTATCGGTGAGAGCGCCCATGCCAGACTCCGCCGTTTGCGCCATCGAAATACCGTCGTTCGCGTTACGCACCGCCACCGTCATACCCCGGATTTGCGATGTCATCTTGTCGCTAATCGCTAAACCGGCCGCGTCGTCTTTCGCGGAATTCACCCGCAAACCGGAAGATAAGCGCTCCATCGAAGTCTGCAAAGACATGTTGGTATTGCTCAAAAACCTTTGACTGTTCAACGAAGCTACGTTTGTGTTGATTACCATTGCCATGATGTTACCCTCCAAAATCCGAAAACTGAGCCGCCGCCGGAATTATTTGTTTTGGTTGATTTACGAAAAAAAGGTTTGTTTTCAAACTCGCTGGATGTATCGGCCCCGATTTGAAATCCTTTAACCCTCGTCATCAAAAATATTTGGCGAATTCGCCCTGCGCGCGCAGAAAATCGGCTTCCCGACCAATATCCAGCCAATAGTCGTTCACCGGAAACATAGACACCGTCTCGCCTAGCGCGATTTGCTGGTTAAACAGCGTCGGCATATCCAGGCTTTTCTGGCCGGCGATCCCTGCAATCAAACTGTGATCGAGCACATAGATTCCGGCGTTGGCCAAGCAGCTCTGCAACGGCTTTTCCTCGATACCGACGATCCGTTGCTGTTCCAACATCACGACGCCGTAAGGAATCTGATACTCGTACTGGCGGACGCACATCGTCGCGATCGCTTGCTGTTCGTTGTGGTAAGCCAACAGTCGCGAAAAGTCGATCTGGGTCAAGATATCGCCATTCATCACAATCAACGGCACGTCCGGCAAGCTATCAGGCAGTAACCCGATCGCACCGGCCGTCCCCATCGGCTCGACCTCGTCGATATACCGAATGCTTATCCCCCAACGACCGCCGTCGCCGAAGTAATCCTTGATCTGGTCGGCTCGGTAATGCACCGCGATAAAGAATTGGCGGAAACCTGATTTCACGAAATTTTCGATGATGGTTTCCAGAATCGGCTTTCCGCCGATTTCTAGTAATGGTTTCGGCCTATCGTCGGTATAAGGCCGCAGCCGTTTGCCGAATCCCCCCGCCATCAAAAACACCGGATTCGGAAAAGCCGGCTGCTTGTATAAAGCCTGCAGCGATTCCAAGCGCACCACTCGGCCACGCTCGTCCACCACCGGCAACTGATACAAATGATGCCCCTCCATCACCGCGATCAATTGGGTCTTACTGTCGGTCTCGCTGGCCACCTTAGGCCGCTTGTTCATCACTTCGCCGACCGGATGCTCCAGCGCCAGGCCCCGAATCAAGGCTCGGCGAATGTCGCCATCGGTAACCACCCCGACCAAGCGCCCGTCTTCATCCACTACCAACGCGATTTGCAGCGCGCCGCGGTCGATCACCTCTATCGTGGTCCGTAACGTTGCTTCCGGACTTATCACTACCTGTTGCCAATGCTGTTTCATGATTCAATATCCTTGAGCTGCGATCGGGCCGGATAGACGATTTGCCGAACCGCAACGTCGCGCGTCACGACACTGCCGGCACCTATCACGCTACCCGCGCCCACGCGAATTCCTTGGATTACGACCGCGCCGGCACCGACATGTGTCCTATCGCCAATTTCGACACCTCCGCTTAACACCGCGCCCGGTGCGACATGCACATGGCGGCCGATTACGCAGTCGTGCTCGACGATGGCACCGCTGTTTACGATGGTGTTCTCAGCAATATGCGTGCCTGCCTGAATTATGGCGCCCGCCATGATTTGCACGCCAGCCGCCAATTCCACGCTCCCCGCCAAAAAACACGTCGGATCGACGACATGACCGAAGCGGTAACCGCGCTCGGCGAATGTCTCGAAAAGTCGAGACCGCGTGCCGGGGTCACGGGGCAGCGAGCCAAGCCCATTTATCAGCGCAATGTTTTCTGAGCCGTAATCGGCAACGACCTCATCCCCGCCCAATACAGGTAGGTCGAGCCAACTATCACCTTGTCGCTTGGCCGGGTCGGCGACTCCCAGAATATCGACCTCCAGGCGCCGCAAAATATCCAACAACACCTTGGCGTGCCCCCCGCTACCGAGCATAATCACCGGCAACTTCATGAAATCAAGTCGTCTACTTGATAGGCGCGCGGGCTGGTTTGTCCCAACATCCGCCAATATTCCATCGGGCTCAAGCCTGTGCCCGGCCGTTTGGCCGCCAAATTTTCGACGCTGAACGGCTCGCCAATCGCAATATCCGCGGCCGCCACCAGACTTTTGCGTACCACATCGCGATTTTGCAACTCGATCGGTTGCGGGATTTTGCCTGCACCTCCCAAAGCCAACTCGACTGAGCGAATAGCCGCTACCATTTGCGTGAGTTCCGCCGGTTCCAGCGAAACCCGATGATCCGGCCCCTGCAAGCCTCTATCCAACGTAAAATGTTTTTCGATCAACACCGCGCCGCGTGCCGCCGCGGCAATAGGCACCGCCAACCCCTCGGTATGATCGGAATATCCCACCCGCAAGCCGAACGCTTGCGCCAGCGTATCCATCGCCCGCAGTTGAACGTGTTCCAGCGGCGTCGGATACTCGCTGGTGCAATGCAGCAACGTGACTTTTTCTCGCAGTGCCGCCTGGCCGGCGTCGCAGCCGTAAGCTTGCCGAAACCGCGCCAAACTCGGCCGCTCCCAACCTAAGAAGCCGAAGGCCAACACCCCCAGCGCGGTCTCCACCTCACCCAAAGTCGCCATGCCTGTGGACAACACAAGCTCTTTTCCGGTCGCGGCGTGAGCCAGCAAAAATGGACCGTTGGTAATTTCACCGGAAGGTACTTTCAGTTGCCTAACGCCGATTTCGCCGGTCAAGAATGCCAAGCTGTCGAAATCGAACGTGGTCGATAAAAACTCGATACCGTGCTCGGCGCAGTAGTCGCGCAATCGCACGTGGAATTCGTATTTCAGCTCCAGTTTCCGCAGCATCGCCAGTTGGCTCTCGCCGGCATCGGTGGTTTCTCGCTGATAGGCCGCCTTGCCGGCCTTACCGGTCACCAGTTTGTCGGCTTTAAAGGTTTGAAATTTGACCGCATCGGCGCCCGCCGCCACCGCAGCGTCTATCAACGCGATTGCGGTGTCCAGGTCACCGTTATGATTCACGCCGGCTTCGGCGATGATATAGATACTCGTCATCCTGTCGTTCTCAAAAACTCAATCGAACACGTCGCCCCAATCCGGCGGCGGGTTGCCGGCGGCGGACTTCTCTTTTTCATCGGAAGGCTCGGTCTCTTGTCCGCTGTTGTCGTCCGGCGACTCTTCGCCGGCTACTTCGGCCGTCTCGGAACCCGGCATCGAACTGAGATAACTGTTCAACAAGCGGCACAAACCGTCGTAAAAGCCGCTAACCGCCTGCTGTTGCATTTGCTGCTCGAAAAAACCGTGCAAAAACTGTTTTTCGGCCAAAATCAGACTTTCGGATAACTCCCGCGCCTTTTGCTCGTCCAGCCGGTATTTGCCGACGAGCATCTCAGCCATTTGATCGCTGCGCTGGCCCTGCCGGTCCTTGATATCGTCCAACAAATGCTCCAGCTCCGCCTGACTCTGTTTGCGCTTTCGCCAAGCGACCAGCATCAAGGCAACCAATGCGATCAACAGCACCAACAGCAGATTGACCAACACCACGACCAGCAGCGATTCGTCCATACTACTCCTCTGCCTCGCCAGCGACATTGATCCGGATGCTGTGTTCGGCTTCCGCGAACACTTGCAACATTTTTTTACTGCTGTTTTCCAATTCCAGCGCCGTCTGATTGCCGCTGAACACGCGGGTATATTCGGCGGAAATTTCGTCTATGGTTTTCATCGCGGTGTCCAGCTGTCGAACCAGTTGTTGGTTGATGCGCTCCATGGCCGCCAGCTTGTCGACCTGCCCAACGGCGCCGCTTGTCGGCTCGGGGTGATCGACCAATAGATTCTGGTACGGCTCGGCCAATTCGTCGATTTTTCTCTCGATGTCGGCCAGTGTCGCCAAATCCCGCTGTAAAAACAGCCTAAATATTTGCTGGAACAGGGCCCTCTCGGCTTTGAGTACGGCCGCCAGCACCGATTCGACCGTTTCGACCGGCAAACCGCAGTCTTCGCCTAGAAATTGTTCCAACCGATGTTGTTTGACCAAACTTTGCTCGTCCATTTGATCGATAAAGCGGTCGACTTCCGCCATTTCCCGGCCACGCCGGTTCCGAGACAGGAAAAACAACACTGCCATGAACAGTACCAATACGACTAGGGCTTCCGCCATCAGCACCACGACGACCGAGTCGAGCTGAATCATGCCAACCTCTCCAATAACGCTTGCTGTTTGCGAAATTGCGCTTGCTTAAAGGCCTGGTAACCGAAATAACCGGTTCCGGCGATCAGCAGGTTCAACCCCAGCACAATGCCGGTAACCTGCAACCAATTGGTCTCGCTCACGGGCTCTCCATGAGCGTCCTCGCTCTCTCCCGCGGCCGCATCGCCGTGCGTCGCGCCGTGCTCCGCATCGGCCGCGACATCCGGTTCGGCCGGATGTGTCTCGGAGGCGGTCGGCTCGGCGACAAACCAACTATCGTCTATCGTGACCGGCGGCACCAACGGTTCCAACGCGTTACCGTCCTTGGCCCTGGCGGTGACGCTAAAGCTGACTTGTGTCGTCCCGCCGATCGGAACATCGGCCAAAACCAAGTCCCAGCGCCCGTCGTGCGCGGCCAACGCTCTGGATTCGCCGGCTTGACCCGCTCGGCCGATGCTGACGTTGACGGACATCCCGGTCGTGTCCAGGAGAGCGGTATCGGGAACCAAGGTCAGCGTGACCCGACGCGCGGCAATATCGATCTGCTTTTCGACGGCAATCGGTGCCGCCACCACTTCAAACTCATGGACGATTTCACGCCGGAAAGTCTTGCCGTCGGCCACTACCCGTAACAGATGCTTACCGAGCCCCGGATTCAGCGCATTCCAACCAAAGTAGCCCGCTTCGCCAGTCGCCGCCATATTGGTCGGCGTCTGCTGGTCCACGGTAACCTGCAAGCTCAGCATCGCGAGAAAATCCGCCCTGTCAATCAATTGGCCGCCATCGGTAAAATGCGCTTTGACGGTCAAACCCTGCTTTTCGGTTAAGAAATTCGGCAATTCGCCCAGTTGCAATTTCAAGTCGGTCACGATCATGACTCGGTTATCCGGGTCCACCTCCGCTTCCAGGCGCCATTCGCCGGCGCGCGGCTCTCTGACGGTTATCAGATCGTAATTGGCGCTCTCCAGCCAGGACACGTTGCCGGAGGCGCTTTGCTTGCCGAGCTTTACGCCGTCCGGCGTCCACAACAAAGTCGGCGCCGCGCCGGGCTTCTTGAACACAAGCACCGAAAACTCCTTGATGCTGGCGTCCACCTCGAAGCGATTTCCCGCCAGCGGCAGACTGTCCTTGGGCGCGGCCTTTTGCGCCATCTTAACGAAAACCCGCTGCAACTGGTCGGCCGACTCGGCGACTTCGGCCCATCCGCCGGTCTCGCCCGCCAAGCGTTGCAACAACTCCTTATCGGCTTGAGCGGACAACGCGATGGTCTCGACCTTGACCCGCATTTGCTGCAAGCGCGGTATCCATTCGCTGAGGATACGTTCGCGCGAATCGGCACTCTCCATAATGTCCTTGGAAATATCGACGAAACCATCGGTCAGTAAAATCAGATGTTTATTTCCCGTTCCCGCAAACCCACCGTCCAAGACGCTTTTTATCGCGTCCTCGATATTGGTATAGAGTCCGCGCGAGTGAATATTCGCGGTAGCCTTGCCGGCTTGCTGTTTCCATGCGGGTGAAACCGCGTCGCTAGCCGAAAGGACCTCGGTTTTTTCAGCGAACAAACGTAAACCGGCCTTGGCATTATCCGGTAATAAGTTGACCAGCAAACGGCTGGCTTCAATGCGCAAATTATGCGGATCGTTTTGCTTCATACTGCCGGACACGTCGATCAGCACTTGAATCTCGTCGGTCGCAGGCACTTGCGCCTGGAGACATGCGCTCCAGGCGACCAACCAGCCGATCACCGCAAAAATTAACGCTTTGGCCATGAATCTATCCGCGAAAGAGGGCAATAGATTGCAAATATAGTTCAAGCCTCCCACGGGAAGACGACTTTTATTCGGCCGGCGCCGGTTACACTTTATAATGGCGACACTATTACACACAAAGGAGAGCTTATGTCTATCAAACGAATGGTCGATCTGGATCTGGCAGGCAAGCGCGTGTTGATCCGCCAGGATTTGAACGTGCCGGTGAAGGACGGCAAAGTCACCAGCGATTTGCGCATCCAAGCCAGCGTACCGACCGTGGAAAAGGCCTTGGCCGGAGGCGCGGCGGTCATTTTGATGTCGCATCTGGGCCGTCCCACCGAAGGCGAATACGACGAAGCTTCCAGCTTGAAACCGGTCGCCGAACGTTTTTCGCAATTGCTCGGCAAACCGGTGCGGTTGGTGAAAGATTGGCTGGATGGCGTGGATGTCGCGGCCGGCGAAGTCGTGCTGTGCGAGAACGTCCGCTTTAACAAAGGCGAGAAGAAAAACAATGCCGAGCTGGGCCAAAAGATGGCCAAATTGTGCGATATCTTCGTGATGGACGCCTTCGGCACCGCCCACCGCGCCGAAGCCTCCACCCACGCCGTCGCCGAATACGCGCCCGTCGCGTGTGCCGGCCCGTTGCTGGCGGCGGAGCTGGACGCGCTGGGCAAGGCGCTGGAAACCCCGGCTCATCCGCTGGTCGCCATCGTCGGCGGCTCCAAGGTGTCCACCAAGCTGACCGTGCTGGAATCCTTGTCCACCAAGGTCGATCAATTGATCGTCGGCGGCGGCATCGCCAATACCTTCATCGCGGCGGCTGGCTATAACGTCGGCAAATCGTTGTACGAAGCCGATTTAATCTCTGAAGCTCAAAAACTGATCGCGGCCGCCAAGCAACGCGGCGCCGACATCCCGGTACCGGTTGACGTGGTCTGCGCCAAGGAATTTTCGGAATCCGCCGCGGCAACGGTCAAAGCCGTTAGCGACGTGGCCGACGACGACCTGATCTTGGACATCGGGCCGGAAACCGCCCGGCAATATGCCGACATTCTGAAAACCGCCGGCACCATCGTTTGGAACGGCCCGGTCGGTGTGTTCGAAATCGATCAATTCGGCGAAGGCACCAAATCGCTGTCGCTGGCGATTGCCGAAAGCCCGGCGTTTTCGATTGCCGGCGGCGGCGACACCCTGGCAGCCATCGACAAATATGCGATCGCCGACAAAGTGTCTTATACATCGACCGGCGGCGGCGCTTTCCTGGAATTTCTGGAAGGCAAGGAATTGCCGGCCGTGGCGATTCTGAAAACCCGCGCTTAACCGCCGCAAGCTCGGCGAGGCGAGGCGAGGCGAGGCCAACCGGCCGCCTCGCCACTTATCGGTTATCTACAAGCCCGCCACCTTTTTTTCGTCTTCGTCCTGGAAATTGCGATAGTTGATCGATATTTTTAGGCCGGCAAAGCGGCCGGACATTTTGACCAACTCGGACGTGGCCTTATCGAAGGTCAGGCGCACTTCGCTCAAAGCCCGATCTTCGTAACCTTCCTCGATCTCGCGGGCATCCAAGCGGAAGTGGTATTTATAAATTTCCTGTTTGTCTTCATTCTCGACTTCCAGCGGTTCACCCAATTGTTTGACCACGACAGCCTTTTTCGGCAGTTTTGCGGCGATTTTTTCCATCTGGTCCGCTTTGGCTTTCAACTGCTGTTTTTCTTCATTGATCTCGGCACCGCCCAACGAACGGAACGAAGCTTCCAAAAACTCCGGCGGCGCAATCTGTAAAAACAGATTGGAAAATGTCCAGTCGGTGATTTTGTCTTCTTTATTAAAGGCCAGATCCAGATAAAAACTGATTTCCGGATTGATCGGCTTGCCGTCCTTGTCGATCTTGCGAAACCAATAGCGCCATTTTTTGCCATCGCCGATTCTTTCCTCGCTGCTGGCGTGCAACTTGGCCAACGACACGAAATCTTGGCTTAGCAACCTCGGCTCCTTGAAATGCACGGTGAAATCGTCTTTAGACGTCACCGCGAAATAGCGGTCGAATTCGTCCATTTGCAGATAAGTCTGATAGGCGTGCAGCCAGTGCAGGCAGCCGGTCAACGTGGAGAGCAGGCCAAAGGCCAACACTAATCGAAAAATGCGGGTGACTTTTTTCATGCGCGTCCTCAATGTCTGGTCGGCGACGGCAGGCCGCTGTCGACCGCCGAATTGTTCAGTAAATGCTCGACATCGACTTTGTCGTAGCGGTATTGGGCTCCACAGAACTGGCAATCGACTTCGATGTCGTCGCGTTCGCGCAAAATAGCCTCCAACTCGGACCGTCCCAACGCCGATAAAGTGCCGGCAATTTTTTGCCGCGAGCAACTGCATTGAAATGCCACCGGCTCGACTTCGTATAGTCTGACCTGTTCCTCGTGAAATAAGCGATGCAAGATGTCCTCGCAGTCCAGGCCCAGCAATTCGTCGGCGGTGACGGTGCCGGCCAGGATTTCCAAACGTTCCCAATCCGCTTTGTCGGCGGATTCCCCAGGCAAGGCTTGCAGAAGCAAGCCGGCGGCATGCGTGTTACTCGCAAACAACCACAAGCGGGTATCGAGCTGCTCCGACTGCCGAAAATAAGTCGTCAGTACCTCGGCCAAACTGTCTTCGGTGACCGCGACGATGCCTTGGTAGGGTTCGCCGCTGTCGGACTCCACGGTTAACACTAGTCGGCCGCCGTTGCCGACCATTTCCCGCAACGTTTCACCGTTCACCTCGGGTTGACTGCGCACCAGCCCGCGAATCCGCCGCTCGTTGCTGGATTGGGCGACCAGCGCGCGCAGATCGCCGCCGCCCTGCACCTGCAAAATCATCGCGCCCTTAAACTTGATGGTCGCCGACAATAGCACCACCGCCGCCAGTGCCTGTCCAAACTGAGCGTCGACCGCGTCGTTCGGCAAAGACTGATGCTGCTTAGCATCTTGCAAGCTGTGTTGCAACCTGACCCATACGCCGCGCGCACCGGCTTCTTCAAATAGAAACCGCCTTAAACAATCTTGTTGTGTCATATCGTTCCGAAACCTATCCAAATCGAGACGGGATTATAATCCCCGCCATGCTTCGATTCGACCACGGGATGTCCACCATGTCTATTCTGTTTAAAAAATCCGCAATGCCCAGCCCTGAACAAGCCTTACCCGGCCGCCGCAATCCGATTGCCAGCGGCAGTAAGCATCACGTCAGCGGCAACGGCTACCACCCACCGTTTCCGGCATCCATGCAACAAGCCGTCTTCGGTCTGGGCTGTTTTTGGGGCGCCGAGCGAAAATTCTGGCAACAGGCCGGCGTACATGCGACGGCGGTCGGCTATGCCGGCGGATTCACCCCCAACCCCACCTACCAGGAACTCTGTACCGGGATGACAGGTCACGCCGAAGTCGTTTTGGTGGTATTCGATCCGGCCCTACTCGATTACCGCCGCTTGCTCCAGGTTTTCTGGGAATCGCATGACCCAACGCAAGGTATGCGCCAGGGCAACGACGTTGGCACCCAATATCGTTCGACCATTTACTGCTACACCGAACAGCAACTCGCCGAAGCGCTGGCCAGCCAACAACAATACCAACAACGCCTTAGCGCGGCCGGCTTCGGCTCGATCACGACGGAAATCGCCCCGGCGCCGAGCTTCTACTATGCCGAGGAAGAGCACCAGCAGTACTTGGCCAAAAACCCGGACGGTTATTGCGGTTTGGGGGGATGCGGAATTTCCTTCGCGGAACCGCTCGATGTCCGAAAAAGCTAAGGCATTATCAGGCTTGACATTATTCCCGCCAACCGGGATTCCCAGAGTTTTTCCGGTTGACTTTTAGGAAAAAATCCTTCAATTTACGCGCTTGGCGTGGCTTAGCCTAGGCTGTGAGCGGCCGGTAGCGGGCGTTTCGGGCAGTCATCCAAACAGAGCTTTAAAACTAATATTAGTCTTAACAACACAAAATCGTACTCTGTGTACATCCGCAGATTACCAGGAGGAAACATATGAAGAAGCCTGTAACAAACTGGCTGCTTGCTTCGACTGTAGCTACTATTCTTGCTGCACCAACTGTCTCTACCGCTAACGACGACTTAGAAAAATTAACCCAAAACCCTGCCAACTGGGCTTCTTGGGGCGGCGACTACGCCGGCACTCGTTATAGCAAACTGTCGCAAATCAACGCTCAAAACGTTAAAAATCTGCAACCGGCTTGGTCTTTCTCCACCGGCGTTCTGCGCGGTCACGAAGGCGGTCCCCTGGTTGTTAACGGCGTTCTGTACATCCACACTCCGTTCCCTAACACCGTTTACGCGATCGACCAAAAAACCAAAGCGGTCATCTGGGAATTCACCCCAACCATGGATGCCGACGTCACCATCCCCGTGATGTGCTGCGATACCGTTAACCGCGGCTTGGCTTACGGCGACGGCAAAATCTTCCTGCAGCAATCGGACACCGTACTGACCGCGCTGGATGCTAAAACCGGCAAACGTATTTGGAGCGTGCAAAACGGCGATCCGAAACTGGGCATGACCAACACCAACGCCCCTATCGTTGTTAAAGACAAAGTTCTGACCGGTATTTCCGGCGGCGAATTCGGTGTGCGCGGCTTTCTGGCGGCCTACGACATCAAAACCGGCCAATTGGCGTGGAAAGGTTACAGCATGGGTCCCGACAAGGACACTCTGATCAAACCGGGCAAATCCACCACCTGGCAAGACGGCAAAGTCACCCCTCTGGGACCTGAGTCCAGCTTGGCTACCTGGAAAGGCGACCAATGGAAAATCGGCGGCGGCACCACTTGGGGCTGGTACTCTTACGATCCTAAACTGAACTTGGTCTATTACGGTTCAGGCAACCCATCTACCTGGAACCCTGTACAACGTCCGGGCGACAACAAATGGTCCATGTCTTTGTGGGCGCGTGACGCCGACACCGGTGAAGTTAAATGGGTTTATCAAATGACCCCGCACGACGAATGGGACTACGACGGTATCAACGAAACCGTTCTGGTCGATCAAGAAGTCAAAGGCAAAATGCACAAAACCATCGTTCACTTCGACCGTAACGGCGTGGGATATACCCTGGACCGCGAAACCGGCGAATTGTTGGTTGCCGAAACCTTCGACAAATCCGTCAACTGGCTAACCCATGTCGACATGAAATCAGGCCGCCCACAAGTGGTACCTGAATTCTCTACCGAACATAACGGCGAAGACGTCAACACCGTTGGCACTTGCCCTGCAGCTTTGGGCGCGAAAAACCAACAACCGGTTTCTTACTCTCCACAAACCGGCCTGTTCTACATCTCAGGCAACCACTTGTGCATGGAGTACGAACCGTTCGAAGTTAGCTACACCGCCGGCCAACCTTACGTCGGCGCAACTCTGAACATGATGCCGGCTGGCGCCGATGTTCTGACCGGTAAAAAAGACGGCACCACCAACCTCGGCCAATTCACCGCATGGGATGCTAAAACCGGCAAAATCGCTTGGTCCAACAAAGAGCAATTCTCTGTTTGGTCAGGCTCTGTTGCTACCGCGGGCGGCGTCGTATTCTACGGCACCCTGGAAGGTTACCTGAAAGCGGTTGATGCCAAAACCGGTAAAGAATTGTACAAATTCAAAACCCCATCCGGCATCATCGGTAACGTCAATACCTGGGAATTCGAAGGCAAACAATATGTTGGCGTTCTGTCGGGTATCGGCGGCTGGGCAGGTATCGGTATCGCGGCCGGTCTGGACGACGGCTCGTCATCAACCAACTCGGAAGGTTTGGGCGCGGTGGGTGCGTACAGAAGCTTAGGCTCCTACACCAAATTGGGTGGTACACTCACTGTGTTCGCCCTGCCTAACTAAGATCCAACCTTAAGATCCGCGTTAAGCAAGCCTTGGCCGAGCAATCGGCCAAGGCTTTTTTGTGGCTTCATGAAAACGAAGGAAGAAGACTATGACTTACAATCGATGCGTAGCCGCGCTGGCACTGAGCTGCGCGGCCGTTACCGGCCAAGCCGACGAGAATAAATTTCGGGTTTGTGCCGACCCGCTGAATCCCCCTTATTCCACCAAGGAACTTAGCGGCTACGAAAATAAAATCGCGGCCCTCTTCGCCAAACAACTGGGTCAGGAATTGGAGTTCACTTGGTTTCCGGAACGGATGGGCTTTGTCCGCAACACCTTGAAAGCCGAAAACGACAACGGCCAGGGTTTTAAATGCGACGTGATCATGGGCGTGCCGGCGGGTTTCGATTTGACCGATACCACCAAACCCTATTTTCATTCGACTTATGTGTTGTTGATCGCCAAAGGCCGAGGCTGGGACGATATCCACGACCCGATGCAACTAACGCAACTGCCGTTGGAAAAGCAGGAAAAGCTGAAAATTGCGATGTTCGACCGTGGCCCCGGCACCGAATGGTTGCAACGCAACGGCTTGCTGGAATACGGCGTTCCTTATCAAAGCATGACCGGCGACGGCGAACACAATACGGCGATGCAAATTGAAGCCGATCTGAGCACCGGCAAGATCGATATGGTGATTTTGTGGGGACCGATGGCCGGCTACGTTCAATCGAAAAACCCGAAGAACCAGTATATCGCCATTCCGATGCAGTCCACGCCGGGCATGCGCTTCGATTTCTCAATCGCGATGGGCGTGCGACAAGGCGACAGCAAGCGCAAACAACTTTTGAACGACCTGATTGCCAAGAACTTCGATGAAATTCAGCAAATCATTGCCGGCTACCGGATTCCGTTATCGCCGATTCCCAGCACTCCCGCCAAGCAAGACAACGACTAACGCGGACCTCGGCCGAACAAGCGTATCAAGTGTTCGAAATGACCGGCTTTGTCGCCGGTTAATTGCGACCAATCGAAACGCCAGCGCCAGTTACCCTCGGTGGTACCTGGCGTATTCATCCGGTCGGCGGAGCCAAGTTTCAAAATATCCTGCATCGGGATAATAGCCAAGTTGGCTACCGAGCCCAACGCGGCGTGAATTAAGGCACTAGGCATCGGCAGGCTGGACCAGCCCAAATAGTCGTATATGCGCTGCTTGTCGGTATCGTTAAGCGCGTCGAACCAGCCTTGGGTGGTGTCGTTGTCGTGCGTACCGGTGTACACCACGCAGTTACGCCGGTAATTGCAAGGCAAATAGGGATTGCGAGCGTCGTCGCCGAATGCGAACTGCAAAATTTTCATACCGGGCAAATTAAAATCGTCGCGCAAGGCTTCTACTTCGGGGGTGATGATACCCAAGTCCTCGGCGACCAAGGTTAAAGCCGGAAAATGCTGCTGAATCGCTGCCAACAGCTCGCCACCAGGCGCCGTCACCCAGCGACCGTTGACCGCGGTGTCTTCGCTGGCCGGGATTTCCCAAGCCGCTTCCAAGCCCCGAAAATGATCGATCCGCAAAATATCGAACATTTCATACTGCGCTTCTATCCGATCCAGCCACCATTTGAAGCCGGTCTTTTTCAGGTAGACCCAGTTGTAATGCGGATTGCCCCAACGTTGCCCGAACTCGGAAAAATAATCCGGCGGCACGCCGGCCACGACATCCATTTCACCCAACGGGTTCAACTTGAAAGCTTCGCGGTTGGCCCAGACGTCGGCACTGTCGTAGGACACGAAAATCGGAATATCGCCGAACATCAGCACGCCTTTGCTGGAAGCATAAGCCTTTAGCTCGTCCCATTGCTTGAAAAACACATACTGCTCGAACTTGATGCCTTCGATGACCGCCTTCAACAACTGCCGGGACTCGCTCAAGGCATCCGGCTTACGTTGCTTAAGACCATCCGGCCATTCGTTCCAACTTTTGTGTCCGAACACGTTGCGTAGCGCTATGAACAGCGCAAAATCGTCCAGCCAACTCGACTTGTCCTGGCAAAACTGCTTGAAATCCTGCTGGGCCGATACATCCGCCAGCACTTGAAAGCCGTAAAACGCCTTAGTCACCAGACAGCTTTTGCTCAATTCACCATGACCTGAGCAATCGTTGCAGCGGTCCGCCAGTTGCAGCCAACCTCTATCCACCAACCAGTCAATACTGATCAAGGCCGGGTTTCCGGCATGAGCGGATAAACATTGATAAGGAGAACCGTCGCCATGCGGCATGCCTAACGGCAGGGTTTGCCAGATCGTGGCGCCGACATCGTGCAGAAAGTTGACGAAGTTGAACGCTTCCGATCCCAAGTCGCCGCACTCGCCATGCCCCGGTAACGAAGTGATATGCAGCAAAACACCCGCGCGACGTCTATCCAAGCCAACCCCCAAAAACCGTTTTTCGAATTCGTTCAAAGTTCATTACCGCGCCGCATTGCGCCGCCCATCGCCGGACTACCGCTGCCTTGAGTGAAGGATAAGGCTAAATAGCCGGGCGGTTCCTCGCCCAAGAGCCGATACAAATTGGTTAAATTCAATCGGTACTGCTTTTCGAAATCGCTGACCGCCTCGCCGGGATTGTAGTCACCGAACCACCAAAACCAATCGGACCCTTCGCACACCGCCAACTGTACTCGCGCCTTTTCCTGCTGTTGATCGGACAAGCGGCCATCCTGCACCGCGTTGTCGAACGCCTGCTTGACGTCCCCCAACATATCCCAGCCGCAGTTTTTATCGGCGTCGCCGATCCAGGTCGAGAACGTGCCGTAAACCCAACTGCCTGCAACCAGACGCGGCAATGGCTGTACTTGAGCTTCGGCACCTTGCAGGTATTCCGAAAACGTCGTCAACTCTATCCGTGGATGTTCGCCGAGCCGGCGATACAAAGCGCTCAAAAAATGATAGCCGTTATCCGGAAAATACTCCCAGGCATTTTCACCGTCCATGATAATCGAAACCAACGGCGGCCGAGCCTCGTAATCCGCAATATTTTCCAGATGCTGAATCAGGTCGGCCACGGCATCGTCGGCATGCCATTTGGAATATTCGAAGCCAATCAGATCGGACAAACCGTCGTCCCGAAAAAAGCACACCGTGCTGGCCGATGCCAACCGGAACGCTTGATGCACGCTAGTTTTACCGGCCAGATCGGAGGCCCGCAAGCTATTGTGCAAGACATTACCGCCGCTGGCGGCCCAGTGAAAACCGAACTCGCCGAGTATCGCCAGCGTACGCTCGCTGACGCCACCTTCGGATGGCCAACAACCGCGCGGTTCGAAACCGAAAAAGTGTCGAAAGGTGTTGATCCCCTTCCGCAAGTGCCAGCATACGCGCTCTTCACCGCCGGGGTAATCCGGCAATTTAGGCAAAGCCACTTCCGGCATCGCCTCTCGGGCACTGGCGATATCCAACATCAACGGCATGATCGGATGCGCGTATGGCGTCACCGATAATTCGATACGGCCCTTACGGGCTAATGCCTTATAGCGATAAATCACTTTAGACAACAAGTCGCCGATCACCTCGACGATTTCTATCCGGTCGTGCAACGTGAACGCCGCGCCTTTTTCGATCAAGCGTTTGATCCGGTTGTCCGTCAACTTGACGGTTTCGCCCATCCAGATCAAGTGATACCAAACCAGGATATCGGAAACGAATTGGGCGTTGACATATTTAATGGCGTCCTGATGCCCGAGAATCCAATCGGCCATGTCGATCAATTTGCGGAAGGCCGGATAGCGGTCGATTTGGCGTTCGCGGTTAGCTTTTTTACAATCGCGCAGCAGTTTCAGACGTTTGTCCGGGTCGGCCGACGCCGTCGGCTCGACCAACGCGGCCAACAACGGATCCTTCATAGCGATCCGATCATGCAGATAGCCGGTCACCTGATTAGAATAATCTTCGATTTGCTCCAGCAAAATCGGCGCGAAATTGACAACCGCCTTAGCCGACGGAGCCGCCTCCAAATGGGCGACCATATCGACGTAATCCTTGATGACGTGCAGATAAGTCCACGGCAATTTGAATTCGCCGCTCTGCGTGTCGCGGTACTCCGGCTGGTGCATATGCCAGCACAGCACCAGCTTGAGTTTTTTACCGGACATAATGCCGTCTTTGACCGAGCATCTCCGGCGTCACCAACACCACACCGCCCTCGCTGACATAAAAGCGCTTTTCGTCGTCGGCGCGGTTCTCGCCGATCACGGTGCCTTCCGGCACTTGGCAGCCCTTCTCGATAATTGCCTTGTCGATCCGGCAATGCCGGCCGATGTTGACTTCCGGTAGCACCACCGAATCCTTGACGGTCGTATACGAGTTTACGCGCACCTGCGAAAACAACAGCGAATGGCGCACCGTTGCCCCGGAAATCACGCAACCGCCGGACACCATCGAATCGATCGCCGCGCCCCGTCTATCGTCGTCGTCGAACACGAACTTGGCCGGCGGCGTTTGCGCCTGATAGGTCCAGATCGGCCAGGTGTTGTCGTACAGGTTCAAGTCCGGCTTGACGCCAATCAATTCCATATTGGCGGCCCAGTAAGCGTCTATGGTTCCGACGTCACGCCAATAGCTTTGCTGGCCGCTTTGCAAATCCAGGAAGGGATAGGCATACACCCGATATTTGTCAATGACGGCCGGAATAATGTCCTTACCGAAATCGCGGCTGGAGGCTTTGGTGTCGGCGTCCTTGATTAATTGCTCGAACAAAAAGCGGGCGTTGAAAATATAGATACCCATCGACGCCAATGCGGTATTGTCGCGACCCGGCATCGCCGGCGGGTTATCCGGTTTCTCGACAAAGGATTTAACCCGGCGCTCGTCGTCGACATGCATCACGCCGAATGCCTTGGCATCTTCCAACGACACTTCGATGCAACCGATCGTCAAGTCGGCTTTGTTGGCGACGTGATCGGCCAGCATCACCGAATAATCCATTTTATAAATGTGGTCGCCGGCCAAGACCAACACGAACTCGGGATTTCGCGCCCGCAGAATATCAATGTTTTGATAGATGGCGTCGGCGGTTCCCTGGTACCAGGAATGTTCGTCGTGGCGCTGCTGAGCGGGCATCAAATCGACGTACTCGCCGAATTCGCCGCGTAAAAAACCCCAGCCTTGTTGAATGTGGCGAATCAGCGAGTCGGCTTTGTATTGCGTCAAAATGCCAATCTTGCGGATATCCGAATTGATGCAATTGGACAGCGGAAAGTCGATGATCCGGAACTTGCCGCCGAACGGTACCGCCGGCTTCGCCCGCCAATCGGTCATGTCCTTAAGTCGCGATCCCCGGCCACCAGCCAAAATCAAGGCTATGGTGTTACGGGTCAAATCGTTGACCCGTCTTTCCTGTAGATTTGTATCGACGACTGACATGAGCATCCTCTAAGAAAAAATAAGCGACACCGATGGCCGCCCGGGATGGGCATATCGGCGGATTTGTCGGCATGGCACTTGCCGCGTCCGAGCATTATCGTTACTCTTCGCGAAAAAGTAAAAGCCAAGCGATTTGTTACCGAGTAGTCTATCCTGCCTGGCATGGCTGTCCCTGCCAACCATCTAACAAAACTATAACCGAAGGCGTTGCATCATGAACAAGCCAAGCCCATCCCTGCCGCTCGATCCGGAAATCGTCAAAATCATCGAGGCCAGACATCACGACCCCTTTTCCGTGCTGGGTCGCCACGGCCAGGACCGCGATACCGTCGTCCGCGTGTTTCTACCCTACGCCGAAAGCGTGAGTCTGGCCGCCGACGGCGGCGATTTCGTAAGACTACCGGATACCGACGTATTCGAATACCGCCCCGGCACCGGCGACGTTCCGAAGCATTACCAATTGGCCTGGACCGACAAGGACGGCAACGACCACCTCCAATACGATCCCTATTGTTTCGGCCCGGTACTGCCTGAATTCGACCAACACTTGTTCGCGGAAGGCCGCCATTGGCACATCTATCAAAAACTCGGCGGTCACCGCCAAAGCGTGGCCGGGATAGACGGCGTGTCTTTCTCGGTCTGGGCGCCCAACGCGCAACGCGTCAGCGTCGTCGGCGACTTCAACCGCTGGGACGGCCGCTGCCATCCGATGCGCAGCTTGGGCGGCAGCGGAATCTGGGAAATCTTTATCCCCGGTTTAACCGTGGGCTGCTTGTACAAATTCGAAATCATCAATCGCAATTCCGGGGAATTGCTGGTTAAAACCGACCCCTACGGCCAACAATTCGAATTCCGCCCGCAGACCGCCGCGATCGTGGTCGATGAAGATCGTTACGTCTGGCACGACGGCGAATGGATGGACCAGCGCGCCCAACATGACTGGCTGCACCAACCGATGTCGATCTATGAGGTGCATTTGGGCTCGTGGCGGCGCGACCAGCGCGGCAACTTCCTGAACTATCGCGATTTGGCCGAACAATTGGTCGATTACGTCAAAGCGTTGGGCTTTACCCATATCGAGTTACTGCCGATCACCGAACACCCGCTCGATGCGTCCTGGGGGTATCAGACCACCGGCTATTTCGCGCCCACCAGCCGCCACGGCACGCCGGACGACTTCCGCTATTTCATCGACCACTGCCACCAAAACGGCATAGGCGTGATCCTGGATTGGGTGCCGGCCCACTTTCCCAAGGACGCCTTCGCGCTGGCCCGCTTCGACGGCACGGCCCTGTATGAGCACGAGGACCCGCGCAAGGGCGAACACCGCGACTGGGGAACCTTGATCTACAACTACAGCCGCAACGAAGTGAAAAACTTCCTGCTGTCCAGCGCCTTCTTCTGGCTGGAAGAATTCCACCTGGACGGCCTGCGCGTCGATGCGGTGGCCTCGATGCTGTATCTGGACTATTCGCGCGAAGCCAACGACTGGATTCCCAATATGTACGGCGGCAACGAGAACCTGGAAGCGATCGACTTCCTCCGCCACATGAATACCGTCACCCACGAGCAACACCCCGGCACCGTCGTGATGGCCGAGGAGTCCACGTCCTGGCCGCAAGTCACCCGGCCGACCTGGACCGGCGGCTTGGGCTTCTCGATGAAATGGAACATGGGCTGGATGCACGACATCCTGTGCTACATGCAACAGCAACCCATCCACCGCGCCTACCACCACGACCAACTGACCTTCGGCTTGCTGTACGCGTTTACCGAAAACTTCATCCTGCCGTTTTCGCACGACGAAGTGGTACACGGCAAACAGTCGATGCTTAACAAAATGCCGGGCGACGAATGGCAGCGTTTCGCCAATCTGCGCCTGCTCTATACGATGATGTTCACCTATCCCGGCAAAAAACTGTTGTTCATGGGCAGCGAGTTCGGCCAAGGTACCGAATGGAGTTTCAATCGCACGCTGGACTGGTACGTACTGGACTACGCCCACCATGCCGGTCTGCAAACCCTGGTCAAGGATCTGAATCGCCTCTATACCAGCCATCCGGCCTTGTACCGCTTCGATTTCGAGCACGCCGGCTTCGAATGGATAGACTGCCACGATTACCAGCAGTCCATCATCAGCTACCGGCGTAAATCGGCCCACGAAGAGCTGATCGTGATTCTGAACTTCACCCCGGTGCCGCGCGAACGTTACCGAATCGGCGTGCCGCAACCCGGTACCTACGTCGAAATCTTTAACTCGGATTCTCACTATTACGACGGCAGCAACACCGGCAACGGTAGCGTACTGTCCGAGCCGCAGCCCTGGATGGGGATGGAGCATTCGATCTCCGTCACTCTTCCGCCGTTAGCCGGCATCATATTAAAAATGTAAACCTGTTTAAGCGATGAAGAAAATTTTGTTCGCCACCAGCGAAACCCATCCACTGATCAAAACCGGCGGCCTGGCCGATGTCGCCGGCAGCCTGCCGCTGGCCCTCGGCGAGCTGGAGCAGGACGTGCGTATCATCATGCCCAACTACCAGGCCATCCGCAATTGCGAACCGGGCCGTTACCTGTGCACGGTCAAGGTCAACAATTGCGACGTCAATCTGCTGGAAACCTGGCTGCCCGGCAGCCAGATTCCGGTCTGGCTGGTCGATTACCCGCCGTTCTTTAAAGTACCGGGCAACCCTTACGTCGACGATAACGGCATGCCATGGCCGAATATCGGCGACCGCTTCGCGCTGTTCTGCCGCATCGTCGCCGAAGTGGCAATGAACCGCGCCTACCTGGACTGGCAACCCGACATCGTGCATTGCAACGATTGGCAAACCGGTCTGGTGCCGGCTCTGCTATCGCTGGAACACCAACATCCGGCCAGCGTATTCACGATCCACAATATGGCCTATCAAGGCCTGTTTCCAGCGACCGCGTTTACGTTGCTGAACCTGCCCGGCCAGCTCTGGCACCCGGAGGGTCTGGAGTACCATGGGATGTTGTCGTTCATCAAGGGCGGCTTGGCCTACGCGGAGCGCATCACTACCGTCAGCCCAACCTATGCCCAGGAAATCCAAACGCCGGAATTCGGTTACGGCCTGGAGGGTCTGTTGGCGCATAAGCAATCGCAATTGAGCGGTATTCTAAACGGCATCGATACCGAAGTCTGGAATCCGGCGATCGATCCGCACATCGCCCAGACCTACGGCATGAAGACCCTGAACGACAAAGCCGCCAACAAAATCGCATTGCAGCAACAAATGAACCTGCCCGTCGACGCCGAACTCCCGGTATTCGGTTTGATCGGCCGGCTGGTCGAACAAAAAGGCATCGATCTGATTCTGGCCGGCTTGCCGGAATTGTTGGAACTACCGGCCCAATTCGTTTTCCTGGGCAGCGGCGACAAGAGCAACGAATACCGCTTGATGGAATTCGCCCGCCTGTATCCGGAAAAAGTCGCGGTAACGATAGGCTACAACGAGCCGCTAGCCCACCAGATCGAAGCGGGCGCCGACATTTTCCTGATGCCGTCGCGCTTCGAGCCTTGCGGCTTAAACCAAATGTACAGTCAACGCTATGGCACGATCCCTATCGTCCGCAAAACCGGCGGCTTGGCCGATACCGTCGTCGACACATTGCCGGAAAGCATCGCCAACGGCACCGCGACCGGTTTCGTATTTAACGACACGTCGGCGGCGACACTGACCGAAGCGATCAAACGTTGCCTAGTGATGTTCCGACACAAGAAAGATTGGCGGCAGTTGCAGCGCAACGCGATGAGCCGGGATTTTTCTTGGCAAAGTAGCGCCCAACGCTATCTGGCGCTGTACGATGAAATTTAGCGGGCCGACGCTTGCAATCAGCCTTTGGGCCGCAGCCGTTTTGGCCGATGATACGGTGATGGAAATCATCGAGCTTGGCAACCGGCCGGCGGCGGAGATCCAAGCCCTGCTGCAGCCCTTACTAAACGGTGACGACCGCATCGTCGCCGATGGCGCCAAATTGATCGTCAAAACCGCTCCGGCCAAGCTTGCGGAGATCCGCGCCCTGGTCAAGCAATTGGACGGCCCGGTCCGTAATTTGACGATCAGCGTCTTGCAAACCACCAGCCAGACCGCCGAGCAATTGAACGCCGAAGCGGCCGCGACACTGCACCCCGAGCGCGTCGAACTGCGCGGCTTGGCCGGGAATACCGAGGATTTGCGCGGCCAACGCCAACAACAGCAGGTGCGCGCCACCGAGGGACAAACCGCCTTTATCAAGACCGGCGAAATCAAACCGGTCCGTAATGTCGCGGTATACGGCTCCAATTACGGAGGCGCGGTGCTGAGCAGCACCCAAATGCTGGAAGCCAGCAGCGGCTTTGCGGTGGTCCCGCGCTTGGCCGGCGACGACCAAGTGACGCTGGCGATATCGCCTTGGTCCAACCAATTTCAAAACGGCGAAATAGCCACTCAAGCCGTTCAAACCACCCTCCGCGCCAAACTGGGCGAATGGATTGAAATCGCCGGCAATGCCGATCAAACCCAATCGTCCGGCACAGGCATGACGGGTTTCAACCAAAGCACCGAAACCCAGGCGACGCGTATCCTGATACGTGTCGACATTGCCAAATAAAACCGGCTAATCTCGGCCGGCCTTACTCGCTAGCACAAAAACAGATTAATACAAGTTTTTCGCGCGATTCGCCAACAATTTACCTTTCTTTCCAACCGCCTTTGGGTATCATGGGCAACCATGAAATCCATCGTCTCTCTCCTAAGTTCCCACCAACGCTTCGCCAGGATGGTTTCGATCACGGCACTGTGGCTGTGCTCCGTTTCGCTGGTAAGCGCAAAACCCTCGTTAAAGGTTTTGGCCTGGCCGGGTTACGCCGACCCGGAGATCGTCGCCGAATTCGCCAAACGCTACGACGCCGATGTGGAAGTCACCTACGTCGAATCGGACGACGACTTATGGTACAAGCTCAATCACGAGCATCACGACGTATTCGCGGCTAACACCGCCGAATTGCAACGTTACATCGCCGCCGGCATCAGCGTGCCGCTGGATGCGGCCAAGATTGCCAATCGCTCGCGCCAACTGCTGCGCTTTCGCGACCTCGCTACCTTTGGCCTGATTCACGCCGGTCGCGCCTATGCGATACCCTACACCTATGCTGAAATGGGGCTAATCTACGACCGCCGTAAAGTGACCTCCGCGCCTCGCTCGATGTCGGTGCTTTGGGACCCGGCCTACCGCCACCGGGTGCTGGCTTTCAATACCAGCAACCACAATTTTACCCTGGTCGGATTACTCAGCGGCGCGGCCGACCCTTTCAACCTCGGCGACGCCGAGTTGAACGCCGCCGCCCGCCGACTGGCCGAACTGCGCCGCAATGTACTGACCTTTTACACGTCGGTAGAGGAAGCCGGCGAACTGTACGCCAAGCACGATATCGCGCTGATTTTCGGCAACTATGGCAATCAACAAATTCAGGAGCTAAGGCGGCGCGGCGCGGACATCGGTTACGTCATCCCCGACGAAGGCGCGTTGGCGTGGTTGGATTGCTGGGCGCTTACCCGAAACGCCGGCAATACCGGGCTGGCCGAACGCTGGATAGACTTCATGCTGGAGCCGCAAGTCGGCGCGCACTTAACCGAACGACACGGCCTAGCCAACACCACCAGTCAGCCGGCCGATCTGGCACCCGATGCCAAATTGATCTGGCTGGAGCCGATCGGCAATCCCGAGCGTCAAAAAACCCTGTGGGACCGGATTATTTCCGGCGATGCGCCGGAGGCCTTCTGATGCGTCTGAGCATAGGCCTAAAACTGGCATTCTGGCTGGGTCTGTTCGGCACGTTGTCGTCGGGCCTGACCGGCTATTACGTCTACCAGCGCAGTCGCGCGCTGCTGATCGATTCGGCCAAGGAAAAACTGCTGACCGCGACGCGAGACTCGGCGCAACGCTTCGACGCCGCGCTCAAGGCGACCGTTGCCGATGTCGATTTCCTGGCCGGCTTGGCGCTAAACCGCGCAATACTGGAAGCCGAGCCGGCCACCAAACCTACGATGGATAAAGACAGGCTCGCCGAGATATTTAGCGGCTTGCTGGTCTCCCACCCCGAGTACAGCCAAATCCGCCTGATCGATAGCCGGCATTTTGGCCTGGAAACGGTGCGGGCAGATCGCGACCAATCCGGCGTTAAAGTGATCGAAGCACCCCACTTGCAGGAAAAAAACCATTTCCCCTACGTCTTCGAAACCGCGGCCTTGCCGGCCGGTCAGGTTTACATTTCGGAGATCAACTTAAACCAGGAGCTTGGGACCCATCTGGGCTACGGCCAACCGACCATCCGCGTCGCCACCCCGGTCAAGTCCGCCGCCGGGACAACCTTGGGCGTGCTGGTCATTAACGTCGATCTCGCCGACCTATTCAAGCGGCTGCGCGACAGTTACAGCGGCGACAGCTACCCATTGCTGGTCAATCGACGCGGTGATTACCTGATCCATCCCGATCCCGCGAAAGCCTTTAGTTTCGAACGCGGCCGGCCGGTCAGAATCCAAAACGACATTCCGGACACCGCGCCGCTGCTGAACGGTTCCAGCCGGATCGCGGTACTCAGCGATACCGCCGTTAGCGCGTTGGGCGTACCCTATCTGGCCGCTTTCGCCCGCCAGGATTACGGCGCGGCCAGCGAAGGCCGTTTCGTGGTACTCGGCTTATACACCCCGCTGGACGTGGTCTCGATCGGCAGCAAGACTCTGAGCCTCCAAGTCATCCGTATCGCCTTGTCCCTAAGCTTATTGGTCAGTTTGGTTTCACTGCTGCTTGCCAAGATGCTGGCCAAACCGCTGCAGGCGATGACCAAAGCCATCGGCCAATTTCAGCTCGGCTTGCCACTCGCCGATATCCCCGTCGACCGCAACGACGAGATCGGCCATTTAGCCCGCCTGTTTCGAGCGCTGGCGGAGCAGCTCAACGGTCAAATCGCCGAGATACATGCCTCCGAAGCCAAACTGCACGCGATCCTGAACAACGCGCCGGTCGGGATTTGGTTGGTGGACACCAACGGTCGCTACGCCTTCGTCAACCAGACCTTCTGCCAAGCGCTAGGCATTCCGGAAAGCCGGTTTTTGCACACCTCCGCGCTGGACGAACTGCTGGGCACCGACATGGCTGCCCGCTTCGAAGCGGCCGACCAACGCTGTCTTAGCGGCGGCCTGGCACCGCACCTAAGTCAGGAACAACTGACGTTCGTGGACGGCGAGAGCCACAGTCTGGAAATCAGTCGCACCAAACTATTGGGCCTGAAGGGCGAGGTCTTGGGCATTATCGGGATCGCGACCGACATCAGCGACCGCAAACACGCCGCCGATCGCGAACGCGCTCACAACCGGGTGTTGGAACGCCTGGCCAAAAGCCTGCCGCTTGCCGACATTTTGGAAGCGGTCGTCGAGGGCATCGAAACCCAAAATCCGGCGCTATTGTGCTCCATTTTGTTGCTGGACGCAGAAGGCAGCCATTTGCTGGTCGGCGCGGCCCCGCATCTACCGGAATTTTACAATTGCGCGCTACACGGCCTGCGCATAGGCTTCGGCGTCGGCTCTTGCGGCACTGCGGCGGTGACCGGCGACCGAATCATTATCGAAGACATTCAAAGCCATCCTTATTGGACACCGTATCGGGAGTTGGCGGCCAAGGCCGGCTTGGCTTCTTGCTGGTCGGAGCCGGTACGCGATGCCGGCGGCAAGTTGCTCGGCACACTGACCATTTATCAGCGCCAGCCGGCGCTACCCACGCCGCGCGACTTGCAAATGACCGAACAGGCCGCCAATCTGACCGGAATCGCGATAGAACATTGCCGTGCCAACGAAGAATTACGGCTGGCTTCGCTGGTCTACCAAAACAGCAGCGAAGCGATGGCCGTCACCGACGCGCTCGGCTCTATCCTGGCCATCAACCCGGCATTTTCGGCGATCACCGGCTATACCCCGGCGGAAGTCATTGGTCAGAATTACAATATTCTGAACTCCGACCGCCAGGACTACCATTTTTATCAAACCATGTGGCATGCGATTAACGCCAGCGGCCACTGGAAGGGCGAAATCTGGAATCGCCGCAAGAACGGCGAAGTGTTCGTGCAATGGTTGACGGTCAACACGATTTTCAACGAGGACGGCAGTCCGCATCGGCGCGTGGCCTTGTTTTCCGACATCACCGAAAAAAAGCAAACCGAAGAGCTAATCTGGACTCAGGCCAATTTCGACCCGTTGACCGGACTGCCCAACCGCCGGATGTTTCACGACCGGCTGGATCAGGAACTGAAGAAGGCGCATCGCACCGGCCGCGCGCTGGCGCTGATTTTTCTGGATCTGGACCGCTTCAAGGAAATCAACGACACGCTCGGCCACGATATGGGCGATTTGTTGCTTAAGGATGCCGCGCAACGCTTGCTGCGTTGCGTGCGCGAATCCGATACTGTGGCGCGACTGGGCGGCGACGAATTCACGATTATCCTGGGCGAACTCGACGATACCGAACATGTCGAGCGCATCGTCGTCAATTTGCTGCAAAAACTGGCCGAACCGTTTCAGCTGAAAGCCAAGGTGGCCTATCTGTCGGCGAGTATCGGCATCACGCTGTTCCCGAAAGACGGCGACAAAATCCACGTACTGATCAAAAACGCCGACCAAGCCATGTATGCCGCCAAGCACCAAGGCCGCAATCGCTATTGTTATTTCACACCATCGATGCAGGAAGCGGCGCAAATCCGAATGGAAATCGCCGGCGATTTACGCGGCGCGCTCGGCGCCGATCAATTCCAACTGTATTATCAACCAATAGTCGATCTTGCCACCGGCGTCGTGTATAAGGCAGAAGCCCTGTTACGCTGGCGGCACCCGCTACGCGGCTGGGTGAGTCCGGCGGAGTTCGTGCCGATCGCCGAGGACATCGGCATTATCAACGAAATCGGCAATTGGGTGTTCAAGCAGGCCGCCGAGCGCGCCAAACTGTGGCGGCAACGGTTTCACGCCGATTTCCAAATCAGCATTAACAAATCGCCAGTCCAATTTCATGATACCAACCAAACTCAGCGCGATTGGCCTGAACACTTACGGCAACTGGGCTTGCCTGGGGCCGGCATCATCGTCGAAATCACCGAGGGGCTGCTGCTGGATGCCAGTAACGACGTCAAGGAGCAATTGCTAAGCTTTCGGGACAACGGTATCCAAGTGGCGCTGGACGATTTCGGCACCGGCTATTCGTCGCTGGCCTATCTGAAAAAATTCGACATCGATTATCTGAAAATCGACCGCTCCTTCGTCAGCAACCTGGGGCCGGAATCGAGCGACCGCGTGCTTTGCGAGGCGATTATCGCAATGGCCCATAAACTGGGAATGAAGGTTGTCGCCGAAGGGATAGAAACCGAAGAGCAACACCGGATACTCGTGGAATCCGGCTGCGACTTCGGCCAGGGCTTTCTGTTCTCGCAGGCGCTACCGGCCGAGGCGTTCGAAGCCCGCTTGGCCTGCGGCCCGGCCGAGTTTATTTCAATTTCAGTTTGATCAAATGCACGCGGCGGTTGTCGGCGCGCAAGACTTCGAAATAAAAGTCGTCGATTTCGACTTTTTCGCCCTTCTTCGGAAAATGCTCCAGGCGTTGGACGATCAAGCCACCAATGGTGTCGCATTCGTCGTCTTCCAGAACCGCCGAGAAGTAGTCGTTGAATTCCTCAATAGGCGTCAACGCGTTGAGTATGAACTCTTTCTCGCTACGCTGGGAAATGTACTCCTCGGATTCGTCATCGTCGTGTTCGTCCTCTATCTTACCGACGATTTGCTCCAGAACATCCTCAATGGTCACCAAGCCGGCGGCGTTACCGTATTCATCGACGACGATGGCCATGTGATTACGCTCGGTACGAAACTCCTTTAGCAACACGTTCAAACGTTTGCTCTCAGGCACGACGTTGGCCGGCCGCATGACGTTTTCGACTTTCAAGTTCTTGTCGCGTAAAACGCAGCCAAGCAAATCCTTGGCAAGCAGAATACCGACCACCTTGCTGCGGTCTTCTTCGATGACCGGGAAACGGGAATGGGCGAATTCGACAACCAACGGAAAGATGGTTTCCAATTCCGCGTCCCTAGGAACCACCACCATCTGCGAGCGGGGGATCATGATGTCGCGGACCCGCATCTCGGCGACATGCATCACGCCTTCCATCATGGCCAGCGCGTCGGAGTCCAGCAAGTGTTTTTCCTGCGACTCACGGAGAATTTCCAGCAGATCTTCCTGATCTTGCGGCTCCCCACTCAGAAAATGGCCGATACGTTCGATCAGGCTTTTCTGGTGGGGCTGACTACTCGGGGGGTTACCATCGCTCATCGTTCGTGTTCCTCCATATAAGGATTGGCAATATCCAATTTTTCCAAAATTTCAATCTCCAGGGCTTCCATTTGCTCGGCCTCCAACTCGTCGACGTGATCATACCCTAACAAATGCAATACGCCGTGTACAGTGATGTGCGCCCAATGATGCTCAACCGACTTGCCTTGCTCCGCGGCCTCACGGGCTATCAGCGGCGCGCAAACCACCAAATCGCCCAGCAAATCCATTTCCACGCCGGGCGGCGCTTCGAACGGAAAACTCAGGATATTCGTCGGACCCGCCTTTTGCCGATATTGGCCGTTCAATTCGGCGCTTTCGGTTTCATCAACCAAACGGATCACAATTTCGCTGTCGACCTCGCGCCCGGCCAGTGCTGCATCGACCCAAACCTGAAACCTCGCCGGCTCGGGATGCTCGGCTTCGGTCGCGACCTGCAACTCGATCAGGTTCATCAGCCGACCTTACCTTGTTCTTGCTCGTAACGGTCGTAAGCCGCCACGATGCGCTGAACCAACGGATGGCGCACCACGTCGCGCACACCGAAGAAGGTAAAACTGATGCCTTCGACATCCTTCAAGACTTTCAATACGTGTTTCAACCCGGACATTTTTTCGTTCGGCAAATCAATCTGAGTCACGTCGCCGGTGATCACCGCCGTCGACCCGAATCCAACCCGGGTCAGAAACATCTTGATCTGCTCGACCGTGGTATTTTGCGCCTCGTCCAGAATGATGAACGAGTCGTTCAGCGTTCGTCCGCGCATGAAAGCCAGTGGCGCGACTTCGATGACGTTTTTCTCCAATAACTTTTCGACCCGCTCGAAACCCAACATGTCGTAGAGCGCATCGTAAAGCGGCCGCAAGTAGGGATCAACCTTTTGCGCCATGTCGCCGGGTAGAAAGCCGAGTTTCTCGCCGGCCTCGACCGCCGGACGAACCAACACGATACGCCTTACCCGCTCGGTCTGCAGCGCCTCGACCGCGCAAGCCACCGCCAGATAAGTCTTGCCGGTACCGGCAGGACCGACGCCGAAGTTGATGTCAAAGCTGAGAATCTTGCGCAGATAATCCTGTTGGTTATGTCCCCGGCCTTTGATGACGCCGCGTTTGGTGCGAATCGCCACCGGCTCGAGCTGCGATGCCGGCAAGGCCTTCAACAATTGGTCGATACTGGCGTCCTGCAGACTTAGATGCACTTGTTCGGGGGTAATCTCTTCGCGCTCGGTCAATTCGAACAGCTTCAGCATGACCGCGCAAGCCGCCTTGACCGCCGCATCGACACCGGTCACCCGAAAGAAATTGCCGCGATTGGCGATCTCGACCTGCAGACGTTGCTCGATTTGACGAATATGACTATCGAGTTGACCGCAAAAATTAGATAGGCGCTGGGCATCCGCCGGCAGCAGCGTCAGTTCTTCGGAAAAATGAGAGCTGTTCAACACTAGGCAATCTGTTGGATTTTTTCGACGCTGGACTCGGCCAATCGGCCGCGCAGCGAATTGGGTAAGGCTTCGGTAATCAACACATCGACGAATTGACCGATCAGCCGTGGGTGAGCGGCGAAATTGACCACCCGGTTGTTTTCGGTCCGGCCGGTCAAATGCAGCGGATTTTTCTTGGAAACACCTTCCACTAACACGCTCTGCACCGAACCGACCATGCTTTCGGAAATCGCCATGAACATGTCGTTCAAACGTTCCTTCAGCCGTTGCAAGCGCGCTTCCTTGACCTCCATACCGACATCGTCGGCAAAGCCGGCCGCCGGCGTGCCCGGCCGCGCGCTGAAGATGAAACTATAAGAAAAATCGAATCCGACCTCTTCGATCAAGGCCATCGTGTCTTCGAAATCCTGCTCGGTTTCGCCGGGAAACCCGACAATGAAATCGGACGATAAACTGATGCCGGGGCGGGCCGCCTTGATCTTGCGGATGATGTCCAGATAATCCTCGCGGCGGTGTCCGCGCTTCATTTCGGCTAGTATTCGATTGCTACCGCTTTGCACCGGCAAATGCAGGTGATTGACCAGTTGCGGAATCTCGGCGAAAGCCTCGATGATGTCGTCGGTGAATTCCAACGGATGCGACGTGGTAAAGCGAATTCGCTCGATACCGTCTACCGCGGCCACGTAATGCAGCAGCAACGCAAAGCTGGCGATGTCGCCGTCTTCGGTTTCGCCGCGATAGGCGTTGACGTTTTGACCTAGCAGATTGACTTCGCGCACGCCCTGCCTAGCCAGCGCTTCGATTTCGGCGATCACGTCGTTGAGCGGGCGACTGACTTCCTCGCCGCGCGTATACGGCACCACGCAATAGGTGCAGTACTTGCTGCAGCCTTCCATCACCGATACAAAGGCTTTCGGGCCTTCCGCCCTGGGTTCGGGCAAGTTGTCGAATTTCTCGATTTCCGGAAATGAAATATCGACGACGTGCCTGTCGCCGCTCCGGGCTTTGTTCAGCAATTCCGGCAGCCTATGCAGGGTTTGCGGCCCGAACACGATATCGACGTAGGGCGCGCGTTTTTGCAATGCCGCGCCTTCCTGGCTGGCCACGCAACCGCCGACGCCGATAATCACGTCCGGCCGCTTGTCCTTGATTTTTTTCCAGCGCCCAACCGCCGAAAACACTTTTTCCTGGGCTTTTTCGCGTATCGAACAAGTGTTCAATAACAACACGTCCGCCTGCTCGGGTATTTCGGTCAGTTCCATACCGTGCGAGGCCATCAGTACGTCCCGCATCTTGTCGGAATCGTACTCGTTCATTTGACAACCGTTAGTTTGTATATACAGTTTTTGCGCCATGCTCGATGAGATACTCCAGCCTTTCTCACTAACAAAAAACCCCAGTCTCTCGACAGGGGCTAGATTGGCGCGGATTATAAACCCAATTTTCGGCAAATGCTTGTTTTATACGGCAATCCCCACCGGCAAGGCTTCAAACCAGTCCAGAAAACGCTTGACATCGTCGCCCTTGAACATGCGCCCGTGCTGGGGCGCCAGGATCTGAATCTCTAATTTGCGGACGCGCTCGATCCAGACCCGCTTAGCTTGATTGGACGGCATCCAGCGTTGATGGAAATAGCGCATTTTTTCGACATGAGTATCGAAATGCTCGACGAAAACCGGCGTATCGCCCTCCTCCAACGCCGCGCCGACGTCGCCGGACATCAGAATCTTCGCGACCGGATCGTAAATATGAAAGTTGGCCGACGAGTGTAGATAATGGGCCGGCACTATTTGCAATTGCACGCCGTCCAGATCGATAGTCCCACCCTGATCGGGAATGGCGACGTACTCGATCGCGTCGCAACCGAAATGTCTCAAAAAACCCTCCCAAAGTAGCGGCGCGTGCAGTCTAGCGTGCGGTAAGGCCCGATCCCACAAGCCCAACGACGAAATGATGTCGGGATCTTGGTGCGAGGCGAACAAATCGGTGATTTCCTCGACGGGCGCGTGATGAACGGCTGCCGCCAGCATCGGCGCGAACAATTCGATCCCACCCGGCTCCATCAATAGACAACGGCTGGCGGTGCGCACCATGTACTGATTGGTATCAATGATGGTGGCCGGTTTGGTGTTGTCGCGGCCAAACATCAGCCACTGATGAGCACCTTCGTAGATTTTCGTGATTTTCATAGCTGGCCTTGGTTGCCCTGAGCGTATCCGGCGCTGATCGCGACCAACGCCCCCCGGCACTTGCTAACTTTTTCGTTGATGATTTGCGCGGCACGATCGACACTCTCGGCGACGGCTTGCAAGCTTTGCAGGTATTCGCCGGCTTGCGACGCTTCGATGCGCGAGTTGGCGGCGATCACTCTGGCGGCTCTGGCGGGATAGAGGATGCCGCTTAACTGGTTTAATAAATCATCGACGTGAATCGAAAATTCGCCGTGACAGGCCTCCGCTTGCTGTCGAGCCGTTTCCCGTACCCGTAGCAACGAATCGGCGTGACGAGCACCTGCCGCGGCCGCGACCGCCAAATCAAAGTGCCGATTGGCCTCCCGCATTCGCTGCTCGGCAACCGTCAAACGGTATAAGTTCAGAGTATCGGCATTGATCCGGTTGACCACCGCCATCGTGTCCTTGGCCAACTCGTTGATGAAATCGGTGATCGGTTTGAAGCCCTTGGCCTTTTCGCCGGCCCGAAACGCAATCGCCTTGGCATTCGCCGCTGCCAACGAAATCTCCTTGGCGACCTGTAATACCGCGTTCAATTCGGCGGCAATCGAAGCAACCGCGACGAATTGTGAACTAGTTGAACTCCGCATGATGACGCCCCAAGTCCTTGATCCGATCAAGGCAAAGCATAGCCGAGGATCGCCGAAGCGCCATCTAACCGCGAACGTAACGGGTGGGATCGGCCACGCCGGCCGCCGCGAATCCGGCCGCCCGCAATCGGCAAGCATCGCACACGCCGCAAGCCCGGCCTTCAACATCGGCGGCATAGCAAGAGACCGTGTCGGCGTAATCAACGCCCAACGCCGAACCTTGCCGAATAATGTCGGCCTTGCTCATCGCCATCAAGGGCGTGTGTATCCGGATTTGCTGGCCTTCGACACCGGCCTTGGTCGCCAAATTCGCCATGGTCTGAAAGGCTTGGATAAATGCCGGCCGGCAATCCGGATAGCCTGAATAATCGACGGCATTGACGCCGATGAATACGTCGCTGGCGTGCAAGACTTCGGCCCACCCCAGCGCGTACGCCAAGAAGATCGTATTGCGAGCCGGCACATAGGTGACGGGTATGCCGGTTTGCGGCGAGGTCGGCACGGCGATGGCGCTGTCGGTCAGCGCCGATCCGCCCATCGCATTCAAACCGAGATTGAAAATCTTATGGTCGGCGACTCGATACTGTTCGGCGATGCGCCGCGCGGCCGCCAATTCGGCATTGTGGCGTTGACCGTAATCAAAACTCAACGCGTGGCAAGCATAGCCCTGCCGAATAGCCAACGCCAGAACCGTAATCGAGTCCAATCCGCCCGATAACAACACAATGGCGGCTTTGCCCGCCGAATCATTTTCCTCTCGCGTCATCCCAAAGAAATTTATGCAGTTGAATTTGAAAGCGTACCGGCAACTGGTCGGCTAGAATCCGATCAGCCAACTCGCTTGGAGCCATCTGCCCCATCACCGGCGAAAACAGCACTTGGCAGCGTTCGGCCAAACGATGTTCGTTTACTTGTTGCTTAGACCATTGATAGTCGGCCGAGTCGGCAATGACGAATTTGATTTGATCGCGCGGCGTCAGGCAATCGAGGTTCTCGTAGCGGTTGCGCGCCATTTCGCCGGAGGCCGGCGTTTTCAAGTCCATGACCTTGACGATTCGAGCATCGACACCCGAAACATCCAGTGCACCACTGGTTTCCAAGGAAACCTGATAGCCCGAGTCGGCCAACGCACTCAGTAAACTCAAGCAACCGGGCTGCGCCAGCGGCTCGCCGCCGGTCACGGTGACGTAACGGGTCGAATATTCGCGAACCCTTTGCAAAATCGCCGAAATCGGCATTTTCTCGCCGCCGCTGAACGCGTAAGCGGTATCGCAATAAGCGCACCGTAGCGGACAGCCGGTCAGGCGGATAAACACGGTCGGCCAACCGACGCTATCCGCCTCTCCCTGCAGCGAATAAAAGATTTCGGTAATGCGTAACGACGGTTCCGCTAGCTCGTCGGTCATTGCGGCATTTGCGCCAGCTTCTTAGCGGCCAGATGCGCGGCGGTGGTCCCGGGGTAGCTGGTCGTAACCCGTGTTAGATAGTCCTTGGCTTTCGCGGCGTTTTGCAGGTCGAACTCGATGTAACCGAGCTTCAGCAACGCGTCCGGCACCTTGGAGCTATTCGGATACTGACTGACCACTTTGTTGAACGCCGCCTTGGCGGCATCGAATTCGCGGTTGATCTTGTAAGCTTCCGCCAACCAGTACTGCGCGTTGTCGGAAAATTCGCCGGCCGGATTGGCCGCCAATAGCTCCTGAAACATCTTGATGGCCTGGCTGTTATGACCGTTCCGCAAAGTTTCGTAGGCTTGCTGATAGCGCTCCTGCTCGCTGCCGCTCGTGGCGGGACTTGGACCGGCGCTCGCGGCCCCACTGATTGCAGGCTTGACTTCGGCGGGCGGGACCGCTGCGGCAACCGGTGCCGGAGCGGTCTGGCTAGCTGGCGTCGATACCGGCGATCCGGCAACCGAAGGCGGTGTAGCGCCGGTCTGCGCCGGCGGAACCGCGGAAGCCACCGCCGTACTCGCCGCCCCGGCCTGCGCCGCCGCTGCAGCCGGCGCGCCACCCGGTTGCCCGGGCGCCTGCAACGCCTGCATTCTGTCGTCCAGATCCGAATACATATTGCTTTGCTTGCGCTGCAAGTCCGCGATCGTTTGCGATTGCTCCTCGACCATGCCGCGCAGTTGTTGCACTTCCGATTGCAATTGTTCCAGCCGGCTCAACACTTCGAAGATTGCGTTGTCGGTCGGAGCCTGCACGGCATAGCCGCCCTGCTGCCCGACATCGCCGCCGTTCGCCGGAGCGGCTTGGGCCTGGGCGCCCAGGCCCAAGCCGATACTTGCAATCAGAAGCGCCCGCCGGCTCATTGATAGCCTACTTCAACGCGACGATTTTGTTGCCATGCGGATTCGTCGTGACCGGAAACCGCTGGTTTCTCTTCGCCGTAGCTGACGACTTCCAACTGGCCGGAACCGACCCCTTGGCTACGCATCATCCGTTCGACCGATTTGGCGCGTTGTTCGCCCAATGCAATGTTGTATTCGCTGGAACCGCGTTCGTCGGCATGACCGGCCAAAATTACGTGCTGGTTCGGGTGGGAGGCCAGATAACGAGCGTGAGCGGCGACCACCGGCACATAGTCTTGTTTGACTTGCGCGCTATCCAGTTCGAAATAGATCACTTGCTTGGACAACGGGTTGTTCGGATCGCTGAACTCCGGACCCAGATTCGAACCGGAGTTGAAGCCGTTACCGGAGCCGAATTGGCTGCCGGACATGGAGCCGTCGTTATAGCCGCTGGTCGACGCGTCGCTACCTTGAGTCGCGTCGCCCAAACCGTTCTCGCTTTCGTCGGTCGAGCTACAGCCGCTTGCCAAGACGGCGATCATCGCCAAAGCCAGAGTTTTTTTGCTAAGTGTCATGCTGTTCTCCAAATAAAAAATCAAAGTCGATTAGTGATAGTTTGCAGGCTATCGCTCGGGCGATCAAGGTGCCCAGGCCGGCTCGCGAACCCCGCCGTTCTCGAAGGCCAATTTCTGCTGCATCGCGCCATCGGTGGATACGACGGACAGCGCCGACTTGCCGCCGCGCGTCGCCGCGAACAAGACCATGCTGCCGTTGGGCGCGAAGCTCGGCGACTCGTCCAATCGGCCTTCGGTCAGCACGTTGACGGTCCGAGAGGCCATATCCATCACCGCGATCCGGTAATCGCCGCCGCTACCGGTCACCATCGCCAAACTGCGACCATCGGCCGAGAAGCGGCCGCGAGCGTTGTAATCACCCTGGAAGGTCAGGCGACTGGCTTTACCGCCGGACGCCGGCATGATGTAAAGCTGCGGTTTACCGCCTTGGTCGGACGTGAACACGATCGAACTACCATCCGGCGACCAAGTCGGTTCGGTATCGATCGACAATCCCGAGGTCATCCGGGTCAAACTCCGGCCGGACAGATTCAGCACGTAGATGTCGGGACTACCGTCCTTGGACAGCGTAATCGCCAAGCGGCTGCCGTCGGGCGAAAACGCCGGCGCGCCGTTGATACCCGGATAGGACGACACGCTCTCGCGCTGACCGGTAGCCAAAGTTTGTATAAAAATTTCCGAGCGCTTGGTGTGGAACGATACGTAAGCGATCTTGCTGCCGTCCGGCGACCAGGCCGGCGCCATGATCGGCTCCGGCGACTCGGCGATCGTGCGCGGATTGTAGCCGTCGGCGTCGGCCACTTGCAGCATGTATTGCTTGCCGTTGCCGCGCGCCACGCTGGTCACGTACGCGATTCGAGTATTGAACGCGCCCTTGCGCCCGGTCAACTTCTCGTAGATCAAGTCGCTGATATGGTGGGCGGCGCGGCGCAATTCGTTGGCGCCGGCGGTCAGCCGGTAACCCATCAACAATTGGCCGTTATGGACATTGAACAAATGGAACTGAATGTTGAAGCTGCCGCCGTTGCCGACGACCTGACCGATGACGACGTAGTCCTGGCCTAATACCTGCCAATCCTTGAAATTGACGCGTTCTGGCTCGGTCGGCTTGGTCAACATATCGTCTTCGGACAGGGTTTTGAAAAAACCGCTGCCGCCCAAGTCGGCGCTAACCACATCCGACAATTTGACATTGCCGACGGCGCCCTGCTGACCGAACGGGACGATGGCGATGGGCACCGCAGTTTGCGAGCCCTTGGTGATTTCTATTGTCAAACCGGCGGCCTGAGCGACGGAAAGTATCGAAGCCAACAGGCCGACGACTAATATTCGGGGGATTAACATCATTTTCTAGGGTTCCGTTACGGGTTATTCCGGCTTAAACACAAAGGTAAATACTCTAAATTCCTGATTGAACAGATTCCTGTCCTGCGGGACCGGCAATGGCGACGCTTTTCTAACGGCGTTTTCGGCCGAACGATCGAAAATCGGATCGCCGCTGCTGCTAACGACCACCGCATCCATGACATCGCCGCTAGCCAGCAATTTTACCTGAATTGTACATTTCAAGCCCTGCGTCGCGCTGATCGGCCGAGTCCAAGCGCCCTCAACCTTACGGGCGATCGCATCCTTGGCGGCCAAGCTCGCTTGTTTGTCAGACTCGGCTTTCGCGGCCGCCGCGGCAGCGGCTTCCGCCGCCTTGCGTTCCTGTTCGGCTTTTTCGGCGGCGGCAATCGCGGCTTGGCGCTCTTGTTCGGCCTTGGCCTTGGCTGCAGCCTCGGCGGCCAAGCGCTCTTTTTCAGCCTTTTCCGCTTTTTCGGCCGCCAACTTGGCCTGACGGTCTTTTTCGGCTTTGGCTTTAGCCTCGGCTTCCGCCGCCAAGCGCTCCTTCTCGGCTTTTTCGGCGGCGAGCTTTGCTTGGCGGTCTTTTTCGGCTTTCTCGGCAACCAGTTGTTTTTCCCTTTCAACTTTGGCCCGCGCTTCGGCTTCGGCGGCTTGCTTGGCTTTTTCCGCGTTCAGCGCGGCCTGCCGGTCTTTCTCAACCTTGGCCCTTTCCGCCGCCAGTTGTTGCTCTCGTTCGGCCTTGGCTTTGGATTCCGCCTGTTTTAACTGTTCCTGCCGCTTCGCTTCCTCGGCTTTTTGTTCCTGTAGCTTTTTTTGCTGCTCCAGTACTTTTTGCTCCTGCAGCTTCTTCTCTTGCTCCAGTTTCTTGCTTTCGGCTTCTTGTTGTTGCTTGAGCTTGGCCTCTTCCGCCAGTTTTTGTTCCTTGAGCTTGGCTTCGCGCTCCGCTTCCTGCTGCTTCTGCTTTTCCAGCTGTTTGAGTTTTTCGACTTCCCGTTGCTTTTCCAGCGCCGCTTGCTTTTCCAAGGTCGCTTGCTTTTCCGCGATTTCCCTTTGCTTCTCCAGTTCGGCCTGTTTCTGCTTCTCGGTGGCTTCCTTGGCTTTTTTCTCTTCCAGAGTTCGCCGTTCCTTGGCCTCCTCTAGCTTTTTTTCCTCTTCCTTGCGCTTGACTGCCAGTTGTTCCTGCCGCTTTTGCTCTTCCAAAGCCTCTTGCTTGCGGCGCTCCGCCGCTTCTTGAATTTTCTGTTCTTCCAGCACTCGCTGTTTTTTGGCTTGCTGCAAGGCCTGTTCTTCGGCTTTCCGGGCATTTTCCAGTTGTTGTTGGTGCTCGACCTCGGCTTGATGCTTATTGGCTTCGTTTTGTTTCAAGCGCTCGGCTTCGGCATCGATTTCGGCGCCGTCGAGGATCGTGGCTTCGATAACTTCAGCCGGCGGCGCGGTCTGAGCGGTATCGCTGTCGGTCAGGAAGCTGATACTGAACAGCAACACGATCAATATATGTAAAGCGACCGCCAGGACAAACGAGGGTTTGAAATTTCTCATGCGCTATCGTTATTTACTCTCGGGCGGGGGCGAGGTCATCAAACCAACCTTGGGGGCGCCGGTTTTTTTCAATTCCACCATCACTTTAACGATACTGCCGTAATCCACTTCGTGGTCGCCGCGCACGTAAAGCTGGGCTTTTGGATTATTTTTGAACACGGCGGCAACCCGAGTCTTGACGGTATCGACATCGACCGGCGTATCGGCCTCTTCGTCGCCATTGCCGATATCGACGTAAAGACTGCCATCCTTCTTGATCGAAACGATAACCGGGACTTGATCCTGTAGATCGACCGACTCGGCTTCCGCTTGTGGCAGTTCGACATCGACGCCGGTCTGGACCAGCGGCGCTGTGATCATGAAGATCATCAACAAAACGAAGGTGACGTCGATATAAGGTACGACGTTGATTTCGGCCATGACGCCGCGTTTTTTTCGCGATCTCCGATTGCTGCCACCGACATTCATTTGCTGTGCGCCTGTCTTTGCAAAAGGACCACGAATTCGTCAACGAACAATTCGTAACGGCCCGCCAAGCGATCCAAACGAGTGGAAAAACGGTTGTAGGCGATTACCGCCGGAATCGCCGCGAACAAGCCGATTGCCGTGGCAATCAAAGCCTCGGAAATCCCCGGCGCGACATTCGACAACGTGGCATTTTTGATCTCGCCCAGCGCCCGAAACGAGTTCATGATGCCCCAAACCGTGCCGAACAGTCCGATATACGGACTAGTCGAACCGACGGTAGCCAGAAACGGCAAGGTCTCATCCAACCGGTCCAGTTCGCGCGAAAGTTCGATGCGCATCGCCCGTTGCGCGCTTTCCACTTGTACCGACGGCTCGACATCGCCTTTCTGGCGCATCCGCGCGAATTCGCGATAGCCCGCCAAAAAGATTTTTTCGATACCTTCCGGCTCGAAACGGTCGCTGGACATTTTTTTATACAGTTCGGCCAGACCGACTCCGGACCAGAATTCGTCCTCGAAATCATCGGTAATCTCGATCGCCTGCTTCAACTCCTTGCGTTTGGAGAAGATAAAAGTCCATGAAGCAACCGACGCCGACAGCAAAATGAACATGACGAACTGAACGACAAAACTGGCTTCTTTAACCAGCGTCAGGATGGATAAATCGGTATTCATCAGTTTAGGGTTTCCAAAATGGCAAGGGGAATCGGTTTAGGTTTCATCGTTTGCGCGTCGAGACAGGCAATGCGAATCTCGCCGCTGGCTAATTGGTCTTGGCCGCGCATCAGGGTTTGAGCAAAGGTCAGATTGGTTTTTTGATGCTCGACGACCGAGGCGGTGGCCTGCAGCAAATCGTTGAAGCGAGCCGGTTTCAGGTAATCGACCCTCACCGAACGGACCACGAAAATCAGATTTTGTTCGCGTAACAGTTGGTCTTGCTCGAAGCCGCGATCGCGCAACATTTCGGTGCGGGCGCGCTCGAAAAACTTCAGGTAATTGGCGTAAAACACGACGCCCCCGGCATCGGTATCCTCGTAGTAGACGCGGACCGGCCAACTGAATGCGCTATTTGACAAGGTCATAAACTAAAGATGTCGTCGCTGCCCGGTTCTTGGTTGGGCGCCGGCAAACCGAAGTGACTGTAAGCTTTATGCGTGACTACCCGCCCTCGGGGCGTCCGCATGATAAATCCCTGCTGTAACAAATAAGGTTCCAATACATCTTCGACGGTGCCGCGCTCCTCGCTGATGGCCGCCGCCAAGGTATCCAACCCGACCGGCCCGCCCTGAAAGTGTTCAATCATCGCTAAAAGCAATTTACGATCCAACATGTCGAAACCGTGTTGGTCGATTTTCAACATCGCCAAGGCCCGCTGGGCAATATCCCGATTGACGACCCCGTTTCCCATTACCTCGGCAAAATCGCGTACCCGTCTCAAGAGACGATTGGCGATTCTGGGCGTACCGCGCGAGCGGCACGCGATCTCGTCGGCACCCCCGCTGTCCATGCCGATGCCCAGCATTGCCGCGGAACGCGTCACGATACTGGCCAGTTCCTCGATGCTGTAAAACTCCAGGCGTTGCACGATCCCGAAACGGTCTCTGAGCGGCGAAGTCAGCAATCCGGCCCGCGTTGTCGCGCCGATCAGCGTGAACGGCGGCAAGTCCAGCTTTATCGACCGGGCGGCCGGACCTTCGCCTATTATAATATCAATTTGGTAGTCTTCCATAGCCGGATACAGCACCTCTTCGACCGCCGGACTCAAGCGATGGATCTCGTCTATGAACAATACGTCGTGCGCTTGCAGATTGGTCAGCAAGGCCGCCAAATCGCCGGCTTTGTCGAGCACCGGCCCGGATGTCTGCCGAATGCTGACATTCATTTCGGCGGCGACGATATTCGCCAGCGTGGTTTTTCCCAAACCCGGCGGCCCGAAAATCAGTACATGATCCAAAGCCTCGGCACGACTAACCGCCGCCTGGATGAAAATCTCCATTTGTTGGCGCAATTCGGTTTGCCCAACGTAATCCTTCAATCGGCGCGGTCGGATGGCCCGATCTTGACGCTCTTCGTCGCCGCTGCCGCTGGCGCTGATCAGCCGGTCGCTCTCTATCATTTAACGGCTCCGCGCAGGGCCTGGCGAATGATGTCCTCGCAGCTTTTATCGTCTTCGGCCACCGCTCGGACCATTTTTTCGGCTTCCGACGACTTATAGCCGAGCGCGCAGAGAGCGCTGACGGCCTCTTGCCTAGCTCCGGCCGGCATGCGTGCCGCCGCTTGCTGGGTCGTCCGCGACGCGGGCTCACCGATGTCCGGTAGCCGGCCGCGCATTTCGATAATCAGTCGCTCCGCCGTTTTCTGGCCGACGCCTGGCAAACGCACCAAACTCTTGGCGTCGTTATCGTCGACACAACGGTAGAACTCGTCGATGCTTTGGCCGGACAATATCGTCAATGCCAATTTAGGCCCTACGCCGTTGACTTTAATCAGGGTTTTGAACAGCAAACGCTCGTTTTCGGTCGCGAAGCCGAACAGAATATGCGCGTCCTCGCGCACCACTAGGTGGGTATGTAAACGCACCTCCTCGCCCAAAGCCGGCAAATCGTAAAACGTGGTCATCGGCGCCTCGACTTCGTAGCCGACGCCTTGCACGTCCAAAACCAATTGCGGCGGCGCCTTGTGGATTAATTTACCGCGCAGAAATCCGATCATGCGCCGGCCCTCGCCAAACGCAAGGCGGTTTCTCGATAATGGCTGTGGCACAACGCTATCGCCAACGCGTCGCTGGCGTCGATTTGCATCTCGCCTTGGATTCCCAGCAGTATTTTGACCATGTGCTGAACCTGAGTCTTGTCGGCATTGCCCTTGCCGACCAGAGCTTGTTTGACTTGGCGGGCGGCGTATTCGTGTACCGGCAAATCCAAGTTCATCGCCGCGCAAATTGCCGCTCCGCGCGCTTGCCCTAGCTTCAAGGCCGAATCGGCGTTCTTATGCATGAAAACTTGTTCGATGCCCATCTGCTGTGGCTGATAAAGCGCGACGATTTCACTGACTCCGTCGAAAATCTGCTTCAACCGGCTCGGAAAGTCGTTGGGAAGCACGCGGATGCAGCCACTGGCAATATAGCGAACACCGCGCGGTGTGGTCTCTATCACACCGTAACCGGTGATCCGGGAGCCGGGATCTATGCCGAGTATCCTGATCAATAGCGGGCCAGGGAACGGGTTAAAAAGAACTTAATCATTGCCGAGCGACATCATGATGTCGTCGCTGATATCGGCATTGGTATAAACGTCTTGTACGTCGTCCAGATCTTCAAGACGATCGATTAATTTAAGCATTTTCTCGGCCGCTTCACTGTCCAGATCGGTTTTGACATCGGCGTGCATGGTCACTTCGGAATTTTCCGCCACCAAGCCCACCGCCGCCAACGCTTCCTTGACGTTCAAGTAATCGTCGGGCGCGGTAAAGACGTCTATCGAACCATCGTCGTTGGTTACAACGTCTTCCGCGCCGGCTTCCATCGCGGCTTCCATCACCGCATCCTCGTCGACCTCGCTCGAAAAACCGATGATCCCCACTTTGCGAAACATATAAGCCACGGAGCCGTCGGTACCCAGATTGCCGCCGTGTTTGGAGAAGGCATGCCGCACATCGGCGACGGTACGGTTGCGGTTGTCGGTCAGACAGTTAACCATTACCGCCGTGCCGCCCGGACCGTAGCCTTCGTAGCGCACTTCTTCGTAAACCACGCCATCCAAAGCACCGGTGGCTTTTTTGATCGTATTGTCGATGGTGTCGCGCTTCATGTTGGCGCCCAAGGCCTTGTCGATCGCGGTACGCAAGCTAGGATTATTGGCCGGATCGCCACCACCGGAGCTTTTGGCCGCGACGGTGATTTCCCGAATGAGCTTGGTAAAAATCTTACCGCGCTTGGCGTCTTGAGCGCCTTTGCGGTGTTTGATGTTTGCCCACTTACTGTGCCCAGCCATGCTATCCCTCTGAAACCTATAAAAAACCGAGAATTCTACCACCCTAGCGCCCGCTAATCGACCCTAGCCTTACAGCAAATAAGGCAAAACGGCCATCAGCGACGGTTCGATAACATAACAATCCGCCTCGGCCTCGACCATAGGGCGCCGCACGACCCCGCCGAAACCCACCATGTAAGCGCCGGCCTGTTTTGCTTCCAGATCGGTTTTTCCGTCACCGACCATCGCCAGCGCGGCGTGGCGCATTCGTAGCCTGCGACAAATTCTGGCTTTCCCGCCGCTAACCGCCAGCGGCGAATGCACCGCAAATCCGAGATACTGACCGACAGCGTCGAATTCGACGTCAACCGCATGTACATTGGCCTCGGGTATCCCCAAGTAGTCCGCCAACGGCAAAATCGCTTGGCGCAAACCGCCGCTGACGATATGTATTTCCTTGCCATGCGCCAACAGCGAATCCACGGTTTCCTTGACGCCGTCGACGATTTCATCGAGATACAATTGTGCCAACCAAGCAATCGCCGCCCTGTCCGGCCGAATTAATTCCAAGCGCTTGGCATACACCTCTTCCAGGGGTAACTCGCCATTCATCGCCGCGTCGGTTAGCGCCGCCACTTGCTCGAACAAGCCGTTGCGCCTAGCCAACTCGTCGATTCCCTCTACTCTGCTCAAAGTACTATCGCAGTCGAAACAGATAACATCAAACTTCATAACACGATTTGCCTTGCCGTTTGTACCGCGGGCACGTCGCAAACGGCCTGCAGCAATTGTGGATTTAACGGATTGGATACGCTGATCGCCATCATCGCCGATTGCTGGCGATCGGCATTGCTGACCTGCATCCGAGTGATATTGATGCCGGCCCCGCCCAATATCGAGCTAATAGCGGCAATCACCCCCGGCCGGTCGTGATGACGAGTAATCAGCAGCACGCCTTCCGGGACCACTTCAATTTCGAAATGATTCATACTGACCAACCGCGGATGCTGATCTCCAAGCAATGTTCCCGCCAAAATCACTGAATGATCACCGCAATGACCGGTAATCCGAATCAACGATTGGTATCCTTCCGATAATTCACTTTGAGACTCGAGCAAAACAATGCCTTGCCGCTTGGCGATCCGTTCGACATTGACCCGGTTCACCGGTGACGACAATTGCCCGGCCAACAAGCCGATCAGTGCTTCGGCGGAAATCGGCCGAACCTTGGCATACGCGGCCTTACCAAACAACGCCACTTCCAAGCGTTCAATCGGCTGATCGAGCAACTCGGCCAGCACCTTCCCGAGTATATTAGCCAAGCGCATAAAGGGTTGAGCCAAATTCAACTCCTCACTGGACACTCTGTCCAAATTCAGCGCATTGATGGCTTCGCCGGTTTGTAAATATTGGGTCACTTGCCTAGCGATTTCAACACTGACCGCTGTTTGCGCTTCCTTGGTCGAGGCCCCGAGATGCGGGGTAAAAACGACGTTATCCAATTCAAACAAAGGATGTTGTTGCGGCGGTTCTTGCTCGAAAACATCCAACGCCGCGCCCGCCAATCTTCCGGAATGCAACGCTTGAAACAGCGCCTGTTCATCGACTAGCCCGCCCCGCGCGCAATTGATCAAACGCGCACTTTTTTTCATCGCCGCAAATTGATCGGGCCCGAGCACATGGCGCGTTTTTTCTAGCAAGGGACAATGCAGGGTCAAGTAGTCGGCTTGCCGAACCAAACTATCGAAATCCATCATCTCGACGCCGTACTTGCTGAAAATTTCAGGCGCCACGAACGGATCGTGGGCAATGACCCGCATCCCCAATCCATGCCCGCGTAGTGCGACTATGCGTCCTATCGTGCCAAAACCGAGAATGGCAAGCGTCTTATGAGCGATCTCGCTTCCCATCAACTTAGACCTTTCCCATTTCCCGGCACGCACCGATTGATTGGCGGCCGGCAAATTCCGACTGAGCGAAAGCATGTGCGCAATGGCGAGCTCCGCGGTTGTCGTGGCGTTGGCATCGGGGGTATTCATAACGATAATGCCGCGCTCGGTCGCGGCATTGAGGTCAACGTTATCGACGCCGATACCGGCGCGACCGATAATTTTTAAATTTTTCGCGGCGGCAAGTACTTTAGCGCTGACCTGGGTCTCGCTACGAATCAGTAGCGCATCGTAATCCGCAATCAATTCACAAAGCTCGTCCTCGGTCAATCCGGTTTGAATTCGAAGCTGCAAACCCGGTTGAGCCGTCAGAAAGTTAATACCTTCTTCGGCCAATCTGTCCGAAACCAAGACTTTTTTCATCGTTCCCACCGCAATGCCAAGCATAACGGGCATTCTAGCAGCTTTGCTATAATCGCCGGACCGCCCCGATTGAAAAAACCCATGACACTGAAGACCGCGCTGTTCGCTTTGCTGCTATTTGGCGGTGCCGCCGGAATTTTCCAGCTAGTCGACCGAACACCGCTCGCGCCCGACCACACTTTTACCTCGCTAAACGGCGAGCAAATTTCGTTGCGGCAATTGCGTGGCTCACCGGTATTGGTCACGTTTTGGGCGACGGACTGCGCCAGCTGCCTTTCTGAAATCCCCACCTTGATCAATTGGCATCATCGATTTGCCAACCGTGGCTTGAAAATTATCGCGGTAGCGATGTATTACGATCCCCCGAATCGGGTATTAGAACTAACGAGAGAGCGAAAGCTACCCTACGACGTTGCGTTGGATGTCGACGGCAGCGGCGCTGCTGATTTCGGTAACGTAAACTTAACCCCGACGACATTCCTAATCGACAGCACGGGGAAATTAATTCTGCATCAAATTGGAATGGGTGACTTAGTCGAGTTGGAAGCTCGCATTTCAACGTTGTGAGTAAGCGCCCTTTAAACCACGCGATTGACTTTTCGGACAAAGCGATAGCGACATCGGCAGTCTCGCCGGTACCCGACGATTAATGGCCGAGATAATCGCCTATTGCGCTCCGTCATAGGTATCCACCTCGTTATCAGTGAACACTATCTCCGCTTGCTTCGATCTGCGGATATAGACGCGGTTAATAAACCGCTTACTTTAAAACCTAAGAGTCAGCCGATAAACCGTTTATCTTCATCCTGCGGAGCAGCTCGCGTCCCCAGCCTTCGCAAACTAGGGTCGTGAAGGCTGAGGTAAGGGCGCGATTTTTCCTGAAATAGGCGACGGGATTAAATTACCCGTCCAATATTCGCCGAAACTACAGCTGGATTTATCCTCAGCGGAAGACACTCCGCTGGGTGCCGAAGGCTACGTAATCGTCATTGCGTAGCAGGAGAAGACTCGGTTAAAGCCGATCGATCGGGGAAACCCTAGACCGGCTGTTATTGCCGAGAAGTCAGATCGCTTGGCCTTGTTTTTCGATGGTCACGACAATCGATTTTTGTTGGCCGCTCGGACTGGTTTGAGTAATGACGACTTGCAGCGGCAATTGCGCGGCACCAGCGTTGTCGGTACTAAAACTTAAAGAGTGGCTATTGAAATTCAGCCAAGCCGGTAGCGGTTCGCCGTTACCCATTTTGGCTGTAACGGTGCCTTCGCCGGCCGTTGTAGACAATGCGCCGGCGGGCAGCGCAAAGCTGAACCCGCTCGAGTAATCGCTCACCTCGACATGGGCGACGATCTGCACCTGACTTCCCGCTACCAGGGTTTGAGACGCCAATAAATGCACGGTATTGCTTAATTGAGTCGGCGCTTCACCCCCCGTCGCCATGCCGCTTGCGGCGTTCCCGCCGCTATTGATCCCCGAGTCGGCGATGCTGAATTGCACGCTGCGGTTGCTGTCGGTACCTCGCAGCGCGGACATGGCCAAGCCGGTAGTCCGTCCGCCGCCGCCACTGCCGGTATTGTTACTATTCGAACTTCCGCCGTTATCCGGTACCACGGTGCCAGCGTTAACGGTCTCGGTCGGCGCTGGGGTATTGACCGTAGGCGGTTGCAGAATGGTGACCATTGGGTTGCCGCCGGCTAATGTGTAATTGCTGGCCAAGCCGCCATTACCACCGTCGGCCAAGGCCAAAGTCCCGAGATCGACCGGTTTATCGATACCCGCGCGATTATCCGACATTAAACCCGCGCCGCTCAGCAACAGGGTTTCGTTACCGACCAAGGTGCCTAAATTGAAAATGTCGGAATTCACCACATTGCTGCCGTCGAACACTCTCGAACCGGTTAAATGGATGACGTAGGGCAGAACGGTGCTGGTGGTGTTGTCGCTATAACTGATTGCGTAATTGTTGCCTCCGTTGCCGTCGGAAACACTAATTCCGCTAACCGTCACGGTGCTGCTGCCGTTGGCGTTTTTATCGGTAAACGTGTACACGCCGCCGGATAAACTATCCGAGCCGAAGAGCTGACTACCGCTGCCGGCTTTGACGATCGGTGCTCCCGAGGCGGACGTGGTGCCGTCGTATGTTTTGATGACGTCGCTGGTGGTCAAAACCAAATTGGCTTGGCTAATGTCGGCGCTAAGATCGCCGCCGATCAAGGTATAGTTGCTGGCCAGGCCGCCGTTGCTTCCGTCGGCCAACGCCAAGGAGCCCAAACTTACGGTTTTACCGGTACCAACGTTTTTATCGCCTAAGGCGCCCGCCCCCGTGAGGATTAAAGTCTCGCCACCGACCAGACTTCCGGTGTGCAAATCCCCGGCGGCGACAACTGTGGTACCGTCATAACTCCGGCCTCCACTCAGGTTCACGACAAACGGGTTGATCGTGCTGGTGGTGTTATTCACGTACGACACCGAGTAATTATCGCCGGAATTGCCATCGTTCACGGTGACAGCGGCAACCGTGACGGTTTTGGTGCCGATACCGACATTTTTATCGGTGAAGGCAAACGAGCCGCCGATCAGGCTGTCGCTACCGTAGAGTGTGCCGCTCGAGACGATCGCGGTGCCGATTGCCGACGTATTGCCATCGTAGGTTTTACTGACGTTTTCGGTGCCGACGGTCAAATTTGCCGCGGAGATGGTGGCGTTATGGGTGCCGCCCGCCAGGGTATAGTTGCTGGCCAAACCGCCGTTACTGCCGTCGGCCAGCGCCAGACTGCCCAGCGTCAAGGACTTACCGACCCCTACGTTTTTATCCGCCACCGTGCCGGTACCGGTTAGACTCAAGGTTTCGCTTCCGACCAGAGTGCTCATGGCAAAAATATTGGCCGCCGCGTTGGTACTGCCGTCGTAGCTGCGATTGCCTGTCAAACTGACTGCGTAGGCCGTCACATCGGCGCTACGCGTACCGCCGACCAACGTGTAATTGCTAGCCAAACCGCCGTTGTCGCCGTCGCCCAAGGCCAAGGAGCCAAGCGCGACCGTTTTACCGGTGCCGACATTTTGGTCCGCGACGCTTCCGGCGCCGGTCAGAGTCAATGTTTCACCGCCAACCAGAGTAGAGGTCGTCAAACTGGCTGCATTGATGACTGTGGTGCCGTCGTAGGTACGGCTACCGGTCAGATCGACCGTGTAGGCCCCGATGTCGGCAGTATGGGTGCCGCCGCTCAACGTGTAGTTGCTGGCCAAGCCGCCGTTCGTGCCGTCGGCCAGCGCCAAAGTCCCCAGCGTCACCGCTTTGCCGGTGCCGACGTTTTTGCTGGCAATGGTGCCGGTGCCGCTCAGGTTCAGGGTTTCGCTACCGACCAAACTCCCCGCCGAGAAGA
>NZ_LUUK01000195.1 GCF_001644025.1 Methylomonas koyamae
CTGTTAAAGGACCGCTTACTTAAGGGCGCACTTGGACGACTACATCAGGGTGAACTTGAAGCAATCATGTTGGCTCAAGAATTATCTGCTGATTTCGTGATTTTGGATGATTTATTAGCTAGGCGTAAAGCTCAGCGACTTGAGATCAAGGTGATGGGCACTCTAGGTGTGTTGATGTTATTGAACAAACGCAACTTACTAAGTGCTGAAGAAACTTGGCAAAAAATCTTAGTCCTGACTCAGCAGCATGGTCTCTTTGTCTCTCCTCTGATCCTGCAACAAATTGAAGCGCAATTAGTAGGTGGTTACTTTCAATAGCTGTCTGTCAAGCTTTTGACATGGACCTCGCTTCAGTGCCCTCCGAAGCGAGGTCATGTAGAAGTGTATTAGATCAAATTGACATCAGTAACAACTGGCACACATTTGGTCTTTTGGAATGCTGTTTCTACTGTCAGTCTCGCTTCTAAAGGAAACGAAAAGCTTGATATTTTTTCAATCAACGCAGGGCTATCAACGATGTTCAGTTCTAAAATTTCATAACCGCCACATGCTGCCACCTGATAGTTTGCACTTGATCTGTTCTCTACAGGTTGCAGGATAAATATTTTATTACTTTCAAAGTTACAATTATTTTTACGAGAGTAGCCACTAGCTAACTTGAAACCTGCAATATATGCTTTATTTATCATATCTTTATCCTCAGTTATTTGAATGGCAGGTTGTATTTCTTGAATTAAATATCGTGGCGCTGAATTAATAACGGCATGTTTTATCTCTTCTCTAGTGAATTCGCAGGAAAGAAATTCTGACAAATCTATTTCAATCATTCTGATGCCGTTATTGACTACAATATCTCTTTTGCGACTATCTACTTCATGTGTAACTTTTATTTCAATCGCCAAATCATCTGCTTCGCCATAACCAACAGCATCAAACACCAAGCCGTGACCTCGCACTTCAGTAGATAATTTGTCAAAACGTAATAAACTAGGGGAATCCCTTGTTTCGGAAGAAACTAAACTTACACATTTTTCTTGTAGCAATATTTCTTTTGCTAATAAATGGATAGCAGTTTCCTGTGCTCCAAAACAGTTTTCAAAGTTGTAATGAGCAAAGTGATGTTTTCTAATATCACCTTTCTTTGCAACTAAAAAACTTCCACACTTTGGGCATAGACAGCTTTCAGATAATCCGCTTTTAACTTCGCTAATATGTATTAGTTCACCATCCAACACTCCATAACTTAATTCAATTTCATTTGTTTTATATTTTGTCTCATTGCTCATTAAATGCCTCCGTATTCGGCTTGTTTCACACAACAATGCTGCTGTGCTCGGAACGCATTGGAGCAGGTTGTTGGCTATACTTTGAGAGTCAAACAGGAACAAACCGGTTTATGTAGGTATGCAGATGGATTCAGATCAGTTGAAAGACGCGGCGTTGTGCGCCCTTAAATTTATTGAAATTTACACAGGTAAAGACGCAAAAACTAAGCGCTACAAGGCGCTTAGAGCGTTAGCAGATATGACGCTGAATGACCTGGAAAGAGGCAAGTCAGACACTGAATGTAAATATACTGCTCAGGATATCTTTCTCAGTGTGACTTCGTCAAAGTCATTTGAAGACTCTGATAAAAGAAACGTAAATCGTTTTTTGAAAGATTTGCACGATGCTTTACCAACGCATGAGGCGATGTTAAAACAAATTGCAATTGACAATAATTTTGTCGCAATTCCAACTTATAACTTCAGCGCGAGTGTTGGGAGCGGTTCTGGAGTTTACACTGAGCACTTTATTACCCCACTAGAGCGCAATTTATATGATACTGATATTCCTGCTGAAGATTTAAAGGAAGGAGAAATTAAGTATTACCTTGAATCCGTAAATAATTTGCCGCTCTTATTTAGATGGATAAATAACTTTGAGATTTCGGCTTGGAGACAAAAACTCCTTGCGTTCGCGATAATTATTGGAATATTGGTAATAGTTTGTCTATTTTTATTTTTTATGCTCGTCTTTTTACATACAAAAAATGGCGGGCTAGAAATCATAAGGGCTTTGTTTGGGACATTGGGAGTAAGTTCTTTTATTGCTTTCCCATTAAGACACCTTTATCTATGTTTGACTAACCGCATTATATCGGCACCTATATTACTACTTCCAAATACCGTTGATAACGCTCAAATTGAATATGTTGCAACAGAAAAGTTATCACCGATAACGGGAAGACCTATTAGGAAATTCCGTGTAGTGATTTACTCATCAACTTGTCCAATATGCCAATCAAGGATTGAGGTAGAAAACGGTGGTAAAGAATTTCACAATCGTCTTATCGGTCGCTGTACAGAAGTTCCACTTGAACATGTCTATAGCTTTGACAGGTTTCTGTGCAAAGGTAGGTTCTTGAGACACCTTTAAAATAGTCGCCCCAATTAGCCCGTAGGATGCGCCAACCAACGGGCGGCGCATCTTTCGAGTTATTCAATGCCTTCAATATCCAACGGCATAACACTACCCCTGTTTTCGAGATAAATTCCTTGCTTGACGTAATTCTGAAAACTCGAATATGACCAGTCCTTTACAGAATTTACCCATTGATGCTTGACCGGATTCCAATGGATGTAATCCATGTGGCGGCTGTAATTTTCTTGATCGCGCACGCAATGTTCCCAAAATCGCCGCTGCCAAATACCTCGTTCCCTTCGAGATTTTCGACTGGCTGAAACTCGCTCCCCTTTTTCGAGACTTTTGGAGAAGGCGCCTTTCAAAACATTCCAGCGGGTTGAGAAATCGGAATCCCGTTCAGGTAAAGTCCAAATACAATGAATGTGGTCCGGTAAAACAACCACGGCATCTATTTTAAAAGGATGTCGGCGTTGGGTATAGGCAAATGCCTTGCGCAACAAATCGACATTATCAATCAATAATCGGTTTCCCTTTCGTTGCGCCAAATTTACGGTAAAAAACCATGATGCACCAGGAATATAGAGTCTACGATAATCTGTCATATTAAATTGATGGTTTGTGCCAGTATTATCTCGAACGATGCGCCTCCCGTTGGTTGGCACATCCTACCGGAGTTTCAAAATTAATCGCCATTTATCGGCAATATTAAATGTCGGGTATGTGTCAAATAGCGAACGTGCGACGTTGCATAGTGAATGGCAACTCAGGATCGATCTCGCTCATTGCGCCCGCGCCTTTGCTCCGTCGGAGAGCCAACGCTATCCACCAAAACTTCGACGAACCTTACCGGCACCTAACTTGTCGATCGCGGCGCTTGGCGAGGCGAGCGTCGGCGCGACGAACCCGGAGCTACACTGTTTGCCGAGACGGAAGATTGCCCGCCGATCTGGCGGGTTCTTGCTCGATCCTTCGCGGTTCGGGCGAATCGAAGCTGTCCAGGGTCTTTATCACTCGACGAGTTGCCATTACAACACCGACACTCCATTGCGGACACGGACCGATGTTAGATAAACACCCACCATCCTCTGTTGAACATCGAGCGACGCCTGATCAACAGGCAAGCTTCTAATGCAAACATCGAAGGCGGCGTGTTTAACACCGGCGCTCCGCAACTCGATGCCGGGCGTCCGCCGATGAACAGGCGACGATCTCGACTAAACACCGAGCCGCCAGTGATTGACAGGCAGTCGTCTCTGCCGAACGGCGACGCGTGTCCGATCAACAGCGGCGCTTGCGTGTTAAACAAGCGGTGCTGACTGTTTATATTAGAAGGCCGCGTGTTCAGCGTAAAGGTCTGCCTGTTCGGCAAGGAAGCCTGGATGTTTTTGTGGCGATACCGTGTGTTGAGGTAAGAACGCTGGCGGTATCAATGGCAACATGGCCTTTCGCGGCGACACCGCTGTCGGTCGAACGCGGACACCTGACTGTTCAAACCGCACCGCTGCCGGTTTCGACGGGAACGGTGTGGTTGATCGGCGGCACTGTCAATGACGATCATGCGAGGCCGGGTTTATTTTGCCATCCAATTAAGCCCGCGATTCACGGAGCGCAATGACATTTTGAATGACCGCTTCTGCCATTTTCGGCCACCGTAACTTAAACCTTATCTGCCGGGAAGGGGGCGATTTTGTATTGGAACAGACGGCCGATTTCAATTGGAATGGCTGGCTGATTTACTCTGAAAGTCACCCGACGCGGTCACCCAATTCGGTGTCGGAACGCTGTCAATCGCGGCTAAAGCCGCTCCCACGCCATTGACTTTCATTTGCCGGGGCGACGCAACTGTTTCATGAGCGTTAGGTCGGAACACGCAATAGTCGGCCTCTTGATGCTCCCTCACGCCACCTTGAATTGCGCGATCAAGTTTTGTAGGTTTTGATTGACGTCGGAAATGGCCGACGCGCTGAGTTTGTTGGTCTGGGCTTCGTGCGTGGTTTGTTTGGCCAGTTCGGCGGTATGCGAGAAATTGTTGGCGATTCGTTCGGCGACTTGCGATTGTTGCAACGAGGCCGCCGCGATCACCCGGCTTTGGCTCAATACCTCGCCTATCGACGACTTGATGCCGGCGAATACCTGATGGACATGATCGACCGCCTCGGCCGTGGTTTTCGCCGCCGCTTGTTGTTGATTCATTAGTTTGACCGTGGTTTCGGTGGCACGATTGAGCCTTTCGATCAAGCCGCGAATCTGCTCGGCCGAATCTGCGGTGTTCGACGCCAGTTTGCGAACCTCGTCGGCGACCACCGCGAAGCCTCGCCCGTATTGCCCGGCCCTGGCGGCTTCGATCGCGGCATTCAAAGCCAGCAAATTGATCTGGTCGTTGAAGCCCTGAATCACGCCGAGCACGGTTTCGATGCCGGCGGCGTCGCGGCGCAGATGTTCCAACGACGCGGCGGTTTCGTCGGTGGCCTTGGCCAGTTCGGCGACTTGGACCTGAGTATGTCGCATATAGGCCACACCACTGTCGATCAGGCCGTGCGCCGAAGTGGTCGCATGTTGGCTGTCGGCCGCGCTATTGGCGACATTCACGAAAGAACTGTGTAACTCGGTCATTTGCTGAGCGCCGGCTTCGGTGGCCTGGCGTTGGTCGGCGGTAATCGATTCCAGACTTGCCGCGACCAGCAATATGTCTCGTCCGTATTGGTTCAAGGCCGAGGATTCCTGATTGATGTGGCGTATTAGCGACTCGAAATAATCATGCAATTTGTGTAGAGATTCCTTGACCAAATTGATTTCGGCGATACGGCTGCGCAACGAAACCGAGCCGCGCAAATCGCCGCGCGCCAGCAGATCGACATGGTTGCTGATATGGGCGATGACATCGGCCAAATGGCGTTTGATATAAATCATCAGCATACAGATAGCGATCAAGATCGCGGTGCAGATCGCGACGATCGTGTACAGGATATGTTCGTAATACTGATATTCGCCGGCGATCTCGGTTTGCAGATCGGCGAACCGTTGTTGCAGCGTTTGCAGTTGCGCGGCGGCTTGCGTCCGGCTGGCGGCTTTTTGGCGCGCGAACTGTTCGGCGCTACCCAGATCGATATCGTAACGCCGAATCAGTGCGCCGATCTCGCTGATGGGTTCCTCGGCGAGGTCGCGCGCCTCGGCCGCTCGCTCGGTCAACCCCAGACCGAAGTCCGGCTCCGCGTTGGCGGCGTCGCGCATCACGCCCAGCAACGGCAATTGTTTAAACCGATCGGCTAGCGCCAGCAGTTGGCGCTGATAACGCTGAATGTTCTCGGCCGAAACCGCTTCGCGGGCCGCGAAAAAGCTTTGTCTCGCTCGAGACAAATTCAACACTGCCGCTTGGGTTTGGCCTATCAATTCCCAGTAGGGTTGTTTGGTCTTGGCATCCACCGGCGCGCGAGACGCGTAGTCGATTAAGCCTTGCAAATGCCCGGACATTTGCTGTTCGTTGTTAATCAGCAGGATTTGCGGATCGGCCAATTTCCCGGCCGAGGTCAACTCGACGACGATGGATTGTTGAACGGTCCGCAACAAATCCAGAAACGGCGCTTTCAGCCGGTCGTCCACCTCGCGATTCGCTTCGATGTCGCGCACAGCCCGACCGACATTGGTATCGATGTCGGTTAACAAGGTGGCATCGCCGCTGGCCAGGTAATTGAAAACCGGCTGACTGATCCGGGTGTAAAACTGGTTCTGCTGTTGACCGACGAATTCGACGGCCTTGAAAGCGTGGTTAAGGTGTTGCAAGGAGCGAACCACCGCAACCGTGAAGCCGGTCAGGGTGAGGACCAACAAGAGACTGACAATTTTGGAGATACGGCTGATTTTCATGATGTCTGGTTTGGAACCCAAGAGGAATATGTACGGTTTAGCGTTCCGACGGATGACTAGGCTTTGAACTGCGATGCCATCGCGCGCATGTCGCCGGCCAGCGTATCCATCCGGCCGGCCGCGTCTTTCAGGCGCGCCAGGGAATCGTTGTTTTTGTTGCTCATCAGTTCGATGGCGGCCACTTTGCTGGCGATGCTCTCGCTCACCACCGATTGTTCGGCCAGCGCCGTCGCGATCGTGTTGGTGGCGTCCACGACGCGGATACTGCCTTCGCGAATGCCGCCGATGGCCTCGCCCGCCTGATGGGCCAACGCGACGTTTTGATCGACGCCCTGCACCACCTTACCGATATTGACGACGGCATCCTGCGCGCTGGCCTGGATGCGATCGACCAACTGCGTGATGTTTTCAGTCATCCGGGTGGTTTTTTCGGCCAGCGTGCGAACCTCGTCGGCGACCACCGCGAAGCCGCGGCCTTGCTCGCCGGCACGAGCCGCTTCGATCGCGGCGTTGAGTGCCAGCAGATTGGTCTGATCGGCGACATCCTTGATGGTTTGAACGATACCGGAGATTTCTTGGGATTGCTGGCCGACCCGCTCCACGACTTTGGCGGTTTCCATCACGCCGTTCGAGGTGTTTTGCATCGCCGATACGGTTTTTTCGATCACCGAACTCCCGTCGGCGGATTGGCGGGACGAGGTGCTGGAAATGGTGTTGGCGTTTTGCGACGAATCGGAAATATGCGCAATGCTGGCGGTCATTTCTTCGATAGCGGCGGCCATTTCCGTGGTCGCCGCTTTCTGCGCGCCGACGCTGTAAGACAACTCGGCAACCGACGCCGTCATGTCGCGCGCATAGCTGGCGACCGAATCGGCGCTACGCTTTATTTGGCCGATCGCATTCTGCCAAACCTGCAACAAGTCGTTGAAGCTTTTGCCGATCGCCGATATTTCGTCGTCGCCGGCGGCCGGCATCCGCAAGGTCAGATTGCGATTGGCGCTAATGCCGGAGATGACTCGCTGAAAGTCCGCGACCTGCCGCGCGATATGCAGCGCGGTGAACAATACCAGGCTGCCGCAGATCACCAACAGCGCGGCGAAGATCGCCAACTGAGTATTGCGGATTTGCCGAAACTCGTCTTGAGAGCTTTGGATTTGCCGGTTCAGGCGATCATGCTGGCCGGTTTCGAACGCTTCCACCAACTTGTTAATGCTGTCGGTGGTGCTTCTATCCATGCCCTTGACCAGCGCATCGGTTTTCTTGCCGGCTTCCGGGTCGGCCTGATCGAATTGCGCCAAGGCCGATCGGTATTTCTTGCCCATCTCCCGATGCTCGCTCAGCAGATTTTCGATATCGCGCGCAAACGGCGACCCCACCACGCGTAGCGCCTCCAATGCCTGAGTCAGTTTGGTGCCGACCAAGCTTTCCGAAGCGGAAAAACCCTGGGAATATTTTTCGAAATTGGCCGCATCGTTACCGCGCAGCAAGATGTTTTTCCATTCCTGCACCTGGGTCTTGAACGCGATGTTAGCGCTCTGAATCAGCACCAGCGTATGCATGCCGCTTTCGAAACTGCTGTAGTCTTCCTTAACCTTGCCGTGGATTTGTTCGATCTGATACAGGCTTCCCAGCCCCAGAAGCATAAATCCGCTGACTGCCGCGGCCAGGATGACGTAGAGTCGAGCTTTAATCGTTAGATTAGCCATAAGCCTATACTCCTGTGAGAATTGCCGACGTCGGATCGCCGGAATATTAAACGGTGTTTATGACAGTTTTGTTACAAGCGGGCCGGCAATCCGCCGCGTTATTTGCAGTTGCGTCAAGCTGTAACCCAGCTAGAACAATTGGCGCGGTTCATCAGAGTTGACTGCATGACGCATCGCTAGTATTGCAACTTAGCCGATCAAGATTTTAGTGTAGAGCGTTTTGCAAAAACGGGCGCTTAATTTCCAAGCTTGCCGCTCAGGTATCGCGACGACTGGAAAATACGGCGATATCGCGCTGAATCAAGAGCTAAAATCGACCGGATTTTGGCCGGTCGAACGGTAATACCGAAAGCGGCTCCGGCTAGTGCCAGCCGCCGTACTGCGTGGTGGGATCGCCGCGAAAACCGGCGGTAGTTTTGTTGGCGTCCGGAACGTGAGCGGTATTTTCGGCGGCGCGTACCAGATTGTTGTGGTTGTATCCGCCCATCGCCTTCGCGCTCTTGGCGATCGCGGTCGTGGTTGGGTTGATGTCGTATTTGCTGATTTCCGGATAAATCACCACGCTGGTCATCGTGTCGCCGGATTTTCCGGGTGGCGGGGCGTAGGTCAGTAATACCGGTAGCGGCGTTCCGGCCGGCGCTTCGATTTCGTAACGCTGGCTGTCTTGCAATTCAAGGCTGGTCAGCACCTTGCCGGCCTCGGTCGACAGCGTAACCGTACCGGCCTTAACCGGCCCGGTATTGTCGCTGACCGTGCCGCGCAATGTCGTGGCCCGCGGAAAGGTTTTGAGCGGCGCGTTCGCCGCGATGGCGGTTTGGGCTTGCTCCTGGCCGCAGCCTGCCAGAAGGATGCCGGCCAGGATTGGGCCGCTTAGGTAAACAATAGCTCTCATAGTGGTTTTCCCCCGTTGCAATGCGCCGGTTCCGTTCGACAAATGGCCGGCTTAGCCACAAGATAACGGCTTCTCCGCCGGCGGACAAGTCCGCCGCGACACCCGCCACAGTTGAATAATGGTCGCGACGCCGTTATAGTGGCGCGACTTTTATACTTGCAAATCAACGCCATGCCATCTTTCGACATCGTTTCAGAACTCGACGCCCACGAAGTGACCAATGCCGTGGACCAAGCCAACAAGGAAGTCTCGACCCGCTTCGATTTCAAGGGCTCCAACGCCAATTTCGAACAATCCGACGACGGCATTCAGATGAAGGCCGAATCGACGTTTCAATTGCAACAAATGTTGCCGATTTTATACGCCAAGATGGGCAAGCGCGGCATCGACATTTCCGCGCTGGAAAGCGGCAAAATCACCGACACCGGCAAGACCGCGACTCAAACCATTACGTTGAAGCAGGGTATCGGCAGCGACGCGGCGAAAAAAATCGTCAAATTGATCAAGGACAAGAAAATGAAAGTGCAGGCGGCGATTAACGGCGACAAGGTGCGGGTTACCGGCAAGAAACGCGACGACTTGCAGGAAGTGATTCAGATGCTGCGCGCCGAGGACTTGGAACAGCCGTTGCAATTCAACAATTTTCGCGATTGAAGCCGGTTTGGACATCACGACCGGCGAAGCCCGCATCGGCCTAACCGCGCCGCCTCTGGCGGTCGACGCCTGGCTGCAAGGCGATCCCTCCACGCTCAGCGATCTGGCCGGCCGCGTGGTGTTGATCGCGGTATTTCAAGTCAATTGCCCCGGCTGTTTTTTGCACTGCCTGCCGCGCGTCGAAGGCCTGCATCGGCGTTACCGGGAACAAGGCTTGACGGTGTTGGGCCTGGCGACCGCCTTCGAGGATTTCGATAAAAATACCGTCGCCAATCTGCGCCTGTTGTTGGAAGAAGGCCGGGTCATCGGCGAAACCGAAAAACTGTTGAGCCAATACGGTTTGCTGGAGCGCGGCACCTGGCCGTATCGCTTGAGTTTTCCGGTAGCGATGGACCATTTGACGCCGCGCGAAACGGACGGGACAGCCGCCGAAGTCGAGCGCTTCATCGAACAACGGATCGACGATTTTCAGGCGCGGGCGCCCGCCGAGCAACAAACCCTGCGCGCCCGCTTACACGATCATTTTTCCCGACAAGCCTTCCGGCCGGAAAGCTTCGAGCGTTACCAGTTACAAGGCACGCCATCCTACCTGCTCATCGACCGGAACGGCCATCTGGTCGCCAGCCGCTTCGGCGCCTACGAGACACTGGAAGCGGACTTAATCGCGTTGCTGTAAACCTTCTCGAGTCAGCTCCGGGCTGATCCGACCTTTTTTCTCCAGGACTCGCCATGCCCACACCCTTGCTGATCGCCAAAGCCGGCACCGCCGAATTGAACCTGCTACCGGCGATGGCCAATCGCCACGGCCTGATTGCCGGAGCGACCGGTACCGGCAAGACCATTACGCTGCAAACGCTGGCCGAGGCCTTTTCGGACATCGGCGTGCCGGTATTCGTGGCCGACGTCAAGGGCGATCTGGCCGGCCTGAGCCGGGCCGGCGGCGGCAATCCCAAGGTGGAAACCCGCTTGGCGGACTTGGCTATCCAGGATAGACAGCCGGCCGCGGCGCCGGTGCTGTTCTGGGACGTGTTCGGCGTGAAGGGCCATCCGCTGCGCGCCACGATCTCGGACATGGGGCCACTGCTGCTGGCGCGGATGTTGAACCTGAACGACGTGCAGAGCGGCGTATTGACCGCCGCGTTCAAGATCGCCGACGACCAGGGCTGGCTGTTGTTGGATCTGAAAGACCTGAAGGCGATGCTGCAGTACGTTGCCGAGCACGGCGCCAAACTGGCCGACGACTACGGCAAACTCTCGGCGGCCAGCGTCGGCGCGATTCAACGCGGCTTGCTGCAACTGGAGCACGAGGGCGGCGAACACTTGTTCGGCGAGCCGGCCCTGGATTTCAACGATCTGCTGCAAACCGACGGCTCGCGAGGGGTGATCAACATCCTGGCCGCCGAAACCTTGTACCAATCGCCGCGCGTTTACGCGACGCTGCTGCTGTGGCTGTTGTCGGAATTGTTCGAAAACCTGCCGGAAGCCGGCGACTTGGACCAGCCCAAATTGGTATTTTTCTTCGACGAGGCTCACCTGTTATTCAACGACGCCCCGGCGGCCTTGTTGCAGAAAATCGAACACGTCGTGCGCTTGATTCGTTCCAAGGGCGTCGGCGTGTATTTCGTCAGCCAAAATCCCCAAGATATTCCGGACGTCATTCTCGGTCAGCTCGGCAATCGCATTCAGCACGCTTTGCGCGCCTTTACGCCCCGCGATCAAAAAGCCGTCAGGGCCGCCGCCGAAACCTTCCGCGCCAATCCCGGACTGGACGTGGCGACCGCGATCGGCGAGCTGGGCGTCGGCGAAGCCTTGGTGTCGTTGTTGGACGAACAGGGGACGCCGCTGCCGGTCGAACGCGCCTTGATAAAGCCGCCGCGCTCGCGGATCGGCCCGGTCAGCGACGCCGAGCGACGCGAGACGCTGGCCGCATCGATCATCGCCGGCCATTACGAAAAACAGATCGATCGCGAATCGGCCTACGAAATCTTGAAACAACGGGCGGGAAAGGCAGAAGCCTCGACGGTCGGCGGCGGATTCGATTGGGGCGAAGTGTTGCCGGGCGGCGGCCAATCCGGATCGCGGCGGCGCGGCGGCCAAAGCGTCCTGGAAGCCGCCGCGAAAAGCGCCGCGCGCAGCATCGGCCAGGAACTTGGCCGCCAAATCATCCGCGGCGTACTGGGCTCGTTGCTGGGCGGTCGGCGCTAGCGCTAAAACACTGCTGACACCACGCTGTCAGTAGCACTGGTTTAGCATGACCGCTCTTTTAACTGCAACGAGGAGAGCATCATGAACAACAATCTAGCTACTTGGTTCGAACTACCCGCCGCCGATCTTGGTCGCGCCCAGGACTTCTACCGTCACGTGTTGAATTCGACGTTCAAGCTGGAAGAGATGAATGACATGAACTTGGCGATTTTCGAAGCCGAGGAAGGCGCGGTCAGCGGCATGTTGGTGCAGGGCGAGTGCTATCAACCCTCCGAGACCGGCGCGGTCGTGTATTTCAACGGCGGCGCCGATTTGAACGAGCCGCTGGCGAAGGTCGAAGCCGGCGGCGGCCGGGTGCTGGTGCCGAAAACGCCGATTCACGACGGCGACTGCGGTTACTTCGCGCTGTTCATCGACAGCGAAGGCAACCGGGTCGGCTTGTATTCGCCGGCTTAGCGAGACCATCGACCGCACATGCGCCGAGCGGACCGCCTATTCCAGATCGTCCAGATTCTGCGCAACCGACGTTTGGTGACCGCCAAGGCGCTGGCCGAGCGGCTGGAGGTCTCGGAACGCACGATTTACCGCGACATCCAGGTGCTCAGCCTGTCCGGCATTCCGATCGAAGGCGAAGCCGGCGTCGGCTACGCGTTACGGCACGGCCTGGATATTCCGCCGATCATGTTCAGCGCCGCCGAACTGGAGGCGCTGGTGGTCGGCGCCAGGATGGTCAAGACTTGGGGCGGCACCGAACTGGGCCGCTCCGCGCAGTCGGTGCTGGACAAGGTCGTGGCGGTCGTACCGGCCGAATTGCGCGACCGCCTGGATCGCTCCAAACTGTTCGCGCTGCGCTTCTCGCGGCGCGACGACTTGGATGTGACCTTGGACATTTGCCGCAAGGCCTTGGACGAGAAACGCGTATTACAGATCGATTACCGGCGCGGCGACGGCGAATTCAGCCAACGCCGGATTCGGCCGCTGGGCTTGTATTTTTGGGGCAACGTCTGGACCCTGGTCGGCTGGTGCGAACTGCGCGGCGATTTCCGCAACTTCCGCCTGGACCGTATCGAGCACGCGCGGGTGCTGGACGAAGCTTTCACCGAAGATCCTGGCCAAACCTTGCAGGATTTCATCCGCCAGATGCATTGCCAGCCGCAGTGACACTTACCGATCAAACCCGCATAAGCAGTTGAGGCTGAGTGCAGTTTTTCTGCAGATAAATTGACAAGTGGCTATATTATTCAGCAAATAACGCCATCTAGTTGCGAGATTTCTGCATGTTAATTGAATTTTCCGTCACTAACTTTCGATCCTTCCGCGAGAAGCAGACCTTTTCGATGGTTGCTGCGCCTAGATTGCGAAAGCGGGAGAATTTGATCAAACCAGCGGTCAAAGGTGAGAAATTGCCTGATTTGCTGAAAGTGGCAGCGATTTATGGGCCAAATGCTTCAGGGAAAAGTAATTTAATTAAGGCATTCGATGTTATTCGTGAAGTTTCCAATCGTCAGCCAATGGCGCATCCTGTGCCACTTCCGGTTGCTCCTTTTCGGTTTGACGCCACGTTAATTGACAAACCGACAAGAATTGATGTGCATTTTATTGTCTATGAGCAGCGCTATCAATTTGAGTTGGCATTAACTGAAAAGCGCATCGTTGAAGAACGTTTAGTTATATTTCCCGAAGGTAGAGAAACTCTTTTATACGAAAGAAAGCATCAAGCTGGAGGAGATATTTATCGTTTCGGTGCGGCGTTAGAAGGTGGAATAGATTTGCATGAATTATGGCGGAAAGCGACGGGGCCTCAGACCTTATTTATTTCTCAAGCAGTTGCAAATAGTAGCGAAGAATTAAAACAACTTAGAATACCGCTCTTATGGTTTCAGGGGGGATTGTCGGTTTATTTTACCCATAGCACTCCGGAATTAGCCGAAATTGCTCAGCAACGAGCCGAAACAGACGCCACATTTGCAGAAGCACTGTCATCGTTTTTGCGAGAAGTCGATGTCCCGATCACAGATATTCGATTTGATGAGCTTGAATCGGTTTCTACTAATTTATCGCGTACTTTTTTAGACTCGCCAATGGCGGGAAGACAAGCTAAAACTGTATTTACTCATCGAACTACATTAGGTGATGCTGAGTTTAATTTTGATGAGGAGTCAGATGGGACAAGAAATTTGATAGGTTTCTGGCTGCTGTGGCAATTACTTACTCTCGTTTCGGAACAAGGCTTGGCGTTAATTTTCGATGAACTCGATACGAGTTTACACCCTGAGATTGTCATCTCTCTAGTAACAAAGCATCTGTATTCCGAATCGCCAGGGCAACTCATATTTACCACCCACGACACCCACTTAATGGATGCCAAATTATTGCGCCGCGACCAATTCTGGCTAACCGAGCGGGATGCCAATGGCGCAACCCAACTCCGCTCCATCCACGATTTCGAGGGCCGGGAAGGCGAGGATCTGGAAAAGCGCTATTACGAAGGCCGCTATCGTGCACTACCGATAATCCGCCGGAGTTAAGAATGGCTCGCAACGCCGCGTCGTTTAATCGAGCCAAGCCGCGTTTCAAGCCACAACCGACGGTTTTGGTTATTTGTGAAGACAGCAAATCCGTTAAGCGCTATTTGGAAGATGCCTGTGGGTATTTTCGGATAAAGGTGCAAGTCGAAATCCGTCACTGCGGCAAAACCGATCCGACGAGTATCGTCAACGAAGCGATTGGCAGAAAAGGCAAATTCGACAGGGTGTTCTGCACGATAGACCGCGATGCTCATGCCAACTTCGAAAATGCTTTGGACGCAGCGAAAAGCCAGCCTAAGATTGATGTGGTGGTTTCCTATCCCTGTTTCGAGTTTTGGTTGTTGCTGCATTTCGGATATAGCCGAAAGCCGCATTCGCCTGACTCTTTGCTCAAGGACTTACGCGCTTATCCTGAATTCGCGGACTACGATAAAGGCAATGAACGAAATATCTTCCGGAGCCTGGAAAACCGCCTTCCTGAAGCCAGACGTTTAGCGCCAAAAGTCTTAACCGAAGCAATCGACAGCGGCGAGATGAATCCGAGTACTCGTTTGCATGAGTTGCTGGCGTATTTTGAAGAATTATCTCAACCGCAAAAAATCCGTTAATTCAACCTATCTCAATATCCCATGACAACAATCAACATCCAACAAATGATGGCCGACAGCGGCGTGGCGTTCGGCACCAGCGGCGCGCGCGGCTTGGTTAGCCAAATGAGCGGCGAAGTCTGCGCCGCGTATACGCTGGCGTTTATCCACGGCTTGCAGCTGACCAAGCCCGGCCAAAAAATCGCGCTGGGCATGGATTTAAGGCCGTCCAGCCCGGCAATCGCCCAAGCGTGCGTGGCCGGCATTCGCCAAGCCGGCTGCGAAGTGGATTTTTGCGGGGTATTGCCAACGCCGGCGCTGGCTTTGTATGCGCTGGAACAAGGCTTGCCGGCCATCATGGTCACCGGCAGCCACATTCCGTTCGACCGTAATGGCATCAAGTTCTACCGGGCCGACGGTGAAATCAGCAAAGCCGATGAGACGGCGATGACCGGCGCGACCGTGGAAGTCGTAGCGGTGGACGCTGAATTGCCGGCCGTCAATCCGGCCGCGCTGGCGCAATTTCAGCAGCGCTATACCCGTTTGTTCGCCAACAATTTGTTGGCCGGCTGGCGAGTCGGCGTTTACGAACATTCCAGCGCGGCCCGCGACGTGTTGAAGGAAGTCTTGGCCGAATTGGGCGCCGAAGTCGTCGGATTGGAGCGCACCGACACCTTCGTGCCTATCGATACCGAAGCGGTCGGCGAGGCGGATCGCCAGCGCGGCCGCGACTGGGCGGCACAATACCAGTTGGACGCGGTCATTTCGACCGACGGCGACGGCGACCGGCCGCTGATCGGGGACGAGACCGGCGAGTGGCTGCGCGGCGACATCGTCGGCCTGTTGTGCGCGAAGTTTTTGGGCGCGGACACCGTCGTCACGCCGGTCAGTTGCAATACCGCGATCGAAGCGTCCGGCTGGTTCAAACAGGTGATTAGAACCCGAATCGGTTCGCCCTACGTAATCGCCGGCATGGAGCAGGTCGCGACGGGCGGCGTGGCGGGTTTCGAGGCCAACGGCGGCTTTTTGGCCGGCAACGGTTTATCGGTAAACGGCAAGCCCCTGGCGGCCCTGCCGACTCGGGATTCGCTGTTGCCCGCGTTGGCGTTACTGGCAATGGCGCGCGGCCAAGGCGTCAAGCTGTCCGACTTGCTACAAGGCTTGCCGCAACGCTTCACCGCCAGCGACCGGATTCAGGAGTTCCCGACCGCCAACAGTCGCGCCTTGCTGGATCGCCTACAAGCCGACGCCAGCGCCTATCGCAGCCTGTGGGGCGATAGCCTGGGCGCGCCGGTCGATAGCGATATTACCGACGGCCTGCGGCTGACCTTCGCCAGCGGCGACATCGTCCACTTGCGGCCGTCCGGCAATGCCCCGGAATTACGCTGCTATGCCGAATCCGACTCGGTGGACCGGGCGGGCCAGTTGGTCACGGAAACCTTGCGCCGCATTGCCGGACGTTAATCGTCGGTTAAGTTGGGACGGCTAATCTGCAAGCTCCTAATAATGAACGACCAGGATAAATCCATGAAAACCAGCATCGTTGTATTGAGTTCCTTCGTATTGGCTTCTTCAGCCGCCGTGGCCGGCACCGACTTGTTGGAAGCGGTCGGCAAGCAGGCGGTCCAAAACAGCGCGAACGCCGTCGCGCCCGACGCGGTCAAGGGCGTCGAGGCGGCCGGCGCGGCGGTCGATAGCGCGAAAGCGGTCAAAGCCGGCGTCGAAAACGCCCCGGACGCCGCGAAACAGCAAGTCGAAGACGCCGCCAAACAAGCGGTCAAACAAAAAATCGAGCAAGCCACGCCGGAAGAATTGAAACAAGGCGCGCAACTCTTGAAAGAGAAAAAACAAGCCGTTAAACAATTGAAAAGCCAGGTAGAGCAAGCGCCAAACGCCGAACAAGCGATCAAGGCCGGCAAAGCCAAGGCCAAGCAAAAAGCGGCCGAGAAGGCCTTGGATTTGTTGCAATAACCGGCCAACGCCTCGGCTACGCGGAGCCCCGGTGCTTAACCACCGGGGCTTTTTTTTGTTGGATCGACCGCGCCGCTCGCCACATAGCCCCCTACCCGAGGCATAAATCCCCGCCGAAACTCGCGCGCCGAGCGCAGCCAAGAGCAACAAAGAATGTGCGGACTTGATCGATCGCGGCATCGGTCATCGTTCTGACACAATCGCCAGGCACACTTATCTGAATTACTAGGCTAAGGAGATAGTTATGCGCTTGAACGGCTTATTCGTGGGACTCTTGGTTTTGTCGACGTCCACCGCCTATGCGTCGGCAACGTCCGAAGTGGAAGACGTTCAACGCTTGGACCTGCGGTCCTCAAGCAGTCGAGCGATCAACCTCGGCCCCAGTACCTCGTTGGCCAGCGTCTTTACCAGGGAAATCTTTCCTTATCCCAACATTCTGTTGACAACGCCCGATCTAAGTCGAGCAACGCCTATAGAAATCAATCCCGCGCCGGCCGCGACCATTCTCACGGGCGGAAGTATCGATTTGACTACCGTGACGCTGACGGGCGCCAGGTCATCGGCCGGCTGGAACATCTCCGCGAGAAACGATATAGATTTGACGGCAAGGCTTGCGCCCTCGATCACGATATTCACGCCAATCTATGTCCCGGTGGGCGGCAATGTAAACCTATCACCGGAGCGGGCGATAGACTCCATCAAGATTACCCAACTCTATCCTGAAGTTCGCTTTCAAATAACCGGCTCCCCAATCACACCGACCAATATTCCGCTCCCAGCTTCGTTTTTACTGTTTTTAAGCGGGTTGACGCTGCTGAGGTCAAATTCCGGTCAGCCAATTCGCGGCGCATAACAAACGGCCTTTCGCGTTCCCATGCGACGCATGGGAACAGCCGCGCGGCTTAGTGAACCACGCTACGATTCTTCAATGCGTCGTAGATTTCGTAGATGGTTTGCCGGTCGGCATCGAAGGCCAAATCCGCATGCTCGGCAGCCAAGCCCGCACACAGGCAAATTAGGCCGGCATGCTTGATCGCCGCGGCCAGATTTGCGTCGCCGTGTTCCAACACCGTTGCGGCGTGGCCGGTATCGAACAAGCGACGTTCCAAGTGATAAGCCATGGTTTTAGCGTCGGCACCAGTTAAAGCGACGATGCTGGCGGATTGGCCGAAACGGCTGGCGCGTTCCTCGGCGCTAACCGGCGTCCAATCCTCATCATTCGCTTCGCCGACGATCATACCGGCGCCGACCGTGACGTTGGTCAAGCGGTCTATCACGATGAACGAACCGGTGGCTTTATTACGCTTGTAAGGTTCGAAGACCACCGGCGCATTAACGGCTACCGTGCATAGGCCGATTTCGTTCAGCTTCAATTCGTCGGCGTCGTGGTGTTCCAGGGTGTTGACGTCGATGCGGTGGTGTATCGTCGCCACCGAACCGGATACGCCGCGAGTCGCCAGTTTGATCACGTATTGACGGCCGGGTAGCATCGCTTGTTCGGTCATCCAGACAATGTTGGCCTTGAATTTGTCGGCGACGCTGGGCGCGGTTTGCTGTCCGCCGAGCACCACGTCGCCGCGGCTGATGTCGATTTCGTCGTTCAGGGTCAAGGTCACGGCCATGCCGGCGAAAGCTTGCGGCAAGTCGCCGTCGAAGGTGACGATGGATTTGATCGTGCTGGTCTTACCGGACGGCAACACGGTAATCGCATCGCCTTGCCGAAACAGGCCGGACGCGACGGTGCCGCAGAAGCCGCGAAAATCCAGGTTGGGCCGGTTGACGTATTGCACCGGGAAGCGGGCATCGTCGAAATTGTGGTCGCTGGCGATTTCGATGCTGTTCAGCAACTCCATCATCGGCAGGCCGGTAAACCAGGGCATGTTGGCACTGGGGTTGACCACATTGTCACCGTCCAGCGCCGACATCGGAATGAAATGGATGTCGTGCAGATCCAGGGTTTTGACGAAGGCCATGTAGTCGTCGCGAATCTTTTCGAAAGTTTCCTGACTATAGCCGACCAAGTCCATTTTGTTGACCGCGACGATAATGTGCTGGATGCCCAGTAGCGAAGCAATGAAGCTGTGGCGTTTGGTCTGGGTTTGCACGCCGTAGCGGGCGTCGATCAAAATCACCGCCAAATCGCAGGTCGAGGCGCCGGTAGCCATGTTGCGAGTGTACTGCTCGTGGCCCGGCGTGTCGGCGATGATGAACTTGCGGGTCGAGGTCGAGAAATAGCGGTAGGCTACGTCGATCGTAATGCCTTGCTCGCGCTCGGCTTGCAGACCGTCGACCAGCAAGGCCAAGTCGATCTTGCCGGCGCCGGTGGTGCCGGACTTGACGCTGTCGGCCTGCACGGCGGCCAACTGGTCTTCATAGATCATTTTCGAGTCGTGCAACAAACGGCCGATCAAGGTGCTTTTGCCGTCGTCGACGTTGCCGCAGGTCAAAAACCGCAGCAACTCCTTGCGTTCGTGTTGCGCCAAGTAGGCGTTGATGTCGGTGGCGATGAGGTCGGATTGGTGGGACATGGTTTTAGGTTCAAGGTAAAAGGTTCAAGGCACAAATATTTATTGGCACCACTGGCTCTCGCAAGGAATGCCGTCGTTGTCGCCATCCATTTTGGTGTCCGGGCAGTGATTGATAAAGTACGTCGCCTCTTCGCACGATCTCATCTGCGAGCAATAGACGCGGCCGTCGCAAACGAAGTTCTGCGCATTGCGCTCCGTGGAACTGGCCGTTGCATTATTCGGCTCTGGTTTCGGTGCGCTTTCGAAAAGACCTTTAACTTTGTCGGTTAGTTTTGAGGAAAGTGGCTGCTCCGCTTTAACTTCCGCGAGCGGTTTCAAATCCGGTATCTTGCGATCGGCTTTGTGATCGCAAGCGGTATCGGAATAGACTACATGACCTTTTGCATCGGTACATTTGTACACACCGGCCAAGCTATCCACGGAGTAAAGCAGGATAAACAAGCACAAGAATTTCTTCACTATTCGTGTTTCCTCGTTCGCTAACGGTGTAAACCTTCAGAAGTAACCTTCGCGTTTCTTCTGCTCCATGGAGCCGGCTTGGTCATGATCGATCAAACGGCCTTGACGCTCTGAGGTAGTGGTCAGCAACATTTCCTGAATGATTTCCGGCAGTGTGGTCGCGGTCGATTCAACGGCCCCGGTCAAGGGATAACACCCAAGCGTGCGGAAGCGCACCATTTTCATCTCGACTTTGTCGTCCGGGCCGATCGGCATCCTGTCGTCGTCGACCATGATCAGCATGCCGTCTTTGTTGACGACCGGACGTTCTTTCGCAAAGTACAAAGGCACGATCGGAATGTTTTCCAGATGGATGTATTGCCAGATGTCCAGCTCGGTCCAGTTGGACAGTGGGAACACGCGGATGCTTTCGCCCTTATCGATCTTGCCGTTGTAGATATTCCAAAGTTCCGGGCGCTGGTTCTTCGGGTCCCAGCGGTGATTTTTGTCGCGGAACGAGTAGACGCGCTCCTTGGCGCGGGATTTCTCCTCGTCGCGGCGGGCGCCGCCGAAGGCCGCGTCGAACTGGTATTTGTTCAAGGCCTGTTTCAGTGCGTCGGTTTTCATCACGTCGGTGTGTTTCTTGCTGCCATGAGTGAACGGGCCGATGCCTTGGGCGACGCCTTCTTCGTTAATATGCACCAACAAATCCCAACCCAGGTCCTTGGCCATCCGGTCGCGGAATTCGATCATTTCGCGGAATTTCCAGGTGGTGTCCACGTGCAACAACGGGAACGGCGGCTTGCCGGGGAAAAAGGCCTTGCGGGTCAAGTGCAGCATCACGGCGGAATCCTTGCCTATCGAATACAGCATCACCGGTTTTTCGAATTCGGCCGCCACTTCGCGGATGATGTGGATGCTTTCAGCTTCGAGCTGTTTGAGATGGGTCAGTTTATAATCGGTCATCAAATCTCGGGGCGCGGGGCCAATAGAAGTCAGGTGTCGGCGGGTATTTTACGGACAAACCCCTAGCGACGCCATCGACAAAGCTTATGAGACACTACCACGGCTTGGAAACCCTTCTGGAGCAACTCCCCGGTCGGCCGACCACCGCGCGGCTGGCCGAAGCCTTACTAGCGGATTTGCAAACCTGCCGCTGCACGATTTACGGCCGTATCGGCGACGACGACCGCATTGTTCTGGCGGAACTGACATTGGTGACCGATAGCTTGGCTTACGATTCGTTCGACCGGCGTATCGATCTAAGCGTGGCCGGCCCCATTCTGCGCGCCGATTGCGTACCGTTGACCTTCCGGCTGGTCGGTCGGCACTTCGCAATCACCGGTCGTTGTTCGGCCTTGCCGCACGTCTGCGGCCGGGATTTGTATCTGAGCGCTTACAGCGGCCGAATCGGCGACGCGGTTCGGCAACGCTTCGCGATACCGCTGAAATCCTTAATGAACTGATCGCCGCCGCAAGCGCCGGATTTCCTCGGTATTCCGGCTAAAGTGGGGTACGATGGCGCCATGCCCCCGGACTAGACGTCGGGCCTTCCCTGGCGGTTTGCGCCAACGATGGAGTGGAACCCCGATGAAACACTACGACCGCAGCCGCAAATTATGCGAATGGGAGCGTCTGGACGAATGGCGGAACAAGGTACGGGCCAGTTTGGCCGCCAATGAAAGCAGCCGGATTTCGCCTTTCCATTTGTTATCCTTACCCGGCATCAGTGCCGCCGAACAACGACAATGCGCCGATTTGTGGTTGCTGGCCCGGCTCGCCGCCAGTCAAGCCGAGCGGGACGACTTGGCGTTCCAATTCGTCGGCCCGGCCAGACCGAAAATTCGGCTGGGCTATTTATCCTGCGATTTCCACGATCACGCCACCGCGTATTTGTTGGTGGAAATGCTGGAAGCCCACGACAAGGACCGGTTCGAAATCTACGCTTACTCCTACGGCGCCGACGACGGCGGCGACATGCGCCAACGCCTGCTGCGTTGCTTCGACCGTTTCGTCGATTTGAGCGAGTTATCGATCGCCGACAGCGCCAAAGCCATTCATGCCGACCAAATCGACATTCTGATCGATTTAAAGGGCTATACCCGCGGCACCCGCACCGAAATCCTCACCTACCGGCCGGCCCCGATTCAGGTCAATTACCTGGGTTACCCCAGTACGCTGGGCGGCGATTTTTGCGATTACATCGTCACCGATCCCTACCTGACGCCGCCCGGCAGCGCCGCCGACTACAGCGAGGCCTTCGCCTACCTGCCGGACAGTTACCAGCCGCACGGTCGGCACGCCGAAATCGGCAAGCTATCCAGCCGCGTCGAGCAGGGCCTGCCTGAACACGGCTTTGTGTTTTGCTGCTTCAATCAGGCTTACAAGATCATGCCTGAAATTTTCGACGTCTGGTGCCGGCTGCTCTACAACACGCCGGGCAGCGTACTGTGGTTGTTGAAAAACGCCTCCGCCAAGGGCCGGCTCAGAAACGAAGCCTACCAGCGCGGCATTGTGCCCGACCGACTCATCTTCGCCGACGAGCTACCGCAAATCGAGCATCTGGGACGCTTGGGCCTGGCCGATTTGGTGTTGGATACCGCGCCCTACAACGCCCACACCACCGCCAGCGACGCACTGTGGGTCGGCGTGCCGATGATTACCTGCGCCGGCGACACTTTCCCGTCACGGGTAGCCGGCAGTCTGTTGCGGGCGATAGGCTTGGACGAGTTGATCGCGACCGATCTGGATACCTATTACACGCTGGCTCACGATCTAGCCAACTGTCCCGAGCAGTTGGCCGACGTCAACCGCAAGCTGGCCGCCAATCGCCTCAACACCCCGCTATTCGATACGCTAGCCTATACGCTGCATCTGGAGGCGCTGTTTCAAGCCATGTGGCGGCGTCATCAGGACGGCCTGCAACCGATCACGATCGAAAGCCATTGATGCGCTGGACTTAGACCGGCAAGCAATGCCGGTGTGTTCCTCGAGCCGGATGTTCGACTACCCGCGTAGGCTGAGCGTAGCCGAAGCCAGCCCGACCAGCGGCGCCAACCGTCAAACCAAATGACTTCTCGTCCAGCGCAGGATGTCCTGTAACGACATCGCGCCGGCTTCGCGCGCAATTTCTCGACCGTTCTTGAACAAAATCAGCGTCGGAATGCTACGAATGCCGAAATCCTCGCTTAGATAGCGGTGACGGTCGGTGTCCACCTTACCCAAGAGCACCGCCGGCTCCAGCATTTGGGCGGCTTGGGCGAAAGCCGGCGCCATCATCTTGCACGGCCCGCACCAGGCGGCCCAAAAGTCCACCAGCAACGGAATTTGGCTTTGGCCCAGATACTTGGAGAAATTGGCTTCGGTCAACTCCAACGGATGGCCGGTAAACAAGGCTTGATGGCATTGGCCGCACTTGGGCTGTTGGTTCAGACGTTCCGTTGGAACGCGGTTGACGGCCGAACAGTGCGGGCAAACCAGATGTAAAGCGTCGCTCATGATGTCCTCGAAAAATGAAGCTTAATGCCAAAGGCCGCCGATCCGCCAACGTGGCAGGCGCGCGACCGGTTGCAGCGGATAGGCGAATATCGGGGCGTGAATTTGCCACGGCGCGGCTGGCGCCAGGGCTTGCAACCGGCGAATCCGCTCATCGGTCGGCGGATGGGTGCGCAGCCAGGACGGCTCCGGGTTGCCCCAGCCCGGAAACAGCATCGACAACCAGCCCCGGCTGGCTTGCTCGATATGGGCCAAGGCTTGCGCCAAACCCAGCGGATCGCCGGTCAGCGTCGCCGCCCGCAGGTCGGCATCGTATTCGCGGGTTCTGGACAAACCCAACTGTATCAACACAGCCAGATGCGGCGAAAACAACAACAATATCACTCCCGGCCAATTGACCGTAAACGCCACGTCGCCGAAAAACAGAGCCGGCAGGCTCAGCAACAAGAATAATTGGCCGGCGCTGGCGAACAGCGCGGTAATCCGGCTGACCGCATCGGCCAAGCCCATCACCCGCAGGTCGTTATTGGCGATATGCGCCATCTCGTGGGCCAACACCCCGGCCAACTCGCGGGTAGACAATCGTTGCAGCAAACCGTCGCTGAGCGCGATCGCCGCCTGCTGCCGATTGCCAACCGCGAAGGCGTTGATGATCGGACTGGGCACGTAGTAGGGTTGCGGCACGGTCGGCAATTCGGCGCGTTCAGCCAGCGTTTCCAAAAGTTGCCACAACACCGGCGCCTGGCGCGGCGAGATCGGCCGGGCCCGGTAAAAACTCAAGGTCAGGCGCCAAGCGGCAGCCGGCGTGATGACCAAGCCCAACCCGGCGGCGATCAACGCCATCCAGATGCCGTCTTCACCGAGCAGCAATTGGCCGGCGAACGCGCAAATGCCCAGCAATGCCGCGATCAACAGAACGGTTTGCAGCCGATTGGCCCAGCGGTGATTGTGGACGATGGTGTTTTGCATGCTCACTCCAAACCGGCTCGACGCAAACGGCGGCGTAGTCCGTCGATTTCTTCCTGCATGTCGGCCACGAGCGCCGCCAGTTCCGGAACCGCCTCGAAATCGCGCTCCAGCGCGGCGATGCGCCGAACCCGTAGCAGCATCGCGCTGGAAAACCGCCATTCGCCGCCATGCCGCTGCGGCGCGAGTTGGCCTTCGGCAATATGCCGGCTGACCCATTCCAGATCGACTTCGCCAAGCGAAGTTAGTTGTTGCAAGGTCAGGCCGTGTTCTTCGAGAACCGCATCGAGTGGGGACAGGGCTTGAGACATAGCTTAACTCCTGTGGCTTGCGCGCGGGTCGAAGGCCAGTTCGCGCGCCATGGTTTCGTAAAGTTGCTTGGCCTTGTCAGAGTTGGCGGGCGGCAGCACGATTTGAATATCCAGCAACAAATCGCCTGGTGTGGCGCAGGGAATACCCTTGCCTCGCAGGCGCAATTGTTGGCCGCTTTGCAGGCCTTGCGGAATCCTAACCTTCAATTCGCTATCGAATAGATTAATCGTTACGACGCCGCCCAGCGCGGCTTCCCAGGGCGCGACCGGCAAACTCATGTGCAGATTGCTGCCGTCCACCCGGAAGCGCGGATGCGGATTGAAATGGACTTCCAGCAACAAATCGCCAGCCTTGCCGCCACCCAGGCCCGGTGCGCCCTGGCCGGCAAGGCGAATGATTTGGCCTTCGTAAACGCCTTTCGGGATTTTGACGTTCAACGTGCGATTGTTCAAAACCACCCGGCCGTCGGCATCCATCGTCGGCACCCGCAGGCTGATTTGCCGGGAGGCGCCGCGAAAGGCGTCTTCGACGTCCAGCAACACCTTGGCGTGATGGTCGTCGCCCTGCGCCCGAAAACCACCGGCTTGCGCCTCGAACGGCCCACCGCGCCGGCCGGCGCCCATCCGGCCGAACAATTGGCTGAAAAAGTCACCGAAATCGCCGGCATCGCCGCTGGAAAATTCGAAGCCGGCATCCCAATTCGGCGGCGGATGAAATTCCTGGCCGGACCGGTAACCGCGGCCCAGTTGATCGTAGGCTGCGCGCTTTTCGGTGTCGGACAACACCGCATAAGCCTCGTTGACGTCCTTCATCCGGGCTTCGGCGTCCGGCTCCTTGGAAATGTCCGGGTGGTATTTGCGCGCCAGCTTGCGATAGGCCTTCTTGATTTCCGGCAAGGCCGCTTCGCGTTCCACGCCTAGAATCTGGTAGTAATCTTTGTATTGCACGCTGCTCTCCGTCGGCGCACAAGGCCGGCAAGGATGGATAGCTGTTCTTAATCCGAATTACTTCTACTTTGTCGGATTTGTTCAGACCGTCATGTCCGCCGGGAAGCGGGCATCCAGTGCCATGGATGGTATGGCTTAAATCCGTCCATAGCGTCTGGATTCGCTCCGCGCTCTAACGGGTCCGGCCATCCGTGCCGGAATGACGATGCTTATTTGTAATCCGACAAAGTAGAATTACGCAAGACATGAAATGGGCGCATCAATCCAAAATTGCAAGCCCCAATGAGCTGCCTGCCTTACCGGGCGGCACGCTAGCCGATTTATAGCGAATCGTACCGGTGAGAACAACTACAATTTCGCCGAGCGAAATTCGCGATTGCCACGACGGGCGGGGACTTGAATTTGCCGGACCCGCATCCATATTGTTAGCAACTGTCCCGCCGCTTTGATAGAATGACCGCTCTTGGGGGTGACATGGCTTCGACGTGGGTAGCAAAACCTCAGGTGCATGCCGAGCACAGTACCGCTCGTAAAACCTACTGAAAAAAAGTATTCGCAAACGACGAAAACTACTCAGTGGCTATCGCAGCTTAAAACCTGCACCACTTCTCTGACCAGATGTACTTATGCGTCTGGAGTTCCTCTCGGGGAGCGCTCAGGGATCATATTACATAAGATCGCGCCAGGGCTTAGTTCGGAGCCTAAAGCGCTAAATCCAATCGAAATCGCTGTTGATCCTCTTGGCCCGACGGGTAGTCAACAGTTAAATTAAAAGCGCGGGATAAGCATGTAGAGCTTGTGGCGGAGTGCTTGCGGACGCGGGTTCAATTCCCGCCACCTCCACCAAACACCAAACCCCAGTCGGGTGACCGGCTGGGGTTTTTTATCGCCTGTCGCCAGCCGAATCAAATACTGTAGACTCCAACCTCACCGGCGGGATTTGCAAATGATATATTGCCTCGGTTTGTTGAACGGTTAACTGAACCGCGGCCGGCAAAGAATCTGCTTGAGAGTTCCGCATATGAAAACATCTTTCCGTGAGCGTTACTTGAAACCAACGCTTGCTCTGGGACGGATCGAAATGACCGTTCCCGACAAACCTAACAGCCGCTCGCAACCATATCGTTTGACCGACTCTAGCTGGACATTTGCCGCCACGAAACTCGGTCAATAAATCTCGGCACGGCAACGATTGATCGACAAGGTAAACGCCGTTGGTGGTTTGGCCGGGGATAATCGGCTTTGAATATTTATAACGCACCGATATTGGCCGGTATTTATAGCGCGTGGAGAACTCGTTGAAACCCTCTTTTTACGATCTAACGTATACCGACTTAGAGACGATAGTCGAACGGCACGGCTTTAATAACTCGGTGACGCCGACGCTGTTTAATTGGTTTTACAAGAAAAAGCGGAACTCGCCTTGTCATAATCTAATATCCAAGCCGGCATTGGCGTTTTTTGAACGGTATTACGACTTTTCCTTGCCTGAAATCGATACGGTTTACGAGTCCGAAAAAGACAGGACTGTGAAGTTTCTGTTTAAATTAAACGACGGCCAAAAAGTCGAGACGGTGCTGATTCCGTTCAATAACAAATATTCGATTTGTCTGTCGTCGCAAGTCGGCTGCGCGATGAATTGCGCTTTTTGCTTTACCGGAGAACAAGGCCTTAAACGCAATTTGACCACCGGCGAAATGATCGGACAGTTCTTAAAAGCCTGGCAGTGGCTGGCCGAAAACCGGCCTGGAGAAGAACGCATATTAAATATCGTGTTTATGGGCCAGGGCGAGCCCTTGCATAATTTCGATGCGGTTAAAAAAGCGTGCGAAATATTTTTATCGCAATTCGGATTTTCAGTCGGCGTTCAGAAAATCACGATTTCCACGGCCGGTTATCTTCCGGGACTTAAACGTTGGAACCGGGAAATGCCTGGCGTCAATCTGGCTCTGTCGCTGCATTCGCCGTTCTCGGAAAAACGCGACGAGTTGATTCCGATCAATAGAAAATATCCGCTGGACGAAGTGTTGGCTTATATCGACCGCATAGCATTAAACAAAAAGCAATTCGTGACTTACGAATATATTTTGATCAAGGATTTCAACGACGGCCCGCTCGACGCGGAGAAACTGGGTACCTTGCTGGCGGGAAAAAGCGCTTATATTAGTTTGATTCCGTTCAATCCCTTCCCCGGGTCGCGCTACCGACGACCGGATATGCAAACCGTGGAAAGGTTTAAGGCGGTATTGGATACCTTCAGGATTCCAACTTTGATTCGCGGGGTTAAAGGCGACGACGTGCTGGCGGCGTGCGGGCAACTCAATTCCAATGGGTGATAGGATTCAGCGCCGGAACGGCGGAGGCCGTTTTGTCCAGGCCGATTGCGCGTGGTAAAGACCGTCATCGGCACGACCGTATGGGCGCTAAAATTCGCCGCGATGTCACTTCATAACGACCGATTTTTTTCGAGCGACGATGCCTAAGCAGCTTTTCGGCCACCCGCCGGGTTTGTATGTCTTGTTTCTGACCGAGATGTGGGAGCGGTTTTCCTATTACGGCATGCGGACCTTGCTGGTGTTGTACATGATCCAGTATTTGATTCCGGCGGTGAACGACGGTGCCGATATATTCGGCTTCGCGAGCTTGCGGGCCGGGCTGGAATGGCTTTACGGCGGCTTGGACATCCAGCCGCTGGCTTCGCAAATCTACGGCTTGTACACCGGCCTGGTCTATTTGACTCCGCTGTTGGGCGGCTATTTGGCCGATCGTTGGTTGGGGCCGCGCAACACGGTTGCACTCGGCGCGGTGTTGATGACCGCCGGGCATTTTCTGATGGCACGGGAAGCCTGGTTCTTGCCGGCGTTGGCCTTGCTGATCGCGGGTAACGGTTGCTTCAAACCCAATATTTCGACGCAGGTCGGCAGTCTTTATCCGGCCGGCGATCCGCGCCGCGACGGCGCGTTCACGATTTTTTACCTGGGCATCAATATCGGCGGTTTTTTCGCGCCGTTGGTCTGCGGCACGCTGGGCCAGCGTTACGGTTGGCATTACGGTTTCGCGGCGGCCGGTGTCGGCATGACGATAGGCTTGTCGATTTATTTGGCCGGCCAACGCTTTCTGGGCGGCGATGCCGCCCGGCACGGGACTCGGACGCCGATACCGGAAACGCCGATCAGCGGCGAGGAATGGCGGGCGATTTTAAGCTTGGCGGTGTTGGCGACGATCAACGTGGTGTTTTGGGCGGTCTACGAGCAGCAAGGCAATACCTTGCAATTGTTTGCCGAGCAGCGGGCCGATTGGCGGGTGTTGGGTTGGGATATGCCGTCCACCTGGTTTCAATCCTTGAATCCGGCCTTCATCTTTTTGTTGACGCCGCTGATGGGCGGCATGCTCGGCAAGCCCTCCAAGCCGCGCTCCAGCGTCGTGAAAATGGCTTGGGGTTGCGCTTGGCTGGCGGCCTCGTTTCTGGTGCTGATCGTCGCGGTGTCGCTACACGGCCCGGACCAAAAAATCAGCGGCCTGTGGCTGGCCTTGTGTACCCTGATTTACACGGTCGGCGAGCTATATCTGTCGCCGGTCGGCTTGTCGCTGGTCAGTAAAGTCGCGCCGGCCAAGGCGGTCGGCTCGGTGATGGGACTGTGGTTTTTGTCGGTGTTCTTCGGCAATTATTTGGCCGGCTATATCGGTAGCTTTTACTCGACGATGTCCCATGCCGGCTTCTTTCTGTTGTTGGCTGGGCTGGCCTGCGGCGCCGGTTTGGCGATATTTGGATTAAGAACGTTTTTGGAAAGCCGACTGGCCGGCAAGGACTGTTGATCCGGCCGGCATGGCATTGTGGCGGAATTGGCTTTATAGTCTGAACCGAAGACCCGCTGCCCGCGCGAGAAACCGCCGGACGCGCATCTGTATATCAAACGTTTGGCGATGACAGGAGATTCCCGTGGCGACCACAAAACCCCAAACTTGGCATAGGATCGCCCTGACCCGACACGAATACGAGTCCGGGGAGATAGGCGTTTTGTTCGGCTCGTTTCGGGCCGCGTTTATCGCCAAGAACGGACCGGCCGGCATGGCGATGTTCGGGCATTGGACGGAAGACGGCGAGCGCTATTTCGTCTATCTCTCGCCGGCGGCGGGCCGCTATATCGTCCCGTTACTGATGGCCTATTCGGCTCATCCGACCGGCGCGCCCGACCCCGCCGGCCTGACCCTGCTCTACGGCGACGAAACCAGCCGGTCGGCGTTCATGGCGGGCTTCGAAGCTTAAAGGCCTCGACTGCCGATGCCGGCGGATCGGCCGACTGACTCGTCGGAGCAAACCGGCTCCGGCATTTTCGAGGCATTCAATTCGAGGCGATGCGCTGACCATAGCCGCGATTTTCACTTTTCCATACTCACTCAACATGCGCGAATTTACCGATAAAGAACTTTACTTGGGCTTGGAATATGCCAAAAGCCTGGATCAAAACGCCGGGCATACCATCCTGACCCGGTTTCAGAACGAGCAACCGGTATTGGCGCAAACCCTGTTTGGGGTGTTTCCTTCGCTAATTGCCGAGCAGGATCAAAACGTCGCCCATCTGTTCATGGATCTGGTGTTCGACGTTATTTGCGTGTTCGAAAAAACCTCCGGCACCCTGCCCAGCCAACAAACCCTGGGCATGGCCTGGCTACAGGAAAAAGCCGCGTTGGTGGACGCCGAAATGACCGCGATGATGTCCGGCAAACCGCATTCGGAAAGCGTGTTCGAAACCGACGAGCAAAAAGGCTTGGTGCAATTTCTCCACGATTGCATCGATGAATATCTGGCCGAACATCCGGCACCCGGCGACGCGGTGCGGATGATCAAGACCTTGATATTCGTCACCGTGCAATTGTTTTGCAGCCTGCACGACGCCGCCGGCGCCTCCAAGACGCTGCATTGAGCGGCGGGACGGCAACCGACATGACCAATCGATCAGCGCTCTCGCACCGCGCCCGCCTGCGGAATATCTTCAGCGGCTCGATCGGCAATCTGGTGGAATATTTCGACTGGGCCATTTACGCCGCTTTCGCCCTGTACTTTGCGCCGGCTTTCTTTCCGGAAACCGACCAAACCGCCCAATTGCTAAACAACGCCGCGATCTTCGCGGTCGGCTTTGTGTTTCGGCCGCTGGGCGGCTGGTGGCTGGGCGGTTTGGCGGATCGCAAGGGCCGCAAGAGCGCGCTGCTCTTGTCGGTCGGCCTGATGTGCCTGGGCTCGTTAATCATCGCCTGCACGCCGGGCTATGCGGTGATCGGCACCTGGGCGCCGGCCTTGCTGTTGATCGCCCGGATGTTGCAGGGCTTTAGTATCGGCGGCGAATACGGCAGCTCCGCCACCTATCTCAGCGAAATGGCCAGCGCCGACCGGCGCGGCTACTACTCCAGCTTTCAATACGTCACTATCGTCTTGGGCCAAATCCTGGCGCTGGGTTTGCTGATGCTGTTGCAGCGCTGTTTCTTGACCGACGCGCAACTGCACGATTGGGGATGGCGCATCGGCTTCGTGGTCGGAGGCTTGCTCGCTGTTGTCGCGGTCCGGTTGCGCGGCAATATGGCGGAAACCAGCGCTTTCGTCGAGCAACACACCGAATCGGCCAAGCAAGCCAATCCGCGCGAGTTGCTCAACTATCCCAAGCAAATCTTCACCGTCGTGGCCTTGACCGCCGGCGGCACCTTGTCGTATTACACGTTTACCGTCTACATGCAGAAGTTTTTGGTGAACACCACCGGCTTTGCAAAGGACGACGCCACGCTGATCTGCGCCATCGCGCTGTCGGTATTCATGCTGGTACAGCCGCTGTTCGGCCTGCTGTCCGACTTCGTCGGCCGCCGCTGCATGTTGATCGGCTTCGGCGTCTGCGCCAGTCTGTTCACAGCACCGATCCTGAGCGTTTTGTCACAGCCGCAAAGCCTGACTTCGGCGTTGTTCTGGTACATCTGCGCGCTGCTGATCGTTTCCGGCTACTCGTCGGTCAACGCCATCGTCAAAGCCGAACTGTTCCCGGTACACATTCGGGCGCTGGGCGTGGGATTTCCGTATGCCGTGACGGTGGCCTTATTCGGCGGCAGCGCCGAATACCTGGCGCTATCGATGAAAAGCCACGGCCATCCGGAATGGTTTGGCTACTACGTCAGCGCCTGCGCCGCCTTTTCGCTGATCGTCGCGATCGCGATGAAAGAACCGATGCGGGTCTCAAGCTTGAATCGGTAAATCGCGCCGGCCGCCGACCAGGTAGGGCTTGCGAAAGCGGCGTTCTAACCCGGCGGCCAATGCATTGCTCGGCCGGCCAGCAGGTGCAGGTGCAGGTGGAAAACGGTTTGCCCGCCGTCGGCGTTGCAGTTCAACACGGTGCGGTAACCGCTGTCGGCATAGCCCAGGTCCTTGGCGATTTTCGCGGCGGTTTGCAGCAGGTGTCCGCCCAACTCGGCATCGTCCAGATCGTTTAAGTTAGCAATGTGACGTTTCGGAATCACCAACACATGCAGCGGCGCTTGCGGGTGCAAATCGCGGAACGCCAACACCTTATCGTCTTCGTAAACCACGTCCGGCTTGATCTCGCCGGCGACCATCTTGCAGAACAAACAATCGCTCATCTTGCCTCCTAAAGTTCTCTACGCCCGTTAAAAGCCGCCGACAGCGTGCCGCTGTCGATGAATTCCAGCTCGCCGCCCATCGGTACGCCGTGGGCGATGCGGGTGGCTTGTATCCCATGTTTGGCGGCAACTTCGCCGATAAAATGCGCGGTGGCCTGGCCTTCCACCGTGGAATTGGTTGCCAGGATGATTTCCTTTAGCGTGCCGGAGGCCATGCGCTGCTCGAGCAAGTCGAAACCGAGCTGGTCGGGCCCGATGCCGTCCAGCGGCGACAAGCGGCCGTGCAACACAAAGTATTTGCCCTTGAACGTGGTGGCCTGATCGACGACCCAAACGTCGGCGGCGCTTTCGACGATACACAGCGTATCGTTCTCCCGGAGCGGATTGGCGCAGACTTCGCAAATCTCGGCTTCGGTCAGGGTGCGGCAGTCGCGGCAATAGCCGATTTCGGCAACGGCCTTTTCCAGCAACCGACCGAGCTGGCGGGCGCCTTCGCGGTTGCGCAGCAGCAAATGAAACGCCATCCGCTGCGCCGACTTGGGTCCGACGCCGGGCAAACAGCACAGGCTCTGGATCAGTTCCTTCAGCAGCCCCTGATTAGCCATGATTTAGAACGGCATCTGAAAACCGGGCGGAATCGGGATGCCGGCGGTGACATCGGCCATTTTTTCTTTCTTCATTTTGCCAACCTTGTGGACGGCGTCGTTGATTGCCGCCGCCACCAAATCTTCCAGCATATCCTTGTCGTCGCCGACCAGCGACGGATCGATACTGACCTTACGCACTTCGCGCTTGCCGGTCATCAGTATCGTCACCAAGCCGCCGCCGGATTCGCCCAGCACCTCCATGTTTTCGAGTTCTTCCTGGGCCTTTTTCAAGTTTTCCTGCATTTTCTGGGCTTGTTGCATGATGCCCGCGAGTGCGTTTTTCATAGTGTCTCCGAAATCAATTAATAGGCTCTATGCTGCCAGGCAACACCCTGGCGCCGAAGGTATCTTTTAAGGCCTGCACGGTAGGATCGGTCTGGATGCTCTCCACCGCCGCCTGTTGGCGATCTTCCTTGGCTTTTTGCATCTGCAGCGCCGGCGTCATCAGATCGCCGGCCCGAGCGGCGATCACCAGCTTGATCGGCCGACCGAAATACTGTTGCAGCGCGGCGCGCAGCGTGTCCTCGGCCCGAGTGCCGACTTGATGAAAACTCGGGTCCAGCAACAACCGGCAAGTGTGATCGTCGATGCCGTCCAGCACGCAGTTGTTGGCCAACTCCCTGGCTCGGCCGCCGATGTTCAATGCGGCGATAATCTCCGGCCATTGTTCCGGTCGGAGCGAGTCCGGAGAAACCGAGCGCATCTGGGGCTTCGGCTCGACGGCGGCCGGTGATTCCGCCGCAACCGGCGCCGCAGCGGGTGTTACGACAGCCGCCACCGGATCGGAAGCCGGCCCAGTATCCTTGGCGGGCGTTGACGGCCGACCAGCGCTTGCCGCCGAACCAAGCGGCGCCTCGGCTTGCCGCTGGTCGACCGTTTTCGGCCGGAAAGCCAGCATTCTCAGCATCGTCATTTCGAAGCCGGTACGCGGATCGGGCGCCAGCGGCAGATCGCGCTGGCCGAGCAAACCGATCTGATAGTACAGTTGCACGTCCTCGGCGGTCAGCGTCCGCGCCAATAGACCGATCAATGCTTGATCGAACTCGGCGTCGACGAAATCGGGAATTTGCTGCACCAGCGCGACGCGGTGCAGGACCCTGAGCATTTGCTGCAAGATGTCGGCGAAATCCGGCGAAAGTTCGGCGATATCGCCGATCTTGACCAGCAAGCCTTTGGCGTCGCCGGCCACCAGAGCCTGCAACAAATCGTCGACCGGCTGTTGCGCCACCGTACCCAGCATGCCGGTTACCGCCGCATGTACCACGCTGCCGCCGCCGTAAACGATGGCCTGGTCCAACAGGCTCAAGCCGTCGCGCAAACTGCCGTCGGCCGCGCGAGCCAAGATTTTCAAAGCCGGGATTTCGAAGCCGATCTGTTCCTGCTCTAAAATGAACTGCATCTGCGCGGCGATTTGATCCGGCAGCAGACGCTTCAGATTGAACTGCAAGCAGCGAGACAATACCGTCACCGGAATTTTGTGGGGATCGGTGGTAGCCAGCAAAAACTTGACGTGAGGCGGCGGCTCTTCCAGCGTCTTCAATAGTGCATTGAAGCTGTGGCCGGACAGCATATGGACTTCGTCGATCAAATAGACCTTGTAGCGCCCCTGATTCGGCGCGTATTGGACGTTGTCGAGTAAGTCGCGAGTGTCTTCGACCTTGGTGCGCGATGCCGCATCCACTTCGATCATGTCCATGAAGCGGCCCTGCTCGAACGCCAGACAAACCGGGCATTCGCCGCAGGGATTGAAATCCTGGAGGTTTTCGCAGTTTATGGCCTTGGCGAGAATTCGAGCCACCGTGGTTTTACCGACGCCGCGGGTACCGGTGAACAAATAGGCATGATGCAGGCGGTCGTGGCGCAAGGCGTGTATCAGGGATTGGCTGACATGCTCCTGGCCGACGAGCTGGGAGAAGTTGCTGGGACGCCATTTTCTGGCGAGGACCTGATAAGCCATTGGCAGCGCGGGTAGGCTAGGTTTGGGCGGCTACCGTGCCAGCCGCATCCCGGCACACGAATCCGCTGCTACCGTTGCTTCCTTCCGGACCTGGCGGGGTTTACAGCGTATCGTTGCGAGAGGACCGACACAGTAACCATAAAACATCAGCCGTGGGCTGAAGAGCTGCGCATTATCCTTAAAACCTCCGGCCAACGCAACACCCCGAACGATATTTTCCGGCAAACCGAACCCGGCGACCGTCATTTGCAATTCGGGGACGGACGCGGTAGTGTTGGCCACCTAAACTTCGCGTTACCGCGCTCCGACCGAGGCCTCACGTGATAACTCCCGCCAGCACAGAACCCGCCACGATACTGATCGTCGACGACATGCCCGAGAACCTGCACATCCTCGGCACCTTGTTGCAGGGCGCCGGCTATCGGGTCAAGGCCGCCAATTCCGGCGCCGCCGCGCTACGCTATGCCAACCAAACCCCGAGCCCGGACTTGATCCTGCTGGACGTCATGATGCCGGAACTCGACGGCTACCAAGTATTGACCCGTTTGAAGGCCGCACCCGGCAGCGCCGACATTCCGGTGATCTTCCTGACCGCGCTCGACGACGCCCGCGACGAACAGTACGGTCTGCAACTCGGGGCCGCCGACTACATCGCCAAGCCCATCCAGCCCGCCGTGGTGCTGACCAGGGTCGCGGCCCAGCTCGAAGCCAAACGAGCGCGCGACTGGCTAGCCGATCAAAATGCCTTTCTGGAAAATGAAATCGGCAAGCGCATGGCGGAAAACGAACTGACCCAAAACGTCAGTATTCTGGCCTTGGCGCATCTGGCTGAAACCCGCGACCCGGAAACCGGCCAACATCTATTGCGCACCCAAGGCTATGTTCGAACCTTGGCCGAATGCTTGCGGGATCATCCTCGCTTCAGCCAGACGCTGACCCCGAATTATATTAAATTGTTAACGCGTTCTGCCCCGCTGCACGACATCGGCAAAGTCGGCATTCCCGACTATATTCTTACCAAACCCGGCAAGCTGACCGCCGCCGAGTGGGAAATCATGAAAACCCACGCCAAGCTCGGCAGCGACGCCATCGAACGCGCCGAACGCGACGTTCGCGCCTCGGCGGCGTTTTTGGCGCTGGCCAAGGAAATCGCCCACTGGCATCATGAAAAATGGGACGGCGGCGGCTACCCCGAAGGCCTGCAAGGCGAGGCGATACCGGTGTCGGCCCGCATTATGGCGTTGGCCGACGTCTTCGACGCGCTGATATCCCAACGCAGCTACAAACCGCCGATCGATTTCGGCGAAGCCGCCGACATCATCATGGCCGGCCGGGGTCGGCATTTCGATCCCGATATTGCCGACGGCTTCGCGCACTGTCTGGAGAACTTCAAAATGATCGCAACCGAATTCCGGGACCCGCTTTAGCGCCAACCGGCGGCCCAATCCAACCGGACAGCAGCATGCCTCCCAACGCCGCCAGACCCTTCTCGCAAACCCAACCCGCGGTGTTGAGCCGGGGCCAGATCGGCAAAATCGTCGGTTTATACGCGCTGACCGGGTTCTTATGGATACTGTTCTCGGACGAAGCCATCGTCGCGCTATTTCCGGAGCCAGCGCGATTCGCCTTCGTCAGCACGGTAAAAGGCTGGATTTTCGTGGCCTTGACCACCTTGCTACTCTACCTGCTATTGACCCGTTACGGCCGCCACGCCGACGCTTTAGCCCCCGCGCCAGCCGAGGTTCGCCCTGGAGCGCTTCGCTTAGTACTGGCCGGTTTGTTACCGGCCCTGGCGGCCGGCGTCCAATGGAGCCTATGGAGCATCGTTTCGCCCTATGTCTGGTTTCTGATGTTTCCGGCCGTTTTCTTTTCCGGCTGGCTGGGCGGCTGGCTCAGCGGTTTACTGGCGACGCTGCTCGCGATCGGCCTAGTCTGGTACATCTTCATCCCGCCGCCATTCTCGTTCGAATTGGCCGAGCCGGCCCAATTCGTATCGATGACCTTGTTTCTGACCATGGGTGTTTTATTCAGTTACTTCCACCATCGTCTACACCAGCTGATCGCCACCAACCGCCAATTGTTAAACGCCAGCGAATCCGGCTATCTGACGACCTTGCAAAGCATCGGCGACGCGGTCGTCGCGGTCGATGCGGC
>NZ_LUUK01000196.1 GCF_001644025.1 Methylomonas koyamae
AACGGCAACAGCCCCTAGTTACCCAACTGATAATTGGGTAGTTCCCATATATCACCGAACAAAGGCTCATTTGTGCAATAGCCGATTGGTTAGCTGTATATCATCGGTGAGATCTGGTAACCGTTATATGGCCGTCATTGAATCACTTTAGTTGACAGGCAGCAACGGGTCGGATAGCAGCCCACCAAGATTACCAAATCAACCCGCTTGTTTACAAATGAACTCAGTGGCAACGGATAATCCGTAAGAGCCGGGCAATTCGGCGGCGAATACTGTAGCAGCCATGTTCCCGGACACGGCATAGCCGTTCCCAGCCGAAAATTGAACGCTTAACCCGGCGTCATCAACGCGGAAAACGGCTTTGGGAACGTTCATGGCGACGCTGGGGGTGTTTATTTTGGCGTTTGGGGAGTTCCCAAAGGCGGATGGGTAGACCCCAAGTGTTTTAGGAACCTTCCTGGGTTTTCCAGGCAGGTTCGCGGTGCGTCCGGGAATCTCCCTGGAAGTTCCGGGAATGACCCCGGCGACGTTTTAAGCATTTATTTTTCCGTCGGGAACGGTAAAAATGCCGGCTAGAGGACAACCAACGCCAAGACGCGCATCCGATTCGCGGCCGCGCGCACCCTCGGCCAGTCAGTCTCTTTCCCTTTCGGAGTGGCGAGCGCGTATGCGCCGAACCGGTGCAATTCATCGGCCGGGGCAGTTCGGTTCAGAATGTCTAGGACCGATCGATTAGGGACGTCGAGCTAAATTCCGATAGCCCTAACTGATCACTGATTTTAGAGCTGTAAGAAAATGGCGTGGTTTAATGGTAAGCGTCCTTTAAACAACGTCGTTGATTTTTTGAATAAAGCCGTACGAGCTTGATTAGACCGTTGGGTTGACGAGATGCCAAGGCAGCAGGGCTTCGAAGTCTTCGATGTTTTTTGCCAATGGCAATTGACGGAACAACGCGACAAGATAGATGCGCGGCTCGATGTCCACCTCATTATAAATGGGCACTATCGTCGCTTCTTTCGACCTATTGATATAGACGCTGTTAATAGACTGCTTACCAAACAGAGGCTAGAAATTTTGAATTTTAATTCAACGAGAATTTAGCGATCATATCTTGCTGGATGTTGCGGACTCGGGCATTGAACTGGTCGGAATTCAAATCAACGAATCTCAACGGATCGTTTTTACAAAGCACGAATTCGCGTATCGTGTCGCGATTCCAGCACTGATAATTATCATGCACGGCTCTTAATACCGACTTTAATTTATTCACCGCATACAGCATGTCATCTTCCCTATCCGCGAAAGAAAACGTCATTAACTCCGCGATGGCTGACCTGACTTGAGTAAACGCATTATTCGAGTCAAATTCGATACTTTGTTTCATTCGGTTTATCCCTCTAATCGTTAGAAAATTGAATTCGGTTCTATTAGAGAAAAATATCGCATCGGGCTCTTAACTCAAACTTAACGGCAAGCCATGCCTAGGTTGCTTGTTTTGCGGAAAACGGACTTGAGGAGGGGCTTGATTCGCCATCCAACCAGTCGGGCTGTCTCGACATTCTGGCTACCCCGAACCTACCCCTGTCTGAACCGCTCGCATTCGATCTGCTCGAACGGCTGTGCATTCACCGCCAAGAAGGCCGAATTCACTGCGCTCGGCCGCCGGGCCACCGGCCCAGCCGTTCGCGAAGCCCAATTTTTGAACGGCTCGAGAACAGCTTTAGCAACGCGGGCTTGGAAGCCGCTGGCAAGCGGCTTGGAATCGGTTTAGTATTCAAGCAACGGTGACGATCGCGCCAATCGTTTCAACCACGACAGTCTGCTCTGCACTGTAAACAGCAGCTGGACAAACCCGATTCGGAAGGTAGAAATGATCGCGCCCGACCTGATTTCCCAAACCGTATCAGGGTCGGACGGCCTTTTTACGATTCGCTCCGAACTATCCCGGTAAGATTCCGGCTCCGTTTTTTATGCATAAGGCGTACGCCATTTGCCATTTTCACCATCAGTCAGTTTCTAAACCAATTTTAAAATGGACGTAATTCCCTTGGACGACCTGGACCGCATCGACCGGGCGGTCTGGAACGAACTGACCGGCGACGGCTACCCGTTTTTATACCACGAGTTTCTGACGGCATTGGAACACAGCGGCTCGGTTAGCCCGCGCGGAGGCTGGCGGCCGCAGCATTTGTTGGCGCTGGAGAATGGCCGGCCGGTCGGCTTGTTGCCGCTGTATCGCAAATCGCATTCCTGGGGCGAATACGTATTCGACCAACAGTGGGCCGATGCCTATCGCCACCACGGGCTGGCCTATTATCCCAAATGGTTGACCTCGATTCCGTTCACGCCCTGTCAAGGGCCGCGTTGGGCCGTAGCGCCCGGTGTCGGAAACGAAACGGTGCTGACAAGCTGGATTGAATACCTGCAAGACCGAGCCGAACGGGAAGCCGTCTCCTCCTGGCATTGTTTGTTCCCTCGGCCCGACGAGGCCGAAACATTGCGTGCGTTGGGCATGAGCATTCGAGAAGGTGTGCAATTTCAGTGGTTCAATCGCGAGTACCGCGATTTCTCCGACTTTCTCGATACGATGACCGCCGCCAAGCGCAAGATGGTCAAACGCGAGCGCCGTAAGGTCGAAGAGCAAGGCATCGTCATGCAACGCGTCGCCGGCGCCGACATCACCGACGAGCAATGGCAAGCCTTTTACCGCTTCTACACGGCGACCTACATCAAGCACCACTCGCAACCCTATTTAAATCTGGATTTCTTTCGAGAAATCGCGCTGACCATGCCGCAGCGAATATTGCTGATCCTGGCGATCAACGGCGACCGCTATGTCGGCGCCGCGCTGAGCTTGATCGGTGCCGATACCTTATACGGCCGTTATTGGGGTTGCGACGAAGAATTCAGCGGACTGCATTTCGAAGCCTGCTATTACCAGGGCATCGACTATTGCATCGCCAACGGCCTGAGCCGTTTCGATTCCGGCGCCCAGGGCGAACACAAGATTGCCAGAGGCTTCGAACCGATTACCACCTATTCCGCCCATTGGCTGCGCGATCCCGGCTTCGCGGACGCGGTGGAACGTTTTCTGGAACGGGAGAAGATCGGCATGCAGCGCTACAAACTCACCGCCCAAGGCTATCTGCCGTTCAAACACGCTGGTCCGGATCGGCAGTAAACCTCCCCGCTGATCCAGCCTCGCTAGCCGAGCCATTGACCGCTTAGATTCGAATCGGCGATACTGCCTTTAACCGTGCAATTATTATGGGAAATAGGTGCGCCGAGTGCGTTTTCCGATGGTTGCACTCGATTCGATATCAACAGAGGCATTCAAACTATGACAGATAAACTGATAGCCATCGCCGTGGACACCGATGGCCGCGTCGCTTCTCACGCGGGCAGAGCGTCGCGCTGGCTGGTCTACGTCGTTACCAAGGAGTCCCGCGCCGACCTGGCCTGGACGCTGGATTTGACCGACATCGGCAGTCTGCACGAATGGCATGTGCGTGGCGACGGCAATCGCCATCCCTTGCATACTGTCGATATCGCGATTGCCGGATCGGCCGGTGACGGCGTGATCCGCAATCTGGCGACCCGCTCTACCGAGTTGCTTACCACCGGCGAGACGTCGCCCGATCAAGCCTTGGCAGCCTATCTGGCCGGCACGCTGAGCGAAGGCCCGGCCCATGATGAACAACATTGCCTGAAAGATAACCATTGAGCCGGCGATTGCAAACCGCCCCGCTGGCCGCCAGCACGCCGCGACTTGCAAAGCCATCGCGGAAAAAACATGGCTTATTGCATTCGCGGGCCGGGTCCGCATCACTCGAATCCGCCCGGATTGCCGGCGGCCGCTGGGGCTGGCGTCGCTAGCCCGCGCCGGAATCGCTCACCGTCAAACTTTGAATCGGTAGCCGACGCCCGATTCGGTTAACAGATGTTGCGGCTGAGTGGGATCGGCCTCCAGTTTTTGGCGCAATTGACTCATGTAGATCCGTAAGTAATGCGCGTTTTCTTGAGAGGACGGTCCCCAAACCTCTTTTAATATCTGCCGATGAGTCAGAACTTTACCGGCATGCTTGATCAATACCGCCAGTAAACGGTACTGAATAGGCGTCAGATGCACGTCCTCGTCCGCGACGCTAACCAGACGGTTTTGCAAATCCACCCGCAGGTTGCCGGCCGTAAACACTGCTTCGCCGGCACCTTCCGCGCCGCGATTAGCGTGTCTGAGCGCGACTCGAATCCTGGCCAGCAACTCGCCGAAACCGAAGGGTTTGGTCAGATAATCGTCGGCGCCGGCGTCCAACGCGTCGATCTTGTGTTGCTCGTTGCTGCGCGCCGACAATACGATGATAGGCACCGCCGACCAAGCCCGCAAAGAGCGAATCACGTCAACCCCGTCCATATCCGGCAGGCCCAGGTCCAAAATCAATAGATCCGGCTTGCGCACGCCAGCCTCGACCAGGCCTTGCTTGCCGGTCTCGGCCTCGAACACCGCGAAACCGTGCGTGGTCAAACCGGTGCGCAAAAACCGCCGTATCGACGGATCGTCCTCGACGACGATGATGACCGGCTCGATTTTAGCCATGCCGGCTTACGGTCGCTTCGACCATCATTCTTCTAACTCCAGGCTGGGCGGTGGTTGGTCCAGCGGCAGTATAAAGGTAAAAATCGCGCCGCCGCCAGACCGATTGCGGGCGAAAATCCGGCCGCCATGGACTTCGACGATGGCTCGACAAATCGCCAAACCCAAGCCGGCTCCGCTCTGGGCGGCTTCGTGGCGAACCTGGAAGAACTTTTCGAACAGCCGCTCTTCCTTGCCGGCCGGAATACCGGGCCCACGATCGGCGACGCTGAGCTCGACAGCCTGATCGCTGGTTTCCACGCGGATATCCAAATCGCTACCCACCGGCGTATAGCGCGCCGCGTTTTCCAGCAGATTGATCAACACTTGCTCGATCATCACCGCATCGGCGTAAACCATCGGAATACCGGCCGGCAGCGATACCCGCACCGGTCTGCCGGCCAGGCGTTTTTGCAGCACGGTCAATGCGGTGCCGACGACTTCCTCTAACGGATGCCATTGCCTGTTCAGTTCCAGTACGCCGGAATCCAGGCGCGCCATGTCCAGGATATTGTTAACCAAAGTCGACATCCGTTCGGCTTCGTCGACGATGGCCCGGCTTAATTCCAATTTATCCGACGGCTGCAACTGGCCGGCGTCTTCGGCCAATGTGGTCGCGGAGCCGATGATAGTCGCCAGCGGCGTGCGCAAATCGTGGGAAATCGCGCTCAGCAAGGAGTTGCGCAAACGTTCGGCCTCGACTTGCAACAGGGTCACGCGGGCCGTTTCCGCGAAGCGAATGCGGGCCACGGATTGGCCGATTTGGCGTAAAAAGGTTTCCAGCAACTTCTGCTGCTCCGGCAAAAACACCCGCCGCAGATTGACCGGCCGCATCGCCAGCACGCCGACGACTTTATCGTCGTTTTGAATCGGAAAATAAATCGCCTCGGCGCCGGCCAAGGTGTTGGTGCCCTGTCCGGCCATTTCGTTGTGATCGAAGACCCACTGCGCGATGCCCAGATCGGCGCCCGGCAGAGACTCCGCCAATGCCGCGCCGCGCGGATGCTCGATTCTATCCTCTGCGTTGGCAAACAAAATCGCGTTGCGGCTGCTGAATTCGGAATACAACTGGCGGACCGCGATTTTGACGACATCCGCTTCGTTCTGGGCGCCGGAGAGTTCCTTGCTCATCGCATATAAGGCCGCCGCCCGCCGTTCCCGGTGCGCCGCCACCTTAGCCTGCGAACGCACATTGACCATCAGATTGCTGATCACGATGCCGACCACCAGCATCGCCAGCAAAGTAATCAAATATTGGCTGTCCGATACCGAAAAACTGTAAAACGGTTGAACGAACAAAATATCGAATACGCCGACACCCAGCACCGACGCCAAAATCGATGGTCCCCGGCCGAAGCGCGTGGCAACGAACACTACCCCCAATAGAAACACCATGACCAAGTTTGCCAGTTCGACGCTGCCGAACAATAAATAACCGACCGCGGTACTGAACGCCGTCACGCCGACCGCCCAGGCGTAACCCAGATAGCGCCGGCGCGTCTTGGCCGGGATGCGCTGCTTGAGTCCCGGCAGCGGGCTTTTTCTGAACAGCGACGGTTCGGCTTCCGGCGCATCCATCTCGCCGCGACGCGGACTACCCAACAAATAAATATTGATATTGTGGGCTTGAGCGATCAACACATCGACAACCGAACCCAATAACCAGCGCCGCCAACCGCGCCGACTGGGCTTGCCCACCACGATTTTGTTGATATTGCGTTCCCGGGCAAAGCGGATGATCGCCTCGCTCATTGCCGGCGCACTGAGCGTGACGGTTTCCGCGCCCAACTGCTCGGCCAGTCGCAAGATCCGCAACACCCCGTCACGCTTGACCGCCGGCAGCCGGGCCAGCTCGGGCGTCTCGACGTAAGCGACGATCCATTCGGCTCGCAACCCGGCCGCGAGGCGCTTGCCGGCCCGTACCAGCCGTTCGGCCAACGGATTGGGCCCTATGCACACCAGCAAGCGCTCGCCAACCTGCCAGACTTCGCGGATCGCATTGTCTTCTCGGTAATCCAGCATCTGCGCATCGACTCGGCTCGCGGTCTGGCGGAGCGCCAGTTCGCGCAACGCAATCAAATTGCCTTTGCGGAAAAAATGCTGTATTGCCTGTTGCGCTTGTTGCGGCAGATAAATTTTGCCTTCCTTCAATCGGAGCAATAGCTCGTCCGGCGGTAAATCCACCAGTTCGACTTCGTCGGCATCTTCGAATACCGTGTCCGGCACGGTTTCCCAAACCCGAATCCCGGAAATCTGACCGATGTCGTCGTTCAGGCTTTCCAGATGCTGCACGTTCAACGCGGTGTAGACGTCGATGCCGGCTTCCAGCAATTCATGAATGTCCTGCCAACGTTTCGGATGGCGGGAACCGGGCGCGTTGGTGTGGGCCAGCTCGTCGACCAGAATGATGGCCGGTCGCCGCTTCAGGGCCGCGTCGATATCGAACTCGCGCAGAACCGCGCCCTTGTATGGTACCGGCCGGGTCGGCAAACACTCCAAGCCGTCCAGCAAGGCCTCGGTTTCCTTACGGCCGTGGCTTTCCACCAAGCCGACGATCACATCCAACTGCTCCGCGCGCCGCTCCCTGGCCGCCAACAGCATCGCGTAAGTCTTGCCAACTCCGGCCGCCGCGCCGAAGAATATCTTCAATCGGCCTCGCTTGGCCTTGGCCCGGTCCCGAGCAACGCGGGCCAGCAATTGGTCGGGATCCGGGCGTTCTGGATTCATTTGAAAATGTAGCGGATCTTGATTTGGGAGACAGCAATCAGTGTACGGACTAGCGGATAAAAATGCCGTAAAGATTCACGCGGTAAGCTGTGAACGGCGGGCCATCCGCGCAATCCCCACCCATATCGAAGCAGCGGCGGGAAAAGCGCGAACTAAATAGCGTTGCCTCAGCGCCCACGGAGCAAAATCAAGCCCATCTTCACCTTATCGCGCAGCGTCTTTTGACTAAGACAGGTATGTAGGCATAACTTCTGGCAAGCGATGGTTTCCTTCCGAATGTCACGGGCCGCCGGACCGCGCCAGATCTGCTCGGCGCTCTGTTGCGTCAAATTTCCGATCACCGGGAAGTAGAAGCAGGTTTGGACATCGCCATTGGTCCGAATAAAAAAGTCGCGCATACCGACTCGGCAAGGCATGGCCTCGGGTGGCGCTTTTTCCTCGCGAAAATGTTTGACCATCTGGTTGATGACCGTTTCGCTGTTCATGATCGGTTCTCCGGCACGCTTGAGCGCGATCAGCGTGTTCTGCACCCGCTCGAGTTCCGGCCAGTCTGATTCTTCGATCCACAGTTCGTCGTAGGTTTCCGGGGTCCAGCGATCCAAGGGCTGAAGGTTCAGCGCGGTTGCGCCGACTTCTTGGGTCCATTTCACCATTTCCGGCAACAAGCGGAAGTTTTTGGCATTCACCGTGGTTTTAATGACGATAGGAAAATTCAGCCCGGCCTTGTCGCGGGCATCGCGAACGTATCGAATACCGTTGACCAACCTCTCGAATAGCGAGGGATAGCCGCGCAAGTAGTCGTGCAGTTCCGCACTCGGCGCGTCGCAGGAGATATTCAAATTGAACGGCTGGGTTTCCACCAACCGGGCGGCGTTCTTCCGGTTCAGCGTCGATCCGTTAGTGGTTACGCCACTGTGAATCCCGTTTTTGCGGCAGAAATCCATCAAGTCCAGAAAGCCCGGCTTTAAGAAGGGTTCGCCGCCGCTGAAGTTGATGGAGTAGGTGCCGACGAACGCCCGAATACTCAGCAAGGCGGTTTGCCATTGTTCAATCGTCATTTCCGGTTTGTACTCGGGCAAACGCCAAAACTTGCAATAGCGACACTTCACGTTGCAGCGTTCGTTGATCAACGCGTAGAAGCTGACGGGCTTGGTCAAATCGGCGCCGCTGCTAAGGTACAAGGCCTCGGCCAAGTGGTTATAACCGTGTTTGACGGCCATATGGGCCAGCGAGGTCGTTTTCATCGTTCAAGCTCCAATTTGAACCGACCGGCAAATGGCACGAGCCGCCAGCGGGACCGAGAGATGCGTGTCGCCAAACGCGCATCTAACGCCCCAGCGGATTCACCACAGACTATAACTTGTTTAAGACAAACTCGCTATTTTCAGCCTACATCCGGCGTATCTCGCCCCCGCGATTAATGTCTGATTTTGTAGCCGCTCTTGAAGACCCACCAGACGAAGCTCAGACAAATCACCAGTAAACCGCAAATCATTCCGATACTGACGCCGACGTTAAGGTCGGCAACACCATAGAAACTCCAGCGAAAACCGCTGATCAAGTAGACCACGGGGTTGAACAAGGAAATCTTCTGCCACAGCGGCGGCAGCATGTTAATCGAGTAAAACGCGCCGCCCAGAAAGGTCAACGGCGTGACGACCAACATCGGCACCACTTGCAGTTTCTGAAAACTGTCGGCCCACAGACCGATGATAAAGCCGAACAAGCTAAAGGTAATCGCCGTCAGTAACAGAAATCCGACCATCCACAGCGGATGAGCGATGTCGTAAGGCACGAAACAACGGGCCGTCGCCAAAATCAGCAAACCCAGCATCACCGATTTGGTCGCTGCCGCGCCGACGTAGCCGAGCAATACTTCGATCCAGGACACCGGCGCCGACAGCAATTCGTAAATCGTACCCGCCCATTTAGGCATGAAAATACCGAATGAAGCGTTGGAAATGCTCTCGTTCAGCAAATTCAGCATCACCAGACCCGGAATGATGAAGGCAGCGTAACTGACGCTGTCGATGTCGCCCATCCGCGACGCGATCGCCTTGCCGAACACGATGAAGTACAGCGACGTGGTGAGCACCGGCGCGGCGACGCTCTGGGCCAGTGTGCGAAACGTGCGCGCCATTTCAAAACGGTAAATCGCGCGAATGCCGTAAACGTTCATGCGCTAGCCTCCTTGGGCTGGTGAACCAGACTGACGAAGATATCTTCCAGCGAGCTTTCGCTGGAGCGCAGATCCCTGAATTCGATGCCGTGCTCGGCCAACGCGTTGAGCAGTTCGGCAATCCCGGTCTCCTCGGTCTGACTATCGAAGCTGTAAACCAAAGCCAAGCCGCTCTCGGCGATTTCCAGCGGCCAGTGACTCAAGCCGGCGGGAAGCTCGTCTATCGGCAAGCGTAGCGTTAACGTCAATTGTTTTTTGCCGAGCTTGCGCATCAAGACGGCTTTATCCTCGACCACGATCAGTTCGCCCTTGCTGATAACACCAATGCGGTCGGCCATGTCTTCGGCCTCTTCGATGTAATGGGTGGTCAAAATGATAGTGGTGCCGCGCTCGCGCAATGCGCGCACCATGCGCCACATATCGTGCCTGAGCTCGACATCGACGCCAGCGCTAGGCTCGTCCAGAAACAGAATCGACGGTTCGTGGGACAGCGCCTTGGCGATCAGCACCCGCCGCTTCATGCCACCGGACAGGGCCATGATTTTTTCGTTGCGCTTATCCCACAACGACAGATCGCGCAAGATCTTTTCTATGTAGCCGGGGTCGGGCGGCTTGCCGAACAAGCCGCGACTGAAGGAGACCGTGGCCCACACCGACTCGAACGCATCGGTATGCAGTTCTTGCGGCACCAGGCCAATGCTGGCCCGCGCCGCCCGATAATCGCGGGCGATATCGTGACCGTCGGCGACGACGCTGCCGGCCGAGGCTTTAACGATACCGCAAATGATGCCGATCAGCGTGGTTTTGCCGGCCCCGTTCGGACCGAGCAACGCGAATATTTCGCCGCGGCGGATATCCAGATCGACATTCTTTAAGGCTTGAAAACCCCCGGCATAGACTTTATTGACGCCGCGCACGGCCACGATAACGTTGGTGGACTGGGCTTCCGGCGGCGGGATGTTGGGCAAGGTCCGTGGCATGGATCGGTTCGATGGAAAGTGGTTGGGAAGGCAATCGACCAGTGATTCCGCTTCCGGGTTCCGGCAATTTAGCGAAGCGGCGGTCTACCGATCAGATCGAAGGAAGAGGTTGCAGCTAATTCAACACCTTAGGCTGCCTGACGATTCGCACCGCAACCGGCGCGGCTTGGGAAGAAAACAGACCGCAACTCATCGAGAGACAAGCGGAACGATGATGTTGGCCGTCGAGCGGCGCTCGACAGCCAACGTTACGAATCAGAGTTTTTTGTCGATCAAGACTTGGTCGTCGATAATCAGCTTGGAAACGCCGCCCAGCGACAAGTGCAAGGTGCAGGACGCGGTTTTAAAATTGGAGTCTTTCTCGCCGACCCATTCCATCGTCACGTAAGTAGCCTTATCCGTGGAGGTCTTGGACGGAAAGAACACTTGCGTGCCGGTTTTGTTCTCGATCAGTTTCGGGCATTTTTGGTTGGCCATTTCCTGCATCGCCACCAGGGCGCGGATTTGCGCCGCCGCCTCTTTTTCTTCGTTGGATTGATCCTTGCTGACGCCGACCAATATGAAGCCGACCACGAATACGCCTACCATAGCGATCATCAATTTCTGTGTCTCACCCATTGTAGCTCTCCTCTCTCTATTGTAATTATTTTCGGCGAATCCGAAGTATTGCCCTTCGGATTCTATGCTAAATGGCTGGCAGCGGCAATCGAAGTCGACCGCCGTTATTGCGGGTCGACCTGTTCTATCCAATTGCCCAGGTTATAGTAGTTGGTGATACGGGCGACCTTACCGTCGCGAATGTCGAAAAATGCGCCGGCCGGCAAGCGATAGGTCTGGCCGTTGGCTTCCGGCAGACCTTCGTCGGTGTTCAGGTATTCGCCCAAAACGACGAACTCGGCCGCGCCGCGGGTACCCGTTTCATTGGCCATCACCACCATGTCCACCAGTTGCTCTTTATAGTGGTGATTCATTTTTTGCATGAACTGACCGAAGGCTTCCTTACCTGTTTCGCGATCGCCTTGGTTGATGTCATGCACGACATCGTCGGTCAGCAGGCTCAGAAAGCGGTCCATGTCGCCATTGTTGAACGCTTGGTAGTAGTTCTGAATCAATTCGATCGCTTGCTTTTGCATGGCATTACCCGTCGGGAAAGGTGTTGAAAAGCCGGCGATTCTGCCAGAAAACCGCTTTTTTTTCAGCTTAAAATTCGACGCCCTGCTCGGCTTTGATGCCGGTTTCGTAAGCATGCTTGATACGAGTCATTTCAGTGACGGTATTGGCGACCGCAATCACTTCCGGGGCCGCGTTGCGGCCGGTCAACACCAAATGCAGCCAAGCCGGTTTTTGGTTTTTTATGAAATCGGCGATTTCCGGGCCGCCGATCCAGCCGTAGCCGCAGCAATAATTGATTTCGTCGAGAATGACCAAATCGAACTCTTCCGAAAGGATTTTTTGCTTGGCGAATTCCCAAATGTCGCGGCTAGTCTTGATGTCCTGCTCCGGATTTTTGGTATCCCAGGTGAAGCCGTCGCCCAACGCGTGCCACTCGATATTGTCGAAACGTTCGGCCGCGCGTTGCTCTCCGGTCTGCCATTGGCCCTTGATGAATTGAATCACGCAAACCTTCATGCCCCAACCGGCCGCGCGGAACACCATCCCGAACGCGCTGGAGGATTTGCCCTTGCCCTCGCCGGTGTGGACCAACACCACACCCTGTCTTCTATCTCTGGTTTTCATGGTCTCTGCTTCGTGATCTCCCGGCGACGCCAGGGTTCACGTGCATTGTAACAATTAAACGGCGCGGGACGGACTAAGCTACCGGCTAACGCTTGAGCTGCTCACGAATGGAAACCGAACAAAACCAACGCCAAACATCCGACAGAGAAACCCATCTAGCCAGCGACCGCCGGCGCTCTAAAGTGCCTGGGTGACTCGTCGTTTGTCGCTGACCAAGGTTCCGAATAGCGCCAATCCGCCGGCAAACAGCCAAACCGCGGCCGGTAGCGGCACCGGCGCATAACCGTATCCGCTGTCGGTCAGCAACTGATAACGATTGTCGGCAATCCCCAAATACACCAATCCGGTGCTCCCGAAATTGGCGGACGATTGGGTCGCCGTGGGTTTGAAGTAGCTGCTGGCGCTCGCGCCCACTTCCAGGAAGGCATCCAGCGAAATCAACGTATTCACCGGCACCGAAAACGTCGCGACGCCGGTGCAAGACGGCGTCCAAGAGCAGTTGAAACTGCGCGGCGTGTATCCATTCTCGGAGAACGAGATGCTATCGCCGGTACCGAGTTGGACGCTGCCGCGAGCGGTCGCCGAACCGGACAATCCCCCGGATACCAGATACGTCAAGGTCAAATCGATATTGCGGCCGCTCGGTCCCGCCACGCTAAAGTGATCGGAAAACGATACCTTGCTGCTACCGCTGGCGACATTGGCGGCATACGCGGTCGCGCTGGCGTTGGCGGTGGCTTTCAAGATACCGGCGCTGACGAAGCCGCTGGCGGACGAGCGATACGTTTCAAGGTTCGAGCCTGGACCGCTCCTCGGATCGGGTACTTGATACAGCGCATCCACCGCGTACGCGGAGGGGCCGTTAACGTTATCTATCACCTTGAAGTCGGAATCGTAGGACGGGCTGCCATAGGCGGCGTTGGCGCTAGCCGTCACGGTTAACGAAGTGTTGTAGGCATTAGCGGCCGGCGCGTAAACGAATGGGGCGCACAACGGCAACAAAAGCACAAAGCGATTCATAAATTACCTCGGTATTGATGGTTAGTAATTGGAGATGGGATGGCCGACAAGGCGTATGCGAGTAAGGATTTCGGGTGCATCAAATCCGCACGGATGTTGAACGCTGCCGGAGACGAAGCCAGCCCGGCGCCAATAGTGCCGATCCGAACAACCAGGCCGAGGCCGGTAGCGGCACTTGAGAAACGCCCGAGACGTTCGCATAGGCGTGGCTAGTCACCTTAAAGGAGATGCGGCCGATACTCGTGGTCGGTAGGGTGACCGATAAGGTCCCCGACGCCTGGGTCGGCACTTGTCCGACCAGATTGGCGTTCAGGAATAGATCCTTACGGCTGGACATAGCCTGGTTGGGGTCGCCGAAATCGTTGACCACCAGCAACACCCAAGCCGCCGCTACGTCATTCATCTCGCTGCCCGGCACCAAGCCGATACTCATGCTGTAATCGACCGAAAAGGTGGTCGCCCCCGTTCCGGACCCGGTGAAACTGCCGGTGCGATAGCTCTCGGTCGTCACCGCGTCGCCATAGGCCGGATCGCTGTCCTGGGAATAGGCATGCAGCAAGTCCGGATCGACATCGGCTTTCGAGATCAGGGAACGAATCCCGCTCCCTGTTTGCAGGCTGGTTAACGGCGTCACCCAATCGGATGAATAGGTGCCATCGCCGTAAGGGGTGTCCAGGCGAGTATCGACGCGTGACGACCTGTCGTACCAAGCGATTCCGGCGTTGACATCGGTGCCGGACGTCACGCGAAAACTACGCCAGTCCACGCTTACCTCCGCGGTCGAGCTGGCGCTGCCGGCCGCGGCGCCGTGATTGAATGCCATCAAACTCAGGATGGAAATTGCGAGTACGGTCTGTTTGAGTCTCATCGTATTGCCCTTGGTATAACCGTTAACGGTTGAATGGAAGCGAAAAGCCACTACCGCGATCAAGCGCTACGAATTTGGCATATCGTCGCGACTTTATCACTCAATTTGGTATCTATTTTAGATACCATAGAAATACCAGTTACAAATTTCGGTGTCAATCGTGGATTATTGATTTCGATCCGGTAATATTTCATGGATTCTTTTGCTGCTGGGGAGTAAGCGTGTCCATCCTGGTGTTAGGCAGTTACGTCCAGGCCCATTGCCTGAACGTCGAACATTTGCCGGCGCCCGGCGAATCCCTGGCGGCCGAGAGCTTGCTTTCCGAACACGGCGGCAAGGGTTTCAACGTCGGCGTCGGCTTACATAGACTCGGCGCCGAAGTAAGTCTGCTACTGCCGCTAGGGCGCGACGCAGCAGCGGACAGCGCGTCGCGATGCTTGATGGCCGAAGGCATGAATGTGGACTGGCTATTGCGGATTGGTGACCAATCCGGATTTGGCGTGGGCTTTATCGGCCCGAGCGGCGAGAATTTTCTAGCGGTCTATCCCGGCGCCAACGCGCTGTTGGACGCCGGCCATGTCCGGCAAGCCATCGTCGCCCTGCCCGGTTTGGCGTTGATGTATGCCCAATTCGAAATTCAGGACGCGCCGATCCGCGCGGGATTCGAAATCGCCCGCCAACGCGGCATGGCAACGATGTTGAATCCGTCACCGTGGCGAGCGCTGGATCCTGAAATATTGGCGTTGACCGACATTCTGGTGCTGAACCAAACCGAAGCCGCCCATTTGTTTAATCTCAACAATGACGGGATAGAGCCGGCGCAATGCCTACTTGAATTGGCGACCAGGGCAAAACGAATCGGCTGGTCCGGCAAATTGCTGATCGTCACCTTAGGTGACCAGGGTTGCGTGGCTTTGAGTGACGGCCGCGTCTGCCGGCAAGCGGCCTGGCCTATCGTTGCAGCGGATACCACCGGAGCCGGCGACGCCTTCAATGCCGGATTGGCGATCGGTTGGTTGGAAACGCATCGGGCGGAGGACGCGCTGTTAAAGGCTAGCGCGTGCGGCGCTTGGGTCGCGGCCCGCCCAGGCGTCCTGAAGAGTTTGCCGACCGGCGCTCAGATCGAGCGCTTTATTGCGACCAATCCGATACCAATAAACCAATTAGTCCGGCCGAATTTTTAGATTGACCCGATAGGTGTAGGCGTCGCCGCGAAAAGTGCCTTCGACATATTCAACGATCTGGCCGTTGTCGGCGTGGGTTTTCCGTTTCAACAGCAAACAGGGTGCCGGCTCGGCGAACCCGAACACCGCTGCTTCGACGTCGTCGCAAAGCACCGCCTCAATGGTTTGCTCGGCATGCACCAAACCCAAATCGCAAACGGACTCCAAATACTGGTAGGCTGAACCTTCGCCATCCCAATCGGCCAGCGCCGGCGCCACGGTTAAATCGTACCAGGCCACTTCGCGCGACAGCGGCATGCCGTCGCCGAGGCGCACCCGTACCAAACGTAGAAACCGCGCCGATGCCGGCCGATTGAATAGCGAGGCGATGGTCCGATCGACAACGACCCGGTGCTCCAGGATTTGGGTGGATGGCGTGATCCCGAGCTCGCGCATTTCCTCGGTAAAGCCTTTCAACTTCCCCATCTCCGGATTGATGCGCGCCGGCGCCTTGACTTTGGCGCCGGAACGGCCGTGGCTGGCGATGCGATCCTGCGCCCGCAATTCTTCATAGCAGCGTCTGACCGTGGTCCGACTCAGCGCCAAGGCTTCGGCCAACGCGCGCTCGGACGGCAAACTGAAGCCGTCTTCCAATTCGCCGGACTGAATCATGTCGGCGATGCGTTTTTGCAATTGCTTGTATACCGGCTCCGATACGCCGGCATTCGGACGAATTTTCTCGATGAAGGCCGCACTGTCGTTGGCGGCCAAAGAACCGGTACTGATGCCGTCGGACGCGATTGCCACCGTTCGAGCCTCCCGATACTTAGCGTTTGCCTAGCAGGTTTTGCACTTTGACCAACAATATCGACGCCGCCAAGACTAAGGTCACCGCATTGGCGGCAATAATCGCCACATTGCGCAAGTACAAACCATAGATCAACCACATCAATACCCCCAGCGTGAACATACTGTACATGCCCAGCGATAGCGAACCGGTATCGCGGGTTTTGATCGTCATGATCGCTTGCGGTAAAAACGACAGCGTGGTTAGCATCGCGGCCAAATAGCCGATGAATTCGTAAGAAAATGCCATGGAAACTTACGGTTGAGAACTTAGTGGAGTGTTGGTTGGAAAACGCGGCTTGAATCCTTCGACGGACAGACAAACTCGGGCGTAAATTTAAACCGCGAACACTGCGGCCACGGTCTTGAATTTAAATGGGCGGCCGGAAAAGGAACTGAAAACCGGTCGTGCAAAATACTACAGATATTCCCGGAGATAATAAGCACCGGCCAGCAGCACCAGTAGCGAAAACGCCACCAACCAGAAATAGCCGAAAAACATCATGACTTTAACTGGGGTTTCGACGGATTTGCGCCGGACAATCAACCAGCCCGCCAAACCGGCAAAGCCGGCCACGCCCAGAAAGCCGGCGATGGCGGGACTCATCGCGGCGGCGGCGCCAGCACTTCGCGGCTACCGTTGGTTTCCGGCGGCGTCACCACGCCGGCGTTTTCCATCTCCTCGATAATCCGCGCCGCCCGGTTGTAACCGATTTTGAAGCGGCGTTGCACGCTGGAAATCGACGCCTTGCGCGAATCGGTAACGAAAGCCACCGCTTCGTCGTACAGCGGATCGGTTTCGCCGCCCTCGCCGCCCTCGCCGGCGATTTCGCCGCTGTCGGTGCGTTCCTGGGTGATTTCGTCCAGATAATTGGTCGGCCCGGTTTTCTTCAAAAACTCGACGACGGCATGGACTTCGTGGTCGTCGACGAAGGCGCCGTGCGCCCGCAGCGGAATGCTGGTACCCGACGGCAGGAACAGCATGTCGCCGTTACCCAGCAAGGCTTCGGCGCCGCCTTGGTCGATGATGGTCCGCGAATCGATCCGCGACGACACCTGGAACGAGATCCGGGTCGGCACGTTGGCCTTGATCAAGCCGGTCAACACGTCCACCGACGGCCTTTGAGTCGCCAGAATCAAATGAATACCGGCGGCCCGAGCTTTTTGCGCCAGCCTGGCGATCAATTCCTCGACCTTTTTACCGACCACCATCATCATATCGGCCAGCTCGTCAATGACGATGACGATGCTGGGCAAGGTGGTCAATAACGGATAATCGTCGGCCGGAATCGGCGTTTGCGGGTAAAACAGCGGATCGCGCAATGGTTGGCCGGCGGCATCGGCTTCCCGAACCGCATGGTTGTAGCCGGCCAAATTGCGCACGCCGACCTTGGACATCAATTTGTAACGGCGCTCCATCTCGGCCACGGCCCAACGCAATGCATTTTGGGCGTCCTTCATATCGGTGACGACCGGCGTCAACAAATGCGGAATGCCTTCGTAAACCGACAATTCCAGCATTTTCGGGTCGATCATAATCAAGCGCACATCTTCCGGCTTGGCTTTGTAGACCAGGCTCAAAATCATCGTATTGATCGCCACCGACTTACCGGAACCGGTGGTACCGGCCACCAGCGCATGCGGCATTTTGCCCAAATCGGCGACCACCGGCGTGCCGGAAATATCCTTACCCATCGCCAGCGTCAATTTGGATTTAGCTCGGTCGAATTCGTCGGACACCAGCAAATCGCGCAATGACACCATCTCGCGTTCCTGATTCGGAATCTCCAAGCCGATCACCGACTTGCCCTCGATCACTTCGACGATACGCACGCTGGTCACCGACAGGCCACGCGCCAAGTCCTTGGCCAGACTGCTGATCCGGCTGACCTTAACGCCGGCCGCCAAACGCAGTTCGAAACGGGTAATCACCGGGCCGGGCAACACGGCCTCGACCTCGGCGGCGATGCCGTAATCCTGCAATACATCTTCGACCTGGCGGGAAATTTCTTCCAACTCGACTTTGGAATAGCGCTTAACCTTGATGTCGCGTTTTTCCAGCAAGGATAGCGGCGGCAAGGCGTTCAAAAACTCGCTGGGTTCGTAATTCTCCAGCGGCTTGGCGTCCTTGCGGCGGGCCGGCTTGACGGCCGCTGGCGCGCTAGGCGGAGTTTCGACCACCTGAATCTGCGGTTTGCGGGCGGTACGTTCTTCGGCTTTGCCGGCGTCGGCTGGTTTGGCTTTGCGCTGAATTTCCGGACGCTCCGGACGCTCGGTCGCCGGCCGTTCGCCGCGATAACGGCCGGGCGCGGCCACCGCCTGACGGCCCACCACCGAACAAGCGGTCATCGCGCCCTTGCCGATCAAGGTCATCATCATCAGCCAGGACAAGCCGGTGAACAGGGTCACCCCGGTCATGAAGATCGCCAGCAACAACAAGGTCGAACCGGAATTGCCTAGCAGATGCACCAGCGCGTCGCCGATTTCCCTGCCCAGAATGCCGCCGGGACTTTCCGGCAGATCGACCTTGGTGCGCAGAAAATGTAGATGCAAGAATAAAATCGCCGAACCGGACAGCATTGTCGCCAGAAACCCGCTCCAGCGCATCGCAATCAGCCACTGGCCGCCCGGCTGCTGTTTGCCGCCGTGAAACAGTATGAATCCGTACCAAAAAATCATCACCGGAATCAGGTAGGCCATCAAGCCGAGAAAACTCAACACGAAATCGGCCAACCACGCGCCGAATAGGCCGCAGGCATTGGCGATTTGTTGATAAGACGTGCTGTGGCTCCAGCCGGGATCGTTGGAACTAAACGTCAATAGTGCAATCAGGAAAAACAACGCGCAACTGGTGCAGCCCAGCAAGGCGATTTCGCGATAACCTCGCGCGGCTTTTTCTTCAACAACGGCAACCATGACTAAAAGCTCTCAATAAAAGCGTCCCAAAACAGGATTATAGATGATAAACGTCGAGACCACATTAGATTGCCCGCAACCGCCCCAAGCAATCGGCCCCGAAACGGACTAACCACGCGGAAGTCTCTCCGAGCGATTTCAGTATACGCCGAGTTTCGCGAAAACCTAACGGCCGATAGCCGCCGCTGACCCCGCGTCGGTTCCGCCCGCCACAAACCCAGCAAAACCGCGGTTTCGCCACCTGCCAATAACCCTTATAATCCGATCATCCCTCACCCGACTCAATGGAGACCGTTAACATGGCCGAAGCCAAACATTGCAAATTGTTAATCCTGGGCTCAGGCCCCGCCGGCTACACCGCCGCCGTCTACGCCGCCCGCGCCAACCTGAATCCGGTGATGATCACCGGCATGCAACAAGGCGGCCAGCTAACCACGACCACCGAGGTCGACAACTGGCCCGGCGACGTAGACGGCGTGCAAGGACCGGAATTGATGGACCGGATGCTGCGCCATGCCGAACGCTTTAATACCGAAGTGATCTTCGACCACATCCACACCGCCGACCTGTCGAAAAAACCGTACACGCTGACCGGCGACTCCGGCGTTTACACCTGCGACGCACTGATCGTCGCCACCGGCGCCTCTGCAAAATATTTGGGCCTGCCGTCCGAGGAAGACTTCAAGGGCCGCGGCGTCTCGGCCTGCGCGACCTGCGACGGTTTCTTCTACCGCAACAAACCGGTCGCGGTGATCGGCGGCGGCAATACCGCGGTCGAGGAAGCCTTGTATCTGGCCAACATCGCCTCGGAAGTGATCGTGGTTCACCGTCGCGACAAGTTCCGCTCCGAGAAAATTCTGTCGGACAAACTGATCGAGAAATCCAAATCCGGCAACGTCAAAATCGAATGGAATTACCAGCTCGACGAAGTCCTGGGCGACGACATGGGCGTCACCGGCATTCGCATCAAAAGCACGGCCGACGGCAGCACCAAAGATATCGACGTACACGGCGTATTCATCGCGATCGGCCATACGCCGAATACCGACATCTTTACCGGTCAACTGGAGATGGACCACGGCTACATCGTCGTCAAGAGCGGCATCCACGGCAACGCCACCGCGACCAACGTGCCGGGCGTATTCGCGGCCGGCGACGTGATGGATTCGCACTACAAACAAGCAATCACCTCGGCCGGTGCCGGCTGCATGGCCGCGCTGGATGCCGAAAAGTACCTGGACGAACTAACCGGTTAAAGCCACTTCCGATCGCCCCGCTTTGAAAAGCACACCGTTCCGGCAGGGATAGCCGGAACTTGGCCTCCGCCTTAGGCGCCCGAAGACCACTACACCCTGGCATTATTGGCGACTGGTATCATGGGGACAGGCCGAAAATGGCAACGTAACTACAGGCTGTCGCACATTTTGGGATTACCGCTGGCAGCAGCAAATCATTCGCTGAAAATCTTGGAAACGGAGCGAAGGCGAAGTAGAGATTTTTAGTTCTCAATAGGCGTAGCGTCAGGCGGGTTTTCGCAATGAAACCTGAAAGGCATCGCGACACGCCGTCAAGTCATGCGAGAACCTATGTTTCGCCCCCTTGCTGGGTCGAAACGACGCGACGCGAACGAATCTAGACCGTCGCAGGCCTAAGCGGTCGCGTCATTTTTACCTGATTTTTCGACCCAGGATGCCCGAAAAATCTTTCGCAAAAATAGCGAATCGCCGGCATCAATGCGATTACATTCAGTCGCGGTAACTGACGTTGTTGGCGATGTTAACCAGTAAAGGAGTAACGGCGTGTCCGAGGTAAACGGCGTCGGTTTCATCACGTTGGCGGTCGTGCAGCCAAAACCGTTGAGCGATCAAGCACCCTGCTCACTCGAAACTGTCCTTTCTGAGGTTGCGGTAGGCCGCGACGGCATAGCCGGCTTCCAATGCGGCGGCTGCGGGGCTATCGGCACTGACGCCGCCAGCGCCGGGCACCGGGGCAATCCGGCCGGCGTTTAGCCGGTATACCATCGCCACCGAAATGCCGTGGTCCGGCGCGATCAGGCTGTAGCAGGTGTTCAGCCAATGCGGCTCGGGTGGCGGGCGGCCCTTCAGCAAATCGACCACGGCGCGCGCGCAGACCTTGGCTTCGGAATTGGCGGCGAACGCTGACTTGGGTATCGGCGCGTAATCGGCGGCATCGCCGATTACGTGAATGAATTCGTTGAAGCGCGAACGGCTGGTCCAGGGATCGACCGGGCACCAGCCGCCGCCGTCGGTCAAGCCGGCTTGGGCGGCGATGCGGCCGGCGCGTTGCGGCGGAATGATGTTCAGCACGTCGCCGGTAAAGCGGTCGCCGAAATCGGTGACCACCGCTCGGCCGGCGGCCTCCAAGCGCACCACCGGATTGTTGGCGATCGACAGCCACTCGATGCTGGCGGCCGGCGTGCCGTAGCCGAAATGCCGCCGCCAGCCGGATTCGAACAATTTTTGTTTGGAGAAGCTCGGCTTGGGATCGAGTATCACCACCTTGGCGCGCGGCTTGTATTGCTTCAGCCAGAACGCGATCAGGCTGGCTCGCTCGTAGGGTCCTGGCGGACAGCGGTAGGGATCGGGCGGCGCGCAAATCAGCACCCGGCCGCCGTCGGGCATCGCCTGGATTTGGCGAATCAACAATTCGGTCTGAGGGCCGGCTTGCCAGGCGTGCGGAAAACGCTCGGCCATTTCGGCATCGTAACCAGCGATGGCTTGCCAGTCGAAATCGATGCCGGGCGCCAACACCAGCCGGTCGTAGCGCAAGCTATCGCCATCGGCCAGCACCAGTTTACGCCGGTCGGCGTCGATCGCGGCCACTCGGTCACCGATCAGGCGAACTTGGTAATCATCGACCAAGGCCCGATAATCGACTTGCAACCGCGCCGGTTTCAACAGTCCGGCCAAAGTCCAGTTGCTGGCCGGACAGGTGATGTAAGCGGATTTGGGTTCGATTAAGGTGACGTCGATCGTCGGGTCGTAGCAACGAATGAATTTGGCGGCGGTGGCGCCGGCAAAGCCGCCGCCCACGACCACGACATGCGCCCTTGCCGCGCCGCCGATCGTCCATGTTTGACAGGCGCTCAGCGAGCCGGCCGTCGCGACGGCACCGGTTCGCAGAAATCGTCGGCGCGACCAGTCCGCCATCTAGCGTTTTCCCAGGTAATCGGCCACCACCGCTAATTCGGCGTCACTGTAGCCTTTGGCGATCCGATTCATCAAGGTCGCGGTTTTGCGGTCGTATTTGAAATCCAATAAAGACTGGCGAAGTTGTGCGGCCGACTGGTCCGCCAGCGCGGGCATGCCGGCGTCGCCATCCTCTCGCGCATGGCAAATCGTGCAATTGGCGGCGATCGCCTCGGCGGCGAAATCGGCGCGCGCGGCGGTGGTCAACACTAGCAGCAGTAAGCCGACAGCCGCCCGCATTCGCTTAGTTCGCGGCTTTTTGCCGGAAAACCTCGTACAGCAACACGCCGGTCGCGACCGATACATTCAGGCTTTCCACTTGGCCCACCATCGGTATCTTTACCAGAAAGTCGCAATGCTGGCGGGTCAGATGGCGCAGGCCGCTGCCTTCCGCGCCCATCACCAAAGCCAGCGGCATATCCAGTTTCATCTGGTAGACGGTTTGTTCGGCTTCGCCAGCCGCGCCCATGATCCAGACATTTTGGTCCTTGAACCAACGTAGCACCCGAGCCAGATTGGTGACCTGATAGACCGGCACCGTCTCGGCCGCGCCGCTGGCTACCTTGCACACGGTCGGCGTGATGCCGGCGGCATTGTCCTTGGTAACGACTACGCCATGCACGCCCACCGCGTCGGCGGTACGCAAGCACGCTCCGAGATTATGCGGGTCCTGGACTTGATCCAAAATCAAATAAAACGGCGTTTCGGTCAGCGCGTCGAAATCCTGTTTTAGCTGATCTTCGCTGCGCATCGCCGGCAATTCGACCGCGACCACGATGCCTTGGTGATTTTTGCCGTCGGCCATCCGCTCCAGCTTTTTGCGCTCGGTTTTCTCGGGATTGACACCCAACTCCGCCAAGGCGTCGAGCAGCGGTTTCAAGCGGGCATCCTGGCGTTGGCCGTCGATCCAGGCGCGGCGGATTTTGTCTGGAGAATGTTCCAAGGCGGCCTGCACGGCGTGCACGCCGAAAAGCTGAGTCAAACTCATGATTTACGGCGCCGTCTGGATCGGGTAGATTTTTTGGCGGGTTCGGACTTGGCGGACTTGCCCTTGCCCTCGGTCGTTTTGGCTTTGCTGGATTTGGCCTTTTTGGGTTTGGCGTTCTCGGCCTTCTTGCCGGCCTGAATCAATTCGAAGTCGATCTTTTTGTCGTCCAAATTGACCCGTACCACACGGATGCGCACCGCGTCGCCCAGCCGATAGCGCACGCCGGTTCGTTCGCCGTAAAGCTGATGCTTGCCGGAATCGAACTGGAAATAGTCGTTGTGCAAGGAGGCGATATGCACCAGGCCTTCGACGTAAACGGTCTGCAATTCGACGAAAAACCCAAAACCGGTGACCGACGAAATCACTCCGGCGAATTCCTCGCCGATCTTGTCCATCATGTACTCGCACTTCAACCAACTAATCACGTCGCGTGTGGCGTCGTCGGCCCGGCGCTCGTTAGCGGAACAATGCTCGCCCAAGGCCATCATGTCGGAGTAATTGTACGCAAAGCTATCCGGCGCCTTGCCGGCCAGTGCGTGGCGTATCGCCCGGTGCACCAGCAAATCCGGATAACGGCGGATCGGCGACGTGAAATGCGCGTAAGCGTCCAGCGCCAGGCCGAAATGGCCCTTGGTTTCCGGGCTGTACACCGCTTGCGACATCGAGCGCAGCAAGATGGTCTGGATCAGATGGGCATCCGTGCGGCCGGCCACCGATTCCAGCAAGTGCATGTAATCCAGCGGGGTCGGTTGAGCGTGGCCGCCGAGATGCAAACCCAGCTCGTTCAAAAAGGTCTTCAGCGCTAGTAATTTCTCTGGGCCTGGGCCGTCGTGTATCCTCAGCAGGCGCGGCAACTTTTTGCGGGTTAGGAATTTGGCCGCCGCGGTGTTGGCGGTAATCATGAATTCTTCGATCAATTTATGCGCGTCGTTGCGGACCAGCGGCACGATCTCGGCGATTTTGCGCTCGGGCCCGAACACGATCTTGGTTTCCTGGGTGTCGAAATCCATCGCCCCGCGCAGTTCCCGTTGCCGGCGCATGGCCTGGTACAGGCTGTACAGCGTTTGCAGATGCGGCACCAAATCCGCGTATTTCTTGGCCAGTTTTTGATCGCCGTCGACCAGTATTTTTGCGACTTCGCTGTAGGTTAGCCGGGCATGGGAACGCATCACGGCCTCGAAAAACCGCGAACGCACCACTAGGCCGTCCTCGCCGATCAGCAACTCGCAAACCATGCATAGCCGATCCACCTTGGGATTCAGCGAACACAAGCCGTTGGACAAAATCTCCGGCAGCATCGGGATGACTTTTTCCGGGAAATACACCGAGGTGCTGCGGTTTTTGGCTTCGTCGTCCAGCGCGGTACCCACCTTGACGTAGTGCGATACGTCGGCGATCGCCACCAATAACTTCCAGCCTTTCTTGGTTTTTTGGGCATACACCGCGTCGTCGAAATCGCGGGCGTCCTCGCCGTCTATCGTCACCAACGGCAGGTGGCGGACGTCTTCCCTGCCCTGCTTGGCCGATTCCGGCACTTCCGCCTGCAAGCCGCCAATCTCGGCCAGCAAAGCCTCCGGCCAATGGTTGGGTAGCTCGTGCGAACGGATCGCCATTTCGATTTCCATGCCGGGTGCCATATGCATGCCCAACACTTCGACGACCCGCCCCAAGGGCTGGTAGTGCGCGCTGGGTTGCTGGACGATTTCGGCGACGACGATCTGGCCGTTTTTGGCGCCACCGACATCCTCCTTGGCGATCAGGACCTCGTGAATGATTTTCTTGTTATCCGGCACGACGTAAGCGACGCGCCCCTCGGTGAAGAACCGGCCGACCACTTGGTGGGTATTGCGCTCCAGAATCTCGACGACGGCGGCTTCGCGGCGGCCCTTGCGATCGATGCCGGTTACCCTAACCGCGACCCTGTCGTTGTGCATCAGCGGCTTCATTTCCCTGGGCGACAAAAACAAATCGTCGCTGCCGTCTTCCGGTTTCAGAAAGCCGAAACCCTCGGGATGACCGAGTACCCGCCCGTTAATCAAGTTTTGACCGTTGCCGATCATGTATTTTTGCCGGCTGTTGAATACCAACTGGCCGTCGCGTTCCATCGCGCGCAAGCGCCGGCGCAGGGCTTCGAGAGCGTCGGCGGACTCTAACCCGAATTGTTGAGCGATTTGTTGACGCCGCAACGGCTTGCCGGTTTGCTGAACCAGCTGCAGTATCAGTTCGCGGCTGGGAATGGGATGTTCGTATTTTTCGGCTTCGCGCTCGGCGTAAGGATCGACGAACGTTTTGGAATCAGTGGGCTGATCGGAATTGGATGTCATTGATTAGTCGTTTCGGTGTCGGGTCATGCGGCCGGGGTCGCGCATGGGGCGCCCGGCAAACGGATGTTTCAAATAAAGTCATAGCCTTTCTTCTTGCCGTGGGCCGACGGGATATTTTCAAGTATCTGCCGACATTCGAATTGCCAATAGCCCAAGCCTATATTCTTCCGGCCATTCAAAATAATTGGAAAATTCTCGCTCCCCATGTACATCCGTAACAAGTCGCCATCCTTGAGCATGAAAGAATCCATGATAATAAAGCTTTTTTCGCCTTCTTGGTCCTTTGTACCATAAATCAGGGCTTTTTTGCGTTCGGCGTCGGGTTCGGCATCCAGCGCGTGATAAGCCACCGGAAACGCTTGATGGGCAATCACGACCAACTCGAACACCACTTTGCTGTCTTGCTTGGGCAGCAGAATCTTGCAAACCACGCCCAAGGCCCGCAGATGCGGCAAGCTATCGGTTTTTCTAAAACTGACCAAACTGCCGATCGACAACAAGCCTTCCTGCTGCAATACGCAGGACAAAGCCCGCTCGGATTCGCTGTGTGCCGGAATTTCCGGTGTCGCTTCATAGCCGGCGGCGATCCGGCCGGTATCCAGTAAATCGTGCGTCGCTTCCAGGCCGATGACTACGTAACGATCCAGCCGATCGGCGAAATAGACAGTCCCTTGCGGTTCCCTGCCCTGCCAGCGCTGCAGCAAATACTCGAACAGTTCCGGCGACAATTTGTTATGGCTGCCTGGATCGATGTCCAGCGAACTGAATCTGGCTTCGTCCTTGCCGCAGTATTTATCGGTCAACTTGTAGATCTTAACCAATTTGGTCAGATCCAAATACAATAGGGCCGCCTCGCCGCGTCGGTCCGCCGTCTTGGCGGCCGGCTGAAAGGCCGGGGCAAGGTCTTCGTCGATCGAAATCAGACATTGCACGGCTTGTCCGGCAACCGGTTTGGCTTCTATGTTCACCAAATCGCTAATCTTATCGATGAACTCGTAAACCAGTTGGAATTCCTTCTGCATCAGGCCGGACGGGTAGGCCAGACTGAGCAGCAAAATCTGCTTGTAACTGTCGGCGACCGAGGAATGCTTGGTAAACAGGCCGCGCTGGTCGGCGACCTTGGTATCGTCTTTGCCCAACTTCACCGCCAGTTTGTACAGCGAATGCAGATCTATCCAAATCCAGTCCGGAATCGGGTAACTCATCATGTACTGGCTGACGACGATGCGGCTCAATCCCTTGATGGTCCGCTGTATCGCCAAGGCCACGGTCTTGCCCTGCAGCCAGCCGACATCGCGCCGGGTCAGGTCCCTGACCACGCTCCAATAACCGATCGTAAACTGGCGCTCGACGACGCACACCAGCCCGAAAATTTTTTTCTCGATATCGCCTTTCGGAAAGCCGAATTTGATCAGACGCGACCGCAAATAATCGTCGATCAGAAAAAAACTGTCCCTGAGCTGCTCCAACGCTTGCAAGCGCTTGGCAGCCGGCATTTCCACCGAAATCAATTCGGACAGCAATTCCTGAAACAAACGAGCGGCCAGACCCGGATTGGCGGCGGGCAACTCGGCGATCCATTGTTGCAGGGCGGTTTCCGAGAAAGTCGCCAGCAAGCGGGGATCGTTTTTTTGTTCGGGTATGACCAGAAAAAAAGAGTTCTTCACGCAAAGTCCAAATTCAATACAACGGCGCTTCCAACCGTTGTCCGGCGAAACTCCGGCCGCCCGCGGTTGCTGACGGCCGCGCCGGCGGCACCAATCAGTACCATTCCAGGCGGGCCGATCGCGGCGAGCGCGGAGCCGACCGGGCGCGACTTGGGTTCATTAGAACAAACCTTCGTCGTCTAGCATTAAGTTCTGTAACGCGCCGATATCCCTTCTCAGTTGTTTACGGGCCAGCAGCTTTTGTTGCACGGCGTCCGGCAACTCGGTAAATATCACCAATTGTTTGGCCACCAAAACATCCACCAGATCGTCGATAACCCTAACCATATCGACATCGGTTTCGGTCAGCGCGCGCTTGGCCCGCATGCCCGCATCGCGGTAAAACGCGGCCAGTTCGGGATCGTCATCCGCCAGCCAATCGCCAGAGGCCCCGGTATCGTCGAGGCGCCGGATCGCCCCGGCGGTGTCTCGGGTGACGAACGGCATGTGCCGGTAAAAACGGCCTAGCGCGGCGAAATCGTCAGCGCGCCCAGCGTGACGCCGATGTCGATGCCTCGCCCCTTGCCGGATAAGGCCAACGAAATTTCGCCGCGCGTCAAGACTTGCGCGTCCACGGATTTGGTAGCGCCGGCGTGCCCTTCCAAGGCCACGAAGTTACCGTAGATCTCATTGAGATTTTTGACTTCCGAAAATACTCCGGTGCCTTCGATTTCCGATTTGCCTATCGTGAAGCCGATACTCTTGGACGCCAAGGCGACTTGGGCGCGCTGGCCGTTGCTGCAACTGATATTGCCGATACCGTCGTATTGTTTGTAGACCAGCGACCAGCCGCTCAATTTGTAGGTCATCGTGCAAGAGGTCAGCGGTCCCGCCGCGGCCGAGGCCGATAGCGCCGCGCATGCGATGCCCAGCACTAGCGGTAAATAGTTGAACGTTCCGATTTTCATTGTTTTCTCCACGTGTTAAACCCCAATTTCCAGCCGGCCACCCGCCGTCGAGTCAGCCGATTATAGTACAAAGCCGTTTCGCGCTCGGTCAGGGCAAGGCCCCCAAGGACAACACCGAGTTCAGGCCGTCGGCGGTTTCGGCTTGACTCAATTCCGGCGCCAAGATGTAAACCCGCCCTCGTTCGACCTTGCCCTGCATGGTGACGTATTGGGCGATGTGATTGGCCCGGTCCACCGCCAACTCGGTCAAGCGCTGCGGATCGGGATGAAAGATACCTTCCAGGCGCTGTTGAGCGACGCTGTAAAAATCTGCATTCGGATCGCTTTTCAAGCGTGGCTTGCCGAACAGGCCGCGATCCAATTCCTCGGGAAACACTTCGCCGAAAAACTTGGCCAGCAGACGCCGGTATTCGTCGTCCGACAACTCGAGATACTCATGGCGGATTTTCTGGCCCTGATCGCGCAACTCGCCGGATTTCATTTTTTTCAGAACATCCTTGACCGCATCGTAACGCATCGCCGGCCAATCCTGGGTTTCATAAGCCTTGCCCTTGATTTCCAGCGTCAATTCCGGTTTGGTGGTCAAGGCCTGCCCAAGTTGATCGAGTTTGGCGGACTCCTCGGCCGCCAGTTTGGCGCTACCCGGACCGAACTTTACGACACTGTAATCCTTATCCTCGCCGAGCAGTGCCCCAAACATCTTGAACGGCGAAGCCACCGCCTTGGCAATCAGATTGACCAATACGTCGCTAACTAGTGCCCCAAGGCTGAATTTCGGATCTTCCAGACTGCCGGAAATCGGGAAATCCAGATTGATCCGGCCGTCGGCGTCTTTCAGTAAGGCAATGGCCAGATGCAAGGGTAGCGACATCGCTTTCGGATTCTCGACGTGGTCGCCCAGCGCCAACTGATCGATGAACAATTTGTTCTGGACCTCCAATTGGCCCTTGCTGATTTTGTACTGTAAATCCAGCGCCATCTGGCCTTTTTCGATTTTATAGCCGGCGAATTCGGCCATGTAAGGCGTAATCAGCGGTAAGGGCATGTGGGTAAACTTCAGGCCGACATCGGTATTGCCGGTTTGGAATTGGTATTTGCCCTTGATATCGACCGACGCCAGATCGTAAACCTTGCCTTGCAAATCCAGTTGCGCGTAGGCGTCTTTCTCGGTCGAAAAACCGCTGACTTCGCCATTCAGGCGTTTCATTTCCGCGACGAAAGGCAAGATCAGCGAATAATCGGCGAAATCGGAGCGACCGTTTTTCATCTCGATTTTGCCGATGACCAATTTCGGTTCCGGGGATTTCACGTCCGGCTTGGTCGGTGCTTCCGCCACTTTTGACCCGTTTTGCTGAGCCGGCGACTTGACGACGCTGAGTTCGTCAACATTGGTCGTACCGTCTTTCTTGATGTTGAAGCGAAAATAGGGCCGTTCGAACACCACCCGGTCGATTTTAAAATCCTGCTGGTTCAGATCGATGTCGATGCCGGCTAGGGTCAGGTCCGACCACTTCAAGAAATCCTTATTCTTGATTTGATCGCGGGTTACCAGATTGTCGATGTTGGCGTTACCGGTAAAGGTAAGTTGAAATTGATCAGTGGTTGTCAGTTGCAGATTGCCGTCAAGATTGACGGCGCCATCCACCAGTTCCAGATTCAAATAGGGATCGAGATAAGCCTGAAACGGCTTGATCAGCAAGTTATCGAGCGTTACCTGCCACGCGGCACCGAAGGGTTGCAAAACGGTATCGCCGGCCAGTTTCAAGGACGCCTTTTGGTTAATACGGGTAGCGAAGGTCAACGGTAACTTGCCTGGATTGGCGCTATCGAAACCGCGCACCGCCAAGGCCAGTTCGGTCAACTCCAGCGTCACCGGCTTGGTCAGACTGTAATCGGTGAACTCGATGCGGTGATTGCTCAATGCCACGTCGTCGACCTTAACTCGCCAAGGTTTGGCGGGCTCCGCGGGCGTCGGGGGAGCGGCGGCCGGATTGGACGCGTTGGCGCTTGATTGGCCGGGCTCGGCAAACAAGGCTTGGTAGTTCACCACGCCATCGGCTTGCAGCCAAACTTGGATCGCCGCATCGTCGGCGGCGACTTTAGCGATGGTCAACTGCCGGTCCTGCAGATCGACGGCCACGCCGCTAAGCGTCAACGACGGCAAGTCCAGTAACGAGCGATGCTGGGCCGGCTCGCTGATCGCCCACTTTTTAAGGTCGATAACTCCGTTGTTTAGCGCCAAATTGACACCGCCGTCGTGCTGGCTCAGATGATAATCGGCGGTGACCGACAACTGGCCGGCGTCGATCGTAACCGGCAGCACGTCCTTCGGCGCCAATTTCAGCAATTTCGGGACGACGATACCCTCCACCCTTAGGCTGCCGGTCGAGACCAACGGCATCAACGTCAATTGTCCTTGCCAATTCAGCGTACCGCCGGACGCCAAGCCCACCGCCAAACGCCCGCTAGCGCCATTCTTTCCGTTGACGGTACCCAACTCGGCGACTTCCAACTGCAGCGGCATCAGCGTTTCGGCGGCATCCTCGCCGGCCAACGCGTCGCGCCAACGGATTTCGCCGGCATCGATCGCCAGCCGGTGAATCAACAGTGGCGGCGGCAAGTCTTCTTTAGCGGGCTCGGACGAAGGGTCCGGCTCGGCTTCGGCAGGCCGCAGATCGGCCAAATTCAAGCGGCCGTCGGCGCGGCGCTCCAGGTTGATGGTCGGCTTGCCGAATTCGATCGCCGTTACCGCCAAACCGCGCATGCCTAGCGACTCCATCGCCTGAATATCCAGAACCAGACTCTCCAAACCGAGTAAATCCTTGCCGTCGGCACCCGTCAAACGTATCCCCCGCAACTCGGCCCGCCATTCGAAAGGATCGAAGGCCACCGTCTCGATGCCGAACTGAGCGCCGGTGGCCTGGTGAACGATTTCGGGCAAGCGGGTTCTCGCCCAATAGGGCAAAACATAGTATCCGGCCGCCGCATACAAACCGACCAAGCCGACCAGCGTGCCGCCTATCCAATACCCGGTGGAGCGTTTCAGGACCATGGCACCCCCGTGTTAATGCAGTCGATTCAGAAATTCGGCGTCGATGCGACAGCCGCCGAGATCGGGATAATCGGCCAGATTCTGTTCGAAATCGCGAAACGACGGATGCTGAAACGCCAAACGCACGATGCGGCCCTGAGCCAGTTCGAATTCGAGCGCGCCGCCTTTGTCGCGAGGACTGCCCGGCTTGGTGGCGAACAATAGAATGCCGATATGGGCCAGCGGCTGACCTTGTTCCTGGGCCGGCCTAGCGCAACTGTAACTATCGACGTTCAGACCGGCGAACACGCCGGCCAATTGCGCGGCACTAACGACCACGCCTTCGTCGGGAATCGGCGGTAGTTGCAGCAAGGTTTCCAGGCCGAAATTACTCAAATGGTTTTGCAGCAATACGCTACCGTTGCCGGCCTTTTCGGTATTCAATAGCGGATACAGTTGACGGGCCACTTCATCCTTATCCGGGCTTTTCAGGGCCGCCAGCAATTGTCGGCCCGCCGACTGCACCGGATTCAAGATGCCTTCCTTCTTTTGCCTAGAACTGGCCAGCGCATCCCAGTCCTGCTCGGTATTGACCGCCAGACGCATGCTCTTCATGACCCAATAATCTTCCGGCGCCAAACAGCCGGAAAAGTTGGTGGAACGGTATTGCTCCAACAATTTGGGTCGGATTTCATCGGTCATCGCCCGCTGCATCGAGATATTGAAATTCTTCCAATCCGGCGATTTATTCAGAAAGTAGTAGAGCAAGGCGTTGCGGTCGAATTTATTGAACCCCAAGTCCTTCATGACCAGTTTCAGCCGCCGGCACTGAGTCTCGACATCGCTGTAATCCCGCCAATCCGGTTGCAGATTCGGCCGATCGGCGGCATCGATTTGAGCCAGCAATTGCTGGAGACGCTGTTCGCCGTTGGCTGTTTGTATCGGCGCCCGCCACAGTTCTTCCAGAGACAGGTCGTGAGCGTCCGGCGTCGCGTCGCCAACGGTTTTCAGCAGCAGGGACGACACCAATTCCGGATAAATCCGCAATTCGCCCAGCATCTTGGTTTCCGACGACCAAATGTTCCAACCGCCTTCGAGCACTTCGTAAACCGGCAAGCGGGTTTGATTGAGACCTGCGCTGTCGGCGTTAAGTACGACGCCGGCCGGCAGCGTGTGGGTCTCGGAACTGAGCTTGCCGGCCGGCGTCGGCGCTTTCGCGACGACGGGCGGATTGCTTTCCACCCAATTGCCGGCCAACTTCCCCATCACCGCCATGCCGGTACCGACGCCGGTCAACGCGAACAAACCGCTGGCGGTGTTCAGATCCTCGACCAGCTGCGACAGATTAGACTCGTGGCTGTTACTGGTCAGAAAGCGGTATTCAATCTGGGTGTCCTTGGCCGAATCCAAGCGTAACCACGGCGTCAAATTGGCCTTTTTGGTCTCCAGTTTGAAATTGCACCGCCCGGTCGTCGCCTGATAAAGAAATCCGCTGGCTTCGCGCTGCAGCTTCAAGGCGTCGTTATGCACCGCGAACACGACGGCGGCCGACAAATCGCCGTTTTCGTAATGACCGCCCATTTCATTGCAACCGCCTTTCAATGCGCTGTCGCCCTTGAACTCGAACTCAGACAGCCACTGCACGTAGTAATCGTCGCCGGAAACCGTCGTTTGCCCTCGCAACGGCTTGACGGCTACCGATTCGGTTTTCGGATAATCCACCGCCAATTGCCGAGTGGTGGCGCAACCGACCAGCAATCCACTGGCCAGCACCGCTTGCGCGATTATGAAAAAACAGCGTTGCGACATTCAAAAACCTTTTGGAATCTTGCGTGGGTGAAAGCGTACCGGAAAACTAAACGCCGGTTCTTAGGCCGAACTTAACGCCCGGCCGCCGTTTGACAAACACCGGCTTATTCCGGCGCGCGCACAACGCTGGAATAATAAAGTCTTGCGGGAAGTGTGGCTATCGTTTTGTTGAACGAGGTCCGGTCAAGCCGAACCCTCTTTGAAACGATGAATTTGCCGGCGTTGCTTTTTGTTGGGTTTGAAGGGACGCTCCGAGACTGGGAACGCGGCTTGCTGCTGTTTGTGCAATTCCACCAATTGTTGCCGTTTGGCGGCGCTGGCCGCGTCTTCGACATACAATTGGGCCGCCTCTTGGGCCGGACGGCGTTGCCGATTCAAACCGGTGACAAGAATATCCCAGGTATACTGATCCTTGGTGATGCTGATGCGATCGCCGAGCCGAACATCCCGGCTGGGCTTGCAGCGCTGGCCGTTGACATGCACCTTTCCGCCGCTGACCGCGTCGGACGCCAAGCCGCGGGTCTTGAAAAACCGTGCGGCCCATAGCCATTTATCGATACGGAGTTCGTCTTGCTCACTCAACGGGCAAACCGCTCTCAGCCCAAGCCTTGAAACCGCCGGCCATGCTGACCGTCGCCGAATAACCCATCTGCTGCAATACCTGAGTCGCCAACGCCGACCTGCCGCCTCCCTGGCAATACACCACGGTCGGGGCTTGTTGCCGACCTTGGAAAGCGGGATGTCCGCCAATTTGGAATTCAAGTACGCCACGTGGAATATTGACCGCACCCGGCAAATGGCCGGCGGCAAATTCGTTGGGCTCGCGGACATCCAGAATCAAATTTGTCGTCAAGCGTTCGCGAGCGGCGGCGACGTCGATCTCCGAAATCTGCTGCTTGGCGGCGGCGACTAAATCTTGCGCGGTAATAGCCATACGGTTCCTCGTTGGGCTGATTAAGTTAGGCTTCCATGTGCTTCTTCAATTCCTTGGGAATAGAGAATACCACTTTTTCCTCTATACCTTTATTCTCGCGGACCAGGGTGTCGGCGCCGCCCCAAGCTTTCAATTGATCGATCACTTCCTGTACCAACACTTCCGGCGCCGACGCGCCGGCTGTGACGCCGACGACATCCACGCCCGACAACCATTCCTGTTTCAGGTCGCGGTACGTATCAATCAAGTGCGCGGATTTGCCGAGCTGTTCGGCGATTTCCCGCAAACGGTTGGAATTCGAACTGTTGGGCGAGCCGACCACCAAAATCAGATCGGAAATTTTCGCCAGATCGTGCACCGCATCCTGACGGTTTTGGGTGGCATAGCATATGTCGTCTTTTTTCTGCTCCTTGATCGACGGAAAATGCTCGCGTAGCGCGTCGACCATCACCTTGGTGTCGGTCATCGACAACGTCGTTTGCGTGACATAGGCCAGATTATCCGGATTATTGACTTTGAGGTTTTTAACGTCATCCGGCGTTTCCACCAAATAGATATTGCCGTGCTCGGTGCATTTTTCGTACTGCCCCATCGTGCCTTCCACCTCCGGATGTCCGGCGTGGCCGATCAGAATCACTTCCCGGTCCTGCTTGGCATGCTTGGCGACCTGCATGTGAACTTTGGTCACCAACGGGCAGGTGGCATCGAACACCGTCAATTGTCGCTCGTCGGCTTCGCGCTGCACCTGCTTGGAAACCCCGTGCGCGCTGAACACCAGATAGGAGCCGACCGGCACATCGCTCAAATCCTCGATAAACACCGCGCCTTTTTCCTTTAATCCGTCGACCACGGTCCGGTTGTGCACGACCTCATGACGCACATAAATTGGTGCGCCGAAGGTATCGATGGCTTGATCGACGATTTCAATGGCCCGGTCCACGCCGGCACAGAATCCACGAGGGTTTGCGAGTACGATTTGCATATTCTTGAGTGTTTTACTAGGTTAAGGCATTGGAATTCTAATCCAATTTTGTCTCGGCGACGATAATTCCATCGCTATCGGCATAGAGGTAATGATCTTTTTTGAAATTGACCCCGGCAAACGTGATCATCACGTCACGGTCGCCTTGACCATGCTTACGACTACGCATTGGATGGGTATTCAGGGCCATTACGCCGATCGGCAGTTGCGCCAACAGTTCCGCGCCGCGCACGCAACCGTAGACGATGATGCCGCTCCAGCCGTTTTCGATCGCCAGAGCTGCCAAGGTATCACCGAACAAGGCACAACGCTTGCCGCCACCGCCATCGATCACCAACACCTTCTCGTTGCCATCTTCCTCCAATGCGCTACGCACCAAGGAATTGTCCTCGAAAACCTTCAGCGTGGCGATTCGCCCGCAAAACCGTTGGCGCCCGCCGAAATGGCGCAGCATGGGTTCGGCGACCTGGAAATTCTCCGCATCGCCGAAGCGATCGCATAAATCGGCGGTCAGAAATGCCAAATCGGCCTCCAAGTCCATCAAAAATAACGCGCCAGCAAGCCGTAGCGACAGTCTTCGCTAGGCAAGGGAATTCGCACTTCGTAACCGCCGCCCAAGGCCTCTTGCATCGGATTGCCGTATTTATCCAACATCCGATCGACAACGATATCCCGATTGCCGCCCGGCAAAATCATTTCCAACCGATCGCCAACCGCGAATTTGTTTTTGACGCTGACATCGGCCAGACCGGTGTCGGAATCGTAGGCGGTGATTTCGCCGCAAAACTGTTGCTGATGGCTCTTGGAATAACCGGACAGATAATTCTGATGCTCGTGCGTATGATGACGCTGATAAAAACCATCGGTGTAACCGCGACTGGCCAGATTGTCCAGAACACCCAGCAATTGCGGCTGAAACGGCCGGCCGGCCAGCGCGTCGTCAATCGCCTGACGGTAAGTCTGCGCAGTACGCGCCACGTAAAAATGCGATTTGGTCCGCCCTTCGATTTTCAGGCTATCCACGCCGATCTCCACCAAACGCTGCACGTGTTCGATAGCGCGCAGGTCCTTGGAGTTCATGATATAAGTGCCGTTCTCGTCCTCCATGACCGGCAACAACTCGCCGGGCCGACCTTCTTCCTCGAGAAAATAAATCTGATCGGCCAGCGGATGACGCTCGGCACCACCGCAGCTCGCGCCACTCAATCCGTGACTGAGATCGTTCATCGACAACACCGGCCTGTCCGCCAACACGTAATCGCCTTCGGCGGTTTCGTCGGCCGGCTTGGTGTCGTATTTCCAACGGCAGGAATTGGTACAAGTCCCCTGATTGGGATCTCGATGGTTGAAATAGCCGGACAACAGGCAACGCCCGGAATAGGCGATGCACAACGCACCGTGCACGAACACCTCCAACTCCATGTCGGGACATTGCTGGCGAATCTCGGCGATTTCGTCCAACGACAATTCCCGCGACAGAATGATCCGCTCCACGCCCATGCGTTGCCAAAATTTGACGCTGGCATAGTTCACGGTATTTGCCTGGACCGACAAGTGCACCGGCATGTCAGGCCATTGTTCGCGGGTCATCATGATCAGGCCTGGATCGGCCATGATCAGCGCGTCCGGCCCCATCGCGATAATCGGTTGCATGTCCTTGACGAACGTCTTCACCTTGGCGTTATGCGGAATGACGTTGGCGGCCAAGTAAAATTTCTTGCCGATCGCATGTGCCTCGGCTATCCCCTTCGCCAGATTGTCCGCTAGGAAATCGTTATTTCGTACCCGCAAGCTGTAACGCGGCTGCCCGGCATAAACCGCGTCGGCGCCGAACGCGAACGCATAACGCATGTTCCGAATCGTGCCGGCCGGGGAAAGAAGTTCGACGTGTTTCATGTCCATCTCAAAAATCAGGTGAGAGGCATTTTAACAAATTATCCCAACCCACATCCAAAGAGGGTTCTCGACAATCCACGCGGATCACGCTTTGCGGTTTGCCAGCAACTCGCGATAAATATCCAGATAGGCCTCAACCATGCGCTCGGCAGTGAAATGTTGCCAATATCTAGCCTCGGCCGCGGCACCCATTTTCGCGACTTCCTCGGGATGCTCCCACAGATAAGTCATCGCCTGTCTAAGTGCTATCGGATCGCTGGGCGGTACGACCATTCCGGTTTCACCACCGATGTTGATAAACGTCGTGCCGGTGCCGATTTCGCTGGAAATCATCGGCTTGCCGAACATCGCGCCTTCCAGTAGAGAGATGCCAAACGCCTCGGAGCGCAGATGGGAAGGGAACACCACCGCATAGCACAGAGCCAGCAAGGCCACTTTATCCTCATCCGGCAAGTGCCCCAGAAAGTGCACATTACTCAAGCCCAACCGCGCCGCTTGGGCCTTCAATTCTTGCTCGATCGGCCCCGCTCCGACGATCACCACCGGATAATCGACACCCCGCATGGCTTCCAACAAGATGTGTAAACCCTTGTAGTAGCGCAACACGCCGACGAACATAAAAAACCGTGGAGCCAAACGCTCCCGCCACGCCTGTATGTTTTCTGTCGAAGGTTCCGGATAGCTGGCTTTGTCTAAACCGATTGGAATGACCCGAACTTTATCGGCAAACGTTTCCAATACGTCACTGGTCGCGAAGTAATTCGGTGACGTCGCGACGATCCTGTCGACGCTACCTAAAAACCGCCGCTTGAGCGGGCGATAAAGCTTCAACAGATTCCGTTGTCGAATGATGTCTGAATGGTAGGTTAATACAGTGGGTTTGTTGACGGCCGTCGCAAAATGCACAACGTCCATGAACGGCCAAGGGAAGTGATAATGAACGATGTCGGCCTTCCTGGCCAGTTGGGCAAACCGTAGGAGGGCCGATACCGAGATGCTGGTCGACGCAATTTGCAAATCCATTCGAGCCCGGTGCGCCAAATAGCCTTCGATCACAACCGTGCGATCCACTTTCTCCGGCGTTAACGACAATACGTCAACCTGCACACCGCGCATACTAGCGCCTCTGGCGATTTGGTGGATGAGTTGTTCCACCCCTCCCATCGTGTCCGGAAACGCCGTCTTGTAAAAATGTAAAACTCTCATTCCGTAAATTATGCACCGTTATCGAGTAACGAGCATAATCGTTCGAGAAACTTTTCTTCGGAAAAGCCCGCCGCCCGTCCTTCGCAAGCTGCACGCATCGACGCCGCACGTTCGCGACTCATCGCGACGACCGCATCGGCAATTTGCCCGGGACTCGGGTCGGCCGGCAGCAAAAACCCGGTTTCATTATTGACAATAGTTTCCAGCATGCCACCTTCGGCAACGCCAATGACCGGCTTGCCGGCGGCCATCGCTTCGACGGCCGACATTCCAAAATCCTCATCCAACGGAATGTAAATACAAGCCCTGGCGTTGCCAATCAATTCGATCAAACCCGCTTCGCTCAACCAACCGGTGAAATGAATATTGTCGGCACCTTCAGCAAGCCGCTGCAAATAAGCCAACTGCGATCCGCCGGAAGCAACCACCAGGCGCTGACCCGGCAAACCCATAAATGCCCGCACTACCCGCTCGACCCGCTTGTTCGGCTCCAAGCGACCCAGCGACAAAAAATAATCGCCGGCCGACTGCCAACGAAAAGCGTCAACGTTAATCGGCGGATACAAAATCTCGGCCTTGAGTCCGGTTTGCCGATAAATCCTCCGTTGCACATGCGCCGAGTTGGTCAGAATCAAATCCATCCGCGCGACCGACTGCAGATACGCCTGACGATAGAGGTTTATCAGCAAACTCACCGCCCAACGCAAAACTGAGGGTGCGCGCTGCAAATACTCGTCTTTGCGGTCGAATGCGAAGCGCGGCGGTGTATGGCAATAATATACCCGTTGCCCCGCGCGCTGAGAACGAACCGCCAACGGCGCGTAAATCCCGCTATAAATAACCAACTCGGCCTGTCGAACCGTCGGCAACCGCCTCGCGAAAGTCCAAAGGGCTTGCGCAATTCTTGGCCAACGCGTTTGGCAAGAAAGCACTTGGATGTCGACACCACTGGTGTCGGCACTGTCCGTGTAATCCGGATATAGCGCCGACACCGCCAAACCGAAGCCCGGCAAGCCTTTGGCCATCGCAACCACCAAACGCTCGGCGCCACCGTTTACCTGCATGTAGTCGTGCAAAATCCATCGGCGCGGGGTATGCTCCGCTAGCGGCCCACTCATGTGTCGTAAATAAACGGTTTTCCGTTCAATATCCCATCGCAAATCAAGTCAAGTCCAGGATCGGCCCCCGGCATCAATTGCTCCAGCCTGGTGACATTGACTTTATATGGACCGAAACGCGAGATCGGCGCCAGACACTTCAACGGTATCATTCGCCTGAAAAAGAAATGATATGCGTACTTGCGCGCCAATTCGACTTGTTCCGGCGGCAAGCGCCTGGCCAACGGCAAGCTTTCCAACACTTGGCGATACTGATCCGGATCGGAAACGTCGATTGTAAAACCTTTACCGCGACACCACGCTTCGCCGGCAACGACGACCGGCAAGCCGGTGCAAGCCAATTCCAGCGCCGTTTTCGTGCCAAAGACCAAGGCGCTATCGCATAACGACATCAGCGCATAGGTAGAGATCTTATCCTCGGGCAACACCAGTTTGATATGATCGGGCAACGAACCGTAACGGACCGCAATCTCGTCAGCCACTTTTTGCCTGGACGGCACGGTACCTTTGACTTCGGCGGGATGAACTCTAATGACCCATTGCATATCCGGGCGCGAGATAAAGTAGTCGATACTGGCGAACAGCCATTCCAGCATGGATGGAAACGCCGACTGCCGAAAATGCAATTGCGCGTCCCAAATCACGTTCGTCAGCAAGCCGACGATGGGCTTGCCGCGTTCCAACCCCAGCCAGTCGGCAATCCGACTGCTATCCAACTCCGCGGCTGACTGGAAGCTGATCCAATCGTTGCCGCCTGTCCAACGACTATGCAAATAACCCATGATTGCTTGTTCCTTGTCCTCGGACCAAGCCAAATCATTCCAATACTCGGCCGGCTCGTCGATCATGGTGTAATGATAAGTGTCTGCGTGGCTAAACAACACTGTGCACTTGCGGTATGCTGGACCCCAATTAACGACCCTAACGCCAGCTTCGCGGCAAACCTCGCCAACGATGCCTTGCGGCACGTAAATGCCGTGATGGAATACTGCGATGTCGGGTTTATTATCCAGGATCAACCTATTTAATACGCTAGATGTAATTCTGGCAGCATTTAAATACCTATCCAAGACTCGCTCGGCGCCAAGACCGTCAGGCAAGGTACCCCGTCCATAAAAACGCAATGCTCCTGCAAGCGAGTGTTTGGCAAACGCGGGAGAATCCGGTATGGCGCGAAGAGTTTCGTCTGGGTTCATGTACTGACTGTAGTACACAAGCGGTAATTCCAGCGGCTGAAGCATATATCTAGCGGGCTTATAGCAACTTCGACAAATTTCCGAATTTACCCGCATTGTGACAAACCGCTTTTCAGATAGCCATTGGCTATCACACTCTTGGCACGCTGGCAATACGCCATCGCAGAGCAAAAAACGCACTTTGGCCCCTCGTAGCGTGAGAGCTACACCAAGAACGCTTTCCAATCCACTGCACGGCCAGTTGGCTCCGGTACTGGTGGCTACTAACACAGTCGGACCACTAGACGATCTTTTCAAAACCGCTTTCCATTCGGTTAAATCGTTCAACCATGACCAATTGGGCCGAATACCGGTATGAGGCCGAAGCGAACGCAGCAACCGCTGCGCCAAAACTGATTTAAATAAATTTCCCACAACTCTGTCCCACTTCTATTGGGGCAGATTCACTCTTCTAATACTGGAAATTGCGAAACTCTCGATTGCTCCATAACCAAACCGAGCACGATAATCTTGCTGCAATTCGTCAGGCTCCCATTCAATGACAACATCCTCTTTTCGATAGGGATAAGTTAAGGGATTATTAACATAACTGGCTTCTCCAATGTCCGACATTTTTCTCTGCATCCGATTCACATTGTAAAACAACGCACCTGCGGAACAAACTCGATAAATCTGATTCAAATAATAATTTCGGGTTTCAATATTCATTTCCATCATTGAATTAAAATTCAATGCCACGTCAATAGTGGCAGACGAAACGAACTCTATCGCTGTTGTTTCCAAGAAAAAAAGTCCAGGGGCGGAATTGTCAGCGACAGAATTTAAAGACGCCTGAAGCATGGGAAAGCTGGAGGTTAAATTAGCCGACGAAGTTAACAGCATCTCTGAAAGATCGACGACAAAGTAACGCAGACTTGGATTGTCGTTAATAAGTAATCGTGCAAAAAAACCCGAACCAGCACCGATTTCAAGGATCGAGACAATGGGCTTATGAGGCAAAAAGGATTTAAGTTTTCGGTAATACCACCAATGGCGAATTGTGGTCATCGATGAAATCAAACCGTGTTCCCTAACAGCTGAAAGATACTCCTCTAGCAATTTTTTTCGCCACAAGAACCACAAACCACCAATGTGCTCGACGTCTCGCTTTTCGCCAGGAAGTGACGCGTGAAAACTTTTTTGCTGTTTAGGCAAGACATTGGTAGCAAAATCAATCAGCATCTCGGTATTTAGCGACTGAGAAACCCTCTCTTGATCATAAGCCAATGCTTGCAAAATAGATTCGATTTGTTCGCTCGTAATGTTTGATAAATCACTATCAAAATCCGAAAGGCAAGGCGCGAGCCTCTCTAGCTGATATCGCCAAAAAGCATTAATAGATCTATCCGAGGCGAGTCCCTTCCGTTGAATATTATCTAATAACTCCTTGAATATTTCCAAATTCACAGTTGTCCTCCCGAACAGATACGTCTACCGAATGTAATATGCGAAACAAAAAATCGACTCAAGCAATATCCGATTATTTTTCCCGCATAATCAAATAGGTAACCGGTCTTCTATGACCAACGCTCTTTGTAGAGACTATCTTCCCAACAAATCGTTCAACAACACTGTTTCCGCATTGACGTCGCGATTGGACTTATTGTAACGTCTCATGTGTACACCCCAGGGTAAATTACCCCAAAAAAACTCTTCCCATCCCAACTTCGTTGTATTAGGAAGACCAAAACTCTTGAAACGCATTTCAGTAAAATAACCAGGCATTTTCGGAATGTAGCTCCAACGATCAGGCACCAAACTTTCGATTTTTCGCCCCCAAGCCTTAGTAAGGAATTCGGGTTTAGAGAAATCCCGCTCCAAGGATACCGATGGAGGCATTATCTCCAGCCTTTCTCGTTGAGACGCGTAAAGTTTCTCAACCAAATATCCGGTGTCGTTAGCAGCCCCAATAATCCTTCTGTTGAGAGTCATCCCGACCATGCGAACCGCTACCGCTCGCATCCTTGATTTAATTTTGGTTGCATGTTGAACCGCTCGAATCGTTAGCTTTAGACCTCGCGGAATTGGTTGCCGAGCCTCGGCGTAGCAATGACAAAGTTCCTGCAACGCAGTCCGAACGATCTCCCATAAAACCGGCATCCAATTTCGCGGAACAAAAACCACTTCTCCATTGCCAGCCGTTATTGACTTTTTTTCAAACTCTTTAGCGACACCGTTACGCCGATCAGCTTTTTGACCCCGCACAATCAAATCTGGAGTGAAATCCAGCTCGTTGGGTTTAATAACACTCAGGTCGACAAACATACAATGCACACAGGGAAAATAACGATGCTTGGAATACCATTTCGGATGCCACGGAACCCCCATAAACCAAAGGCCGGCTTCTGCCATATGTTGAAGTGCATCCGTAATCCAATTGTCTCGCACCACGTAAAAGTCAGGATCTAAAATCATTAGATATCTGGTATCGATCTCTTGTTCACGTAAGAACCGATTCAAGGCTGTCGCGTGCTGATAACTACCGCGACAAGCGTCTGGCTTACGATAATCCGAAGGTTCTCCAGTGTGAACAGTAACGTTCGGGAGCTTTAATTCCAGTTCGGGAAAACCATGAAATCTACCATTGTCTAAAACGTGGATATGGTAGGACGCTTCCGGATTTTTACGATGAATGTACTCGATGTTACGCAGCACCAACGCTTCGTCACCCGGACCAGCAACCGTGACGATAGTTAATTTGGCGATCTGACTCATGCGTTACCTCCCTCGAAACGAGATTTGCGACGCCCGAACAAATGCCGATAGTCTAGATGAGAGCCGGCCGCCTTCTTAACCGGCTTTAACATGCGTTGCAAAAGTTGCCGCGCCATTTTCTTGGGGTCCGAGGCCCATGGTATTTGGCTAGGCACATTGAGGACCGTATAAGGCATGGACAACACCTCAAAAGGTTTTAGTTGGTATCCCTGCGTGAGAAGCACTGCCACATCCGACAATTGGTTGTTGTGCGCGGAACGAGCCCGATTATGGCTATACAGGAATTCGCAACCATTTTCCCAAAACCAGCGGGCGTAGCCAGTCACTTGTTCGGAAGTCATTTCCTGAAATGAAATCATATTAATACCCAGGTCGATGCGTTCTGGCTTGAAATCGTCTATAGAAAAATGCGGCATGAATACGAAATCGTAGTGCTCCAACGGCAACGGAGGAACCTTATGCCCACCCTCGCCGTAGACAAAACATTTTGCTTCAGGAAACAGGGTTTTCAAATAAACCCCGGAGAACAACATTGTCTGAGGCAAATCGACGATGACATAAGTTGTATTGGGCAAAAGCCTCTTAAATTGGTAACCAAAACCACCCCACCCTCCGCCGATTTCAACTACCACTGGTCGGGTTCCGGCATTTTTCAATGGTACGAGCGCGCCCGCGCGATCCAATGCAATCAAGGATTCGTAAAATTTTAAAGTATCGATGTTTACTAACACGCCGTCGATTTCATGCCCAAACCCACCTAGAAGCGGAGCTTCGGCCACGAACAAATCACTCGCGTCGACAGCTCTGAGAGCTGCAAGCTTTTGCCGATAGGGTTCGGCCTTGTGAGCATGATGGTGTCGGTATTCGTAAGATTTCAATCCGGTTATATGGTAGCTGTGCTCGCGTAATTTACGAATAATTAACGGAGAGGCATCCAACAAATAATCAAAGCCGGCAAGCTCTTCTTCCCAATAATGGCTCGGCAAAGCGGCTTCGCCAGAAGACTCGGCTAACATTTGCAATACGCATTCCCGGACCAACAAATAGTTCTGATATCCGAACTCCTGCTTGGCGGACTCGACAACCTGACCAAAATTGCGATCATAGCTACTCAAATTCACTTTTTACCCTCTCCAATGCTGAAAGAAATTGATCTTGCGATTGCCGAGACCATTTTTTATTTTTTGCCAATATTTCCAATGCCACCGCTCCCAAGTCGCCAGCAGCGTGTGCTAAACCATAGGGGCGAGCAAAAGCACGTACAAACTCTTCGCGAGCCGCGCATTTCTTATCGTCTCCGTCCAGTAGCGCGGCCATGGCCGCCACACATTGAGAACCGTCCCCAACAACTTCCAGCGCTCCAGACCTGAATAAGTGGCCAAAGTGAATTGCTTGATCCTGGGTCTTTTTGTATCGCTCGGTCACGATAGCGACACACGGTTTGCCCAAAATAATGTTATCGATCATTCCGGATGTGTTGATCCCAATCGCGGCAACCGCAAGCCGTACCGAGTCGACGAAATCGGCTTGAGATTCGTCCGACTCAGGTAATGCGCCAACTTTCGGCCACAACGCCAAACCTTGCCGGCCATCCAGTCTCAAGTAATTTTTTGAATTGGCCGGATGGGGTCTCACGAGAAGCTGGACTTGATTTATCGCTGCGTTGGGATGGCTTTGCAACGCACTTAAGATATCTTCCACCAGCCAGGACTCGTCGTTAGCTATATTCGATGACGACCCCAAATAAAGAAAGAACGGTAGGTGAGGGTCGAGTCCGACTTTATGACAGAACGCTTGCCGATCCGATATGTGACTTTTCGCGGCAAACCATTTATCGAAAAACATCGAACCAATTTTTAATACGTTTGACGCAGGGATGCCGTGAACTTCGACAGCTTCCCGCGCATGCGCGTCATTCCAACAAAACAACAGGTCCGGCTTAACGTGAAATAGCCCCTTGGTGGTCAGATTGTCCCAGCTCAATGTCACGATCGCCGTAGGTACGCCGAGTACCTTTCCCGCCTTTACGTATTCGATTTCCTCGTCGAAGCGCATATTTCCGGGAGACACCACAATTAAATCCGGGGCGGAACGGCGAATGTCCGCGACTACCTCGGGCGCCGCCGGCGCCGCTGCCTCAAGCAAGCGAAATAAACCATCAATAAGAGGGAGTTTCAGCAAGGCTTGTACAACCGACCTGGTTATCCAGCCCCTTAACGCCGATGGTAAATAATTTGCCCATCGATTTAAGTAAAAATCGGATTGATTAGGTCGGCGCAGATAGCTGGCGTAAGAACGCAACTCACGCATTCCGAAAATATAATCTCGTAATATGCCGCCCCGGCGCACTGCCCAACGCCAAGAAAAATTAGCGTGACCTGCTGCGACAAACTTTTGTAACGCGGCATCGGGCTGGTTTTGGCTCCATCTTTCATCGAACAATGCCTCGACTTGGTAGCCCTTGCGGCATATACCTAGCAACAACGAGTCATAGTAGGAAAAATGAAATACCGAACGCCCAACAAATAATACTTTCATAAATTCAGCTCAATTTCCTAAAGAGGCTCCACTCCGTAATTTTATCCTTTCCGGAGTTCAGTATTAACTCGCAACTCGAAGAGAACCGTCGTACCACCTCAAATTCCGGAAAAAATGCATTATCACAGCGCTCAGGTACTGGAGAAATCAAAACCATCCCTCCTTTTTTTACGACCGTCGGCAAACGCTCTCTATAAACAGCTGCTCTTGCAGAATCCAGATGAACTGACGAATATGCATCGATCACAAAATCGAAAGAAGCTCCAAAAACATCTAAATTAATCTCCGAATCATGTAAGACTCTCGCCTTTTTATGAGACAAACCATACAGCGGAAGCTCGTATCGCAACAAAGCGTCGATAGAGTTATAGTGAGCCTCCACACCGAAATAACGGCCATATTCTAGATAACCGACTAGCCATATAGCTAGTCGCCCGGCACCACACCCAAAATCTAATACATTGAATTGCGGTTTGATACCACATTCCAAGGCTGTATCGAACAAACATTTGCCTAACGCCCAAGGTCGACCATAAAATTGGTGATGGGTCTCCAACAGATGATCGACACTCGGTGGCTGCTGTGTTGCATCACTAAAATACATTTCCGGCTTGTTAGTTATTGGCCTAGTTTTCCAATCCACAATTTCTATATCCAAAATCATTTTCTCCTTATCGGGCCTAAACTAGCAATAAGCGCCATAGCATCTTCGTGCAACTCACCACAGTATTGACGAATATAGCAAATTAAATCGTCTGCCAAATACTTCGATCGATCAAGTGAGTTTTGTAAAACTGTGTAGTTTGAAGTATCAAACGAACTATTGCTGCTGATCGGCATCCCATTGAATGTTGGCCTAATACAGTCAATTGATGCGATAGGAGAAATATTCAGAAAATCGCATAAGTTGTTAATTATTTCAAATGAGTTGGCAACTAGCTGCTCAAATGATACTAAGAAAACCTTTTCTGGGCGAGACTGAAACTCAGCTAAAGCTCTTTCAGTTGAGTGGTGCCATAAATTACATGCTTCTTCAACATTTCCATAAACTTCAGGCATATATCTGGAAGCAGACGCAAACCAGGACACTGGATCACGCACCACGCTAACAAAATAGCCATCAGGGTAATCACTAAAAAAACCGGTTATATTGTCTGGATCGAAACTTACTCGCGCTACAAATGTTACCCAATACTTAACTGTTTTCGGATCGCGATATAACCCCGCGTAATCAAGCCAAGCGTTGAAATAAGACGTGGCGTAAGCATCTAAAATATCACGCTGCGACTGTACCGACTTCTCTTCGAGCAATTGCTTAAACAACTGTTTCTGCAAGGTTCCCAAAAACAGAAAGGGCAAGGTTGCATGGCTATATTTTCCAGGTTTCGAATAGCCATCCCTTGCGTGAAGCAATGCGGGATGTTCCCAAAGCTGATCGAACCAATCGTCAGCAGATAGTTCCAAGTTAAGCTTTGGCCAAAAACGCTTATTTGGCCGACCAATATGCAATTCAGAAGGATGAACATGCAGTTGCGGGTGTTGATCCAACAATTGCGTGAGCAAAGTTCCCCCACTACGCTGGACCTCAGATATCAATACCAACGGTTGATTCACCGGAACAACAAAGCGAGTTCTTTGCTCCGAAATAACGCTGTCGTTATTCCACGGATCGATTAAATTTGCGCGCCTGACCGTTTCGAACATTTTATTATCCAAGTTATTCAAGATGAATAATTTCAGTATGCCAATTTAATAGCGGTCGAAAATAACCATGCAATGGGCGACAAAAGTCTGTCTGCGCTGTATTTAGATCGTAAACTTCATTAACTTTGAACGAAACTACTTCACCAGTTATGGCATGCTTTTCCAAGGGAACATGCGTAAACACCGCGCCACCGACGACGAAAGTCTGCGCGCCGAGTACATTACCGGGAATTATCGCTTTACTTCTATAGATTCCAGCCTCGCGCCGCTGTTCTCTCCATTGTGTCGATGTGTCAATTGTGGCAAACAACAAATTCAGTTTTTCATCAAAACACTGAAAGCGAGGTCTCAAAGTCCTACCATCTTCATAAACGACATATTCCATTTCAAGGTGTATTGGTTCAACGATGTCGAATTCCTGTTTCTCAACACCCTTGGCATCGGTAACACGCACCATGCAAATTCTCACCACCTCGTCGCCCGGCGCGTTTTCAAGCTCCCAATCCACCCGGCCGAGATAGCTATGTCGCTCAGTTATAGACTCATCGTCGATGTCGGATTCCTGCGGACTCTCTCCGGCCAAGTCTTCGGCAATGTACCTATTCAATACTCGACTGACATCTCCATCGTCAATCAACCTCCCCTCACGCAGTAGCAACGCGCGGTCGCACAAAGCCTTCACCCGAGCCACGCTATGCGAAACGAACAGCAAAGTCGTACCCGCATCGCACATCGCTTCGATTTTCTCCATACATTTAGCGCGAAATGGAACGTCGCCTACCGCCAACACCTCATCGACAACCAACATCTCCGGTTGCAAATTCAATGCTATGGCCATGCCTAAGCGTGCGCGCATTCCTTTTGAATATCGCTTGACCGGTGTATCCATGAACTCTGGAATCTCGGTAAACGCCACAATATCGTCGTATATAGCCTTAATTTCGTCAGCGGATACACCGAGCAATCCGCCATAGACAAAAATATTCTCCCGACCAGTCAACTCCGGGTGAAACCCAGCGCCAACCCCCATTAACGGGATAATCCGACAATGAAAAGACACTTCACCTTCGGTGGGTGCCATAATTCCAACCAAAATCTTTAACAAGGTACTTTTGCCGGCACCGTTACGTCCTAGTATCGCAACCCGCTCACCACGACGCAGGTCAAAACTGACATTTCGCAAAGCCCACAAGAATTTAGTCGAACCACTTTGCTCGTAGCGAGCATGGTTGATTGCGCCCCGCCCCTGCCTCCGCTCCCGAAAATATTGTAAGGGATTGCCTACCATTCGTTTCATGGCGCGTAGAGCCGGCACTAACCCAACGAACTCGCCCATTTGGAAACGTTTGCTGACACCGTCAGCCTTGAGCAACACCGAATTAGATGACATCGGCAAAAGACCTTTCCAAATTATTGAAAAACCAAAGCCCACCGATCAACAACAGCACCGTGACAGCCGCCGACATCGATACGAAAACGGTGTTTGGAGCCGGTAACCCCAATAGTGCCCAACGAAACGCGCCGACAATCGTCGCCATGGGGTTGAGGTTGACAATAAACACAAATTTTTCCGGCACCGCGGCCATGCCGTAACCGACCGGCGTTAACAACAACAAAGTCTGAATCAAATACGTCGTCACGAATTTAACATCGCGCAACCAAACCGCAATTGCCGCTAACCATAACCCAACCGACAACCCGACCACGACAACCGCCACGACCAACAAAGGCAGCCAGCAAACTTCAATTGGCGGATAAACTTGGTAAAACAAAGCTAACCCTGCAAATACCAACAAACTTATCGAAAAATCAAACATCGCAACGCAAACTGCTATCAGCGGAAACAATAGCCGTGGGCAGTAAAGCTTCTCAACCAACACTTTGTTGGACGTAATACTGCTTGCGCAACCTTGAATGACATTTGCAAACAGGTCCCACGCAATTAAAGCCGCAAACACAAATATCGGGTAAGGAATACCACTGGCAGACAAATTGGCTACACCTCCAAACAAATAAGCTAATACCACCATCAGCACCAAGGGCCGTGCCACGGCCCAGAAGCCACCAAGCGCGGATTGCTTGTAACGCAAGCGAATATCACGCATAACCAGCATGAGCATCAGATTGCGCCGAGCCCACAACTCACTGGGGCTCACCGCTCGCCACCGGCTGTTACTCATCAACTAACCCAAAACTAAAAATCGGAACTAGCGCGGCAGCATCCAGCCCGACCTCAGCCAACACTTGCGGGTTACTGCCACTAGGCGGTACACCAGTTAAACCCACCATGGCCAGTTCGACATCCTCATTGACCACTCCGGCGAGAGCGGCCCGCAACATCGAGCCAACGCCCGCTGGTAGATATTGATTATCCAAACATACAATCCGTTTCGCACCGTTAACGATCCCTGTCAACCAAGTGGGATCGACCCGATTCAACCAAGGAAAGCTAATCACTTTGACCGCCAAGCCTTCCATGGCCAAGGTTTGCGCCGCCAATACCGCCTGACTAAGCAACACCGGCCCATAACCGAATACAACGACCTGCTCGCCCGGCGTCAACGCAACACCGCATCCAACCTCAAGTCTATAACTTGCAGGCAAGACATATGGCGTTTCCCACGGTAACGACACCAAACGGATATAACAACTACCCGGCGCCTCGTTGATGCACCAATCCAATAACGGCCCGACTTCGGCTTCGCAACTAGGTTCGACGATGGTCAGGTCGGGGATCGCCGCCAGCGCGGAAATGTCGCGCACCGCTTGGTGCGAATGGCCGGGACCGCCGGGTACCACGCCGGCCAGCGAACCGACGTAAATGATCTTGGTATGCTCTGTGGCGTTGTTATAAATCTGCTCGTTGGGACGGGCCGATAGGAAGCAAGCGAACGAATGCACGATGGGCAACAAGCCTTTCAGCGCCATGCCGCCGGCCATCGACACCATATCCTGCTCGGCGATGCCGCATTCGAAGAAACGCTCTGGATATTGGTCGCGAAACGGGATCAGGCCGGTGTCCAACACCAAGTCCGCGTCCAGCGCGACTAGATTGGGATGTTTGGCGGCTTGTTCCAGCAGCGCACGCGAATAAGCCGGAATCAAACGTTGAGCGGTGTCCGGCGGCGGCGCGGTAGGCTCTCGCTCGATGGCTTCGAACTCTAGCGGTTCCAGCCCTAATTCGGCGACGCGGAGCTTCAATCGATCCATCAACTCCTGCGCGGCGCGGCGGTAAGACGGGCCGTCCGGCGCTCCGCTGTGAAAACGGTACATCGCCACGTCGGAATCCAGCGAGGTGTGCTCCATGAAGGACACACCCTTGCCTTTTACCGTGTCAGCGATGATCACTTTCGGCCTGGCGTCGTCGCGAATCCCGGCCAGAGTCGCCGCCAGCGCCCCGACATCATTGCCGTCGCACCTCGCCACTCGCCAGCCAAAGGCGTTCAGCTTGGCTTCCAAATCGCCCAAGTCCGAGACATTTTTGACAAAGGTATCCGACTGCAATTTGTTGTGATCAATGATCGCGGTAATCTCGTGTAAGCCGTGATTGACCGCCGAGGCCAACGACTCCCAAAACTGGCCTTCCTGCAACTCGCCATCGCCGGTCAACACCATGACGCGACCTTCTTGCTTCAGTAAGCGGTTGGCTTGCACCATGCCCTTGGCCTTGGAAATGCCCATGCCCAGCGAGCCGGTGTTGGTGATCATGCCAGGCGTGCCGACGTCCGGATGGCCAGGCAAACCGTCAATGCGCCGCAATTTGTGGATTAATTCGAACGGCAGTTTACCTAAGGCCATCAGCACTGAGTAATAGCCCGGCGCATCGTGACCCTTGGAACTGAAAAACAAATCGCCCGCCGCTTTCACGTTGTCGGCGATATCCAATTCTTCCAATAGCAACCAGCTGAATATCTCCATGCTACTGAAACTGCTACCGATATGGCCGGAACCGGCGCGAGCGATCATGTACAGCGTATTCAACCGACACATGTCGGCGAGTAGCGCCACGCGCTCGGTTGCCGGCAATTCCGTACGGCGTATACGCTCGAACTGCGGGTAATCCAAATAATACAGGGTGCCGTCTACGGCTTGTCCGGCTAAATCGCCCATCTAAACTCCAAATTGTTATGCGTCGGCCGAGTACGGCGCTATGTCGATCATCGGTAGGATGGCTTGACCGTTCGCCAACAAACGTTCTGCCAGCCACCAATCTTCGGGTTCGTTGATGTCATAGCCTTCCAGGCCTTGACTGATAAACGGAATGACCGCCTCGCCGGCGATACTGTGTTGTTCCAGCGGCACGCGGGTCCAGGCCAATTCCAGACTGGCATCCTGCGCGTAGACCTCGGGCAATGCCGCGTATTGGCTGCTGTGCCAAGGCGTGTCGCCGTTGCTGAACGGCATCAGCGGCAACATCCGTTGTCCGCGCACCACCCACATTTTGCCTGGATGCTGCTTGCATTTTTCGATGGCGCGCAACGAGTCGGCACGAGGATCGGCGACAAAAGTCTCCCAAGCGCTGCGAATGGTAGTCGGCAAACGAAACGGACTGGTCGGACGCAGAATGCTGAACGCATCGAATGTTCGGCCTTGCTGATTTAGTTGCTCCAGCATCCAAACCACCCATTCGATATCAGGCGACTTATCGCCGGAAATTGCGGCATCCCGCAAGAAAGGCACTTCGGCGCCATAATGTCGGGCGACCGCGGCATACTGCTCGCTGTCAGTCGCGCAAATCACCGCGTCGAATACACCGCTGTCTATAGCGGCGCGTACCGAATATGCCAACATCGGATGACCTGCCAATTCCAGCACGTTTTTGTTCGGCACCCGCTTGGAACCGGATCGAGCCGGAATGAACGCTACGGCGCGCGGTTTGGAAGCGCTCATAACTGATCGCTCCGAACCAGAAAGGAAATATTCTTCAACTCTGAATACACATCCAAAGCCTCGACGCCCGGCTCGCGAGTGCCGTTGCCCGACGCGCCAAAGCCCCCGAACGGCATGTGCGGCTCGCTGCCGTAAGTCCCGATATTGATATTCACCACCCCGGCCCTGACCCGTTGGGCAAACCACATCGCCCGATCGACGCTCCCGGTGTGGATCGCGGCAGTCAAACCGTATTCACCGGCGTTCGCTAAGGCCAAGGCTTCCTGCAAGGTATCGACCGAATATAGAGTCGCGACCGGCGCGAAAATTTCTTGGCAACTTAAGCCACTATTTGGGTCGACACCCTCGATCAGGGTCGGCTTGACGTAATAGCCCCCTGCCAATGCTTCAGAATCCGGCGCCCCGCCGCCGCATAAAATCTTGGCACCAGCGTTGCCGGCCCCTGTTATCGCCGCGAGGGCCGCCGCGTGCTGGCGGGGATTGATCAGCGGGCCCAAATCGCAACCGGCTTCGACGCCCAACTTCAGGGATTCGGCCTTGGCGACCAGTTTTTCGACGAAGGCCGGGTAAATCGAACGAAACACGATGATGCGGCTGCCGGCGGCGCAACGTTGGCCGGCGTTGCTGAACGCGGACAATGCCGCCCAATGCACGGCTTGATCCAGGTCGGCATCGTCGCAAACCACAAACGGATTTTTGCCGCCCAATTCCAGCGAAACCCGCGCCAGCCGCTGACCGGCGGTCGCGGCTATCCAACGACCCACCGCAGTAGAACCGGTAAAACTGATTACGTCCACACCAGTATGCTCTACCAAGGCCGCGCCGGCCGGCTGGCCCAGGCCTTGAATCACGTTGAATACGCCGTCCGGCAATCCGGCTTCTTTAGTCAATTCGGCAAACAGTAAAGCAATACGCGGCGAATCTTCGGCGGCTTTTAACACCACACTGTTGCCGCAAATCAGTGCCGGAAAGGTTTTCCAGGCGATGTTGGCGATCGGCGTATTCGCCGGCACGATCAAACCCGCGCATCCGCGCGGCTGACGCACGGTGTGACTGTATTTGCCCGGCATGCCGGAAGTCAACGAGCGGGCATACAAACGCATGCCCTCGCCGGCAAAGAATTCGCCTTGCATGATAGCGCCGCCTACCTCGCCCTTGGCGTCTTGCGGCGGCTTGCCGGTCTCGACCGCGATGCAGTCGGCCAGTTCGTTGGCGCGTTGCTTCATCAACGCCACGATGTCGGTCAGGACTTGGCCGCGCCGCACCGGTGTCAGGCCCGACCATTCGGCAAGAGCGGACTTCGCGGCGACCACCGCATGGTCGACGTCGGCAGCGCTGGAACTCGATACTCGATACAACAAACGACCGTTATGCGGATTAAACTTATCCAGCCAAGCCTGGGATTGCGCGACAACGGGGCGTCCCGCTATCCAATTTAAGATGTCCGTGACTGATTCGCTCATGCTTTAAATTGCGGTCCAGCCGCCGTCCACCACTAAGTTAGATCCGGTCATATATTGCGATGCGGGACTGGCAAGAAACAGCACCGCACCGTTGTACTCCTGCTTGTCAGCCATGCGTCCGACCGGAATCCGCCCGCAATAAGCGTCCAAAAATGCCTGCTCCTGCTGGTTGAAGACGCCGGCTATCGTCAACGAATTGACCCTGACGCCCGCTTTGCCCCAATAAGCCGCCAAATAGCGGGTCAGGTTTAAAATGCCGGACTTTGACGCCGAATAGGCTACCGGTTTGAAAAACACCTCGCCGCGTTGGCGACGGTATTCGTACAGACTTTGATCCGGCGACACCACGCCGTAAATTGAGCTGACATTGATGATGGAGCCACGACCGGCCTTCGCCATCAAAGCTCCAAACACTTGACAGCACAGATAGACGCCTTTCAAATTGACGTCGATCACCTTGTCCCAGGAAGCTTCCGGGTAGTCTTCGAACGGGCCGTTTTCTTCCGGTGGCGCCGACGGTGGCGAATCGATCGCGGCATTATTGATTAATACGCTAGCAACCCCAAAGCGCTCGGCAATCTCGCTGGCCGCTTGTTCCAGAGTGGCCTTGGCAGTGACGTCCACCGGGTAAAATCCAAAATGTTCTGGGAATTCGGCCAGCAAAGCCTCGCTGGCCGGCGAAGTCCTGGCATCCAAACCAACCACACGGGCACCCCGTTCCAAGAAGGCCCGCGCGTATTCCGAGCCGAGTTGGCCGGATACGCCGGTAATCAATACCAGTTCCCGACTGACGTCGAACAAATTATCGGCTGACATGAATCATATCCTCCTCAGCCTTGGACTCGGCCTGTTTGGCTTGGACAATGGCATCGCAGATTTCCCTAACCGCGCCGAAACCACCGGGTTTAGCGGTACTGGCAATGACGTAAGGCAAGACGTCAGGGTAGGCATCGGCCACCGCTACCGGTAAACCGACCACTTTGAATGCGGGGATGTCGTTGATATCGTTACCGACAAACAGGGTCTGCGCCGGATCGACACCCAGGTTTCGGCACGTGGAAAGAATTGCCGCCGCCTTGTCTTCGATCGCTTGCAGACAATCGATTTTCAGCTTCTTCGCTCTCGCGGACACCACCGGATTGGCCTCGGTGGAAATAATGAAGGTTTTGACGCCACTGTCGCGCAAGCGGGAAAGGCCCAGCCCATCGCTACGCCAGCAACGGACCGATTCCTTACCCTCTTGATCGACGAAAACCGTGTTGTCGGTAAACACACCGTCGAAATCGAATACGACGAGTTCGACAGCGCTCAACAGTTGTCGACTAATATTCAATCGTCACCCTCTTTAAGCCGCGTCGATATCGGAATACTGTAAGGCCTCTCCCTTTGCGATATCCCGCTTGGCCACGCAACCGATGACCCGATTGGCTTCCCGCACCGGAATGTATTGAGTCCGAAAAATCCGCCCGGACAGGGCTTCCAGATCGATGGCCTCGCCGGCCTTGATATCCCGGTAGGCGACCAAGGACTTGCCTAGCTTTTTAAACACCCGTTCCTGACCCAGCGACTCCTCAGCCTTGCGCGGCATCATCGCCGGTACCCGGTGGATATCCCGTACGAACTTACGAAAACCCTCGTGCTCCAGCGCGAAACTATGGTCGGTACCTCGCCAGGCACGATTCAGCGTGACGTGTTTTTCGAACACTCTGCTGCCCTTCATGTATGCAATGGGACCGGACAAGGTGCCGTTAAAGTGATCGGACAAGCCAATCGCGCATTGTGGAAATTCCTTAATCAACAGTTCGATGTTTTCCAATCCCAAGCGATCGTATTCGCAAGGATATTCGGAAACGCAATGCAACACCGCGACTTGACTGTTGTGTTCCAACAGCAAATTGACGCTGGCGCGAATTTGATCGATTTTGCCTCCGCCGATACTGATCACGACCGGTTTGCCTTTTTGAGCAATACGTTTGATGAACGGCAAATTGCCCAAGTCAAACGACGCGACTTTCATCAAATCGACGCCAATGTCTTCCAACAATTCGAGGCTCGGCTCGTCAAACGGGGTCGACATGAACTTAACGCCATGTTCCGCGCAATCCTGTTTCAGGATCGACAGCCACTCCGGTTTTAATTCCAGCTTTTCGCGATGTTCGCCGTAAGTGTCGGCAAATGCGTTTTCGCTATCGTAGGATGCTTCGTAAGCGTCTTGAGAAAATAAATATCGATTGTTACGAGTTTGAAACTTGATGGCGTCGGCACCGGCTGACGCAAAAACCCTGATGTATTCCCTGGCAACTTCCAAGTCGCCTTGATGATTTTGACCGACTTCAGCAATGATAAACGCCTTATCGCCCAGTTTCTCTTTTCCAAACATTAGCCCTCCAGATCAGTCGGCGGATGATACCATCCGACTGTACTTTTGGGCAATCCGAAAACTGCATTTGGCGATCGATCGGTGTGGCGCGTTATTACTTGAAGAACCTAACGAATGCCGGATGTTTCACACCGAACGTTCGCGATTAACGATCATAAAGACGCCACATCGCCCCGGCAAATCGAAGTTGTTAGCATGATTCACGCGATTGACAGTGTTCCGATACCTGATTGGGACTGCATCCGTTGACTGTCGCAGTGATAAAGATTGAACTCACGAAAAAATCTCAGCCAGACCCAAAGCGCCTGCCTGCTGATCCTTGCCCGACAAAATCGGCAACTGACCGCCTAGAGGCCACTCAATGCCGATCTCGGGATCGTTCCAAATAATGGCCCGCTCCGCCGCCGGCGCATAGTAATCCGTCGTTTTATATAAAAACTCCGCCGACTCGGACAGCGTCAAAAACCCGTGAGCAAAACCGGCCGGTATCCACATTTGCCGTTTATTTTCCTCCGACAGTATCTCGCCAACCCATTGCCCGAAAGTCGGAGAGCTTTTACGAATATCGACCGCGACGTCAAAAACCTCACCCTGGATCACTCGAACTAATTTGCCTTGCGCATTTGGCGGCAATTGATAATGTAAGCCTCGGAGTACGCCTTTTTGTGACTTGGAATGGTTGTCTTGAACGAAAGATGTGGATAGACCGGTCGCGGCCTCAAAAATTTTCTGGTTAAAGCTTTCGAAGAAAAAACCTCTGTCGTCGCCAAAGACTTTAGGCTCGAACAGGATGACGTCAGGTATTGTTAATCGGGTCGCTTGCATGGCTGAACTTATTGAATATTAAGATTAAAATTATTGCGTAGTTATTGCGATAAAATCGGAAGCAAAGTCGTTATCTTTTAGCGAAACCCTTATTAATTCATCACAAAACAGTGAACGCGCCGAAACTCCAAAAAGCTCGGATACTAAATCACTCAAATTATTGAAATGCTCGGCAATTATGGCGTAATTGATTTCGTAATCATGTGCCGCAAAGCTTCTGGCGGCACGACACAACTGCCAATTTTCCACCGAAATGATCACGCCAACTTTCTGAAAGAAACTCAACAACTTCAAAAATCGATCGCTGGGTTCACCGGAAAGCAAACACGCGTGGCGCATCGCTGCTGCAAGCAAATCTTGTAATTTGGCGAAGCGCTCGTTAATGGCAGCCAGCGTTTCGAACAAGACGATATTCCTTCTGTATACTTCCAACTGCATCGCCGTTAAAGGCCAAGCGATTTTATAGCTAGACGCGAGCAAAAAATACACGAACGCTATATCGCTTCCAGCAACTCAGCTAAATACTGCTTTTCCGCGTCGAGGCTAGTTGGATTCACGCGTTAATTTTACTGCATTATTGCAGGCGATAATTTGAAAAGGCGTAGCGTCTTGATTCGTAGCCTTACAAACCAAGTTAACCGGCATACTTAGCAGCGATTCCGGTTGCATTTGTAGCTCTTAGCACGCTGAAGCAGAGGCAATGTGGACGAGGTCTCGATTAATAAATCAATATCGCTGTCTTTAACGGAGTTATTTAGCCGAAAACCCAACAAAAAAACCTCAATTTCCGCTCCACCGATTTGATTCACGGTATTTAATATCAGACTAATCTGATTTTCGGCCAATCGCATACTGTAAAATTCGCTGGATTGAGTTCACTGGCATTTCGAAGAGGGAAATATTTAAACATTTTAACGTGCGTACTTTCCCGTCCGCGGCGATAACAAATGCCTCCCGAACACATTTATAAACCAAAACATAGTGGGTTAAATGACTCAAAATTTGGCGAAATAATGTTCGTCATGATTATGACTTAACAGGCTGCTGAAATTTAAAAATCTGCTCCAATTTTGTCCCCAAAAACGTATTTCCCGCAAAATAAAATTTTGTAAGCCCTTGACTGTTCATTGCAGCCAAATGCCTTTTAGTGACAAATTGGAGAATTTTGTAAAATTTTTCCACCGAGATTCTTTTTTCAACAACCTGTTAAGCGGTTACGGTCTTCAATTACCTGGATTAACTTTACAAAATCACTCTCTTGAACACAATCCTCCAAGCAATAAGCCTTTACCACTTTTTTGGCGAACTTCCGTCGATTCGATTTTACGCCTTCAAACACACCTTGATCGCTTTCCAACATGCCCTCTGTGTATATCCATATTTTTGAGCAATCCCATTTCGCAAATCATCAATAATTCATTCGTCCAGTTGTTTGGCGAGCTCTTCCAAATCGACTTACGCAGCCATGATGGTCTACTCTTCGGCACTAGAATTTTTCATACTCGCCGCTTAGCCTCGACAAACCCGCTCAAATCCTCAAAACACCTGCTTATCAAGCAGTCCAAGCAGGTATTTTCCATAGCCGTTCTTAGCAAGTGGTTTCGCCAATTCTTCGATTTTTTCATCGCCAATCCAGCCACTACGCCAAGCAATTTCTTCCGGGCATGCGACTTTCAGACCTTGCCGGGTTTCTATGGTCTCGATGAAATTGCTGGCTTCAATAAGGCTGGCATGGGTACCGGTATCCAGCCAAGCGTAACCCCGTCCCATGATTTCGACGCTCAACTGCTGCTCGGCCAAATAGATTTTATTAACGTCGGTGATTTCCAATTCGCCGCGCGGCGACGGCTTTAATTCGGCGGCGATATCGACAACCCGATTGTCGTAGAAATACAAGCCGGTAACGGCGTAATTGCTTTGCGGCTTGATCGGTTTTTCTTCCAACGATGTGGCCTTGCCGGCGGCATCGAAGGCAACGACGCCGTAGCGTTCCGGATCGTTGACGTGGTAGGCGAACACCGTGGCTCCGTTAGCCTGTTCCGTGGCGCCTCTTAGCTGAACGTGCAAATCGTGACCGTAAAAAATATTGTCGCCCAACACCAATGCACTCGGACTGGTCCCGATGAATTCTCGACCGATAATGAAGGCTTGCGCCAAACCATCCGGACTGGGTTGCACCGCGTATTGCAGGTTGATACCCCAATCGCTGCCGTCGCCCAGCAATTGCCGAAACAGGGGCGTGTCCTGGGGCGTGGAAATCACCAGAATATCGCGTATGCCGGCCAGCATCAACGTACTGAGCGGGTAGTAAATCATCGGCTTATCGAAAATCGGCAACAACTGTTTCGAGACGGCCTTGGTGACCGGATACAGCCGCGTACCTGAGCCGCCGGCGAGAATAATGCCTTTGCGATTTGCCATGACTAATTTCCTAAAATTTCCGCCAACATCCGCTCCACACCCATTTGCCAGTCGGGCATTTGGAGATTGAACGTGGTTTGCAGTTTTTGGGTGTTCAAACGCGAGTTGAGCGGACGTTGGGCCGCCGTTGGATATTCGCTAGTCGCAATTGCCTTGACGTCGGCTTCGGCGGCTTTCAGGATTTCGCCGTGTTGGCGGGCAACGCTAAACACGTGTTGGGCATAGGCATGCCAACTGGTAGCACCAGCGCTGGCCAAATGATAAACCCCGGAGACATCGGGTTTGCAGACGGTAGCTCTTAGCGCATGGGCAGTCACGTCGGCGATCAATTCCGCGCCGGTCGGCGCGCCGATCTGGTCAGCAATCACCGCCAGTTGCTCGCGCTCCCGCGCTAGCCTCAACATGGTTTTTGCAAAATTGTTACCGCGCGCGGCGTACACCCAACTGGTCCGAAAAATCAGATGCTTGGCGCCGGACGCTTGAATCGCCTGTTCGCCGGCGAGTTTAGTCCGGCCGTAGACACTAAACGGATTAACGCCATCGTCCTCTTGCCAAGGACGGTCACCACTGCCGTCGAACACGTAATCGGTCGAGTAGTGCACCAGCCAGGCGCCGCATAAACGAGCCTGTTCGGCGATGACTTGCGGGGCTGAGGCGTTAATCGACTGGGCCGTTTCGGCGTCGCTCTCGGCTTTATCGACGGCGGTATAGGCAGCGGCGTTGACGATCGCGTCCGGAGCGAGCCGGCGAATCGTGTCGGCGATGCCCGCCGCATCGGCCAAATCGCCGCAGTAGTCGCGGCTGTGTCTGTCCAAGGCCACCAGCTCGCCAAGCGGTGCCAGGCTACGCTGTAGTTCCCAGCCGACTTGGCCGTTTTTACCGAACAGCAGAATCTTCATAGTATTAGGCTTGGCGCTCCGCGTAGTTTTTGTCAAGCCAGGATTGGTATTCGCCGGACATCACGTTTTGTACCCAATCCTGATTCGCCAAATACCATTCCACCGTCTTGCGGATGCCGGTTTCGAAAGATTCAGCCGGCTTCCAGCCTAGTTCGCGTTCCAGCTTGCCGGCGTCGATCGCGTAGCGGCGGTCGTGACCGGGGCGATCGGTGACGTAGGTAATTTGCTCGGCATAGGACTTGCCATCGGCGCGCGCTTGCAGTTCGTCGAGTATCGCGCACAGCACGTTGACCACGTCGAGATTGGCCTTTTCGTTCCAACCACCCACGTTATACACCTCGCCAACCTTGCCGGCTGCCAGCACTCGGCGAATCGCGCTGCAATGATCCTTGACGTACAACCAATCGCGAATTTGCTGGCCGTCGCCATAAATCGGCAAAGGCTTGCCGGCCAACGCATTCTGGATGCACAGCGGAATCAGCTTTTCCGGAAAATGGTAGGGGCCGTAATTGTTGGAACAATTGGTGGTCAACACCGGTAGGCCATAGGTATGGTGATAAGCGCGCACTAAATGGTCGCTGGCGGCCTTGCTGGCCGAATAGGGACTGTTAGGTTGATACTGGTTGGTCTCGGCAAACGGCGGATCGATTTTTTCCAACGATCCGTATACTTCGTCGGTGGACACGTGTAGCAAGCGAAACCCGCTTTTGCCGGCTTCATCCAGCCCGCCCCAGTAAGCCCTGATTGCTTCGAGCAGGCGGAAACTGCCGAGCACGTTGGTTTGAATGAAATCTTCCGGACCGTGTATCGAACGATCGACGTGCGATTCGGCGGCGAAATTGACGACGGCCCGGATTTGATACTGCTTCAACAAATCCAACACCAAGCCATAATCGCCGATGTCGCCCCTGACGAAGACGTGCCGGCCGTCGCCTTGCAACGTCGCCAAATTTTCCGGGTTACCGGCATAGGTCAGCTTGTCCAGATTCACGACGGCTTCGTCGTGTTGCGCCAACCAATCCAAAACGAAATTGCTACCGATAAATCCGGCGCCGCCGGTCACTAATAAAGTCATGAGTTGCAAATCAGCAAGTTATTAAAGACGTCAACCTATCCGAACCCGCCGGCTCCCCAAGCTACAACAAACTGACCAACCAAACCGGAAAGTTCGCTTTGCATTGCCTGCCGCCATGCAAAATCCACCGACGCTCCTAACGAGGATACAATATTGTTCGCTTTGCTACATCCCTACATCAGTAGGGTGTCCTTAACGGATAAGAAAACTGTTTTGTCGGTATTGTACCTTAGAACTACTGTTAGCTGTCCAGCTGCTGACAATTTCCGGACTAAGGCAAAAACAAACAAAACCGCGCTCCGCCCAGCCGACTGCGGTTATCGACGCGGACATAGCCACTCTGCTCGCCGTTTTTATGTAAAGCGGCAATCACCGACACAAAAAACAAACCCAGACCGGTATTGCCGCCGATCCAATCCAAATCAACGCTGCCGCTCAGATCGGCGTCGAGTATCTCGGATGGATACCCCTTGCCGTCATCCTCGATCGCCAACCGCAAATAGCCATCCTGCTCGACGGCGCTGACCAATATCTTCTCCCGCGTATAACGTAGCGCGTTGTTCAAAATCGTCGCCAACGCATTGGTAATCTGTGGGTAATCGCAAAAACACAGCAGATCGTCCGGACATTCGATAACCACCTCGACATGGTTCAAGCGCGACAAACGGCTTTGTTGGTCTCTGGCCTCATTCAGAATATCGATGACTGGATAGGCGTCGATCATCAGGCAAAACTTATCGGCATCGATTTTATACAGTACCAACAACTGCATCAGCGTGTGATTGATATGGGTCGCCTCGAACTCCAACTGGTTGATGTCCTCGGCCCGATCCTGATACTTCACGGCCAATTGCCGGGTCAGTTCCAACAAAATGCCCAACGAATTCTTAATATCGTGGACGGTGGACGCCAGCACCGCCGGAAACATCCCGGCCTGATCCGCCCGCGCCGTCATCGATTAGATCCGTTCCGAATGGGCGTGCAGCAACTTGGCGTACTCGATCTGCAAAATGCCCAATTTATGCGGGTCCACTCCGATCTGTTTGGCTTTCTTGAATAAGGCCTTGGTGCGGCGATTTTTCTCCTCGTCGAAATCGTTGGCTTTCAGATCGTGGATCATGATTTTCAGCATATTCAAGATGATGGTTTTATTGTCCGGCAAGTTGACGATGGCCTGCTCGAACAAATCCAGGGCCTCCTTGAACTTGCCCTGCTTGTACAAGGCCACGCCGCGGTTATTGGCGGCAATCAACGCCTGTTTGGTTTTTTGAATCAGGATTTCCGAATGATTGTGCAGACCAATGTCGCTCTGCATCTTGCGGACGGCGTTGAGAAACGCGTCGTCGTCGATGTGGTATTTGATCAAATCGTACAAAATTTCCTCGGCCTTGCCGTGCTGGTCGTTCTGGAAACAGGCCTTGACCACCTCCAACTGCAATTCCCTGGGCGCCTTGTTGCCGAGCAAGCCCGCCAGCTGGACGGTGCGTTGCAATGCCTTGTCCGCCGCCTCCTCGTTACCCAGTGCCTTGAACACCTCGATTTCCAGCGCGCTAGCCCGCAAATCGGCCTCGGGCTGGTTTGCGTATTCCTTACGCATTTCTTCCAGGACTTGCAGGGCCTGAGTACCCGCATTGCTTCGCGCATAAAGCCTTGCCAACCCGGCATAATCGGCGCTGGAACGATGCACCGAATGCTTCCCCAATTTAACAACGTTTTTATAGGCTTTTTCGGCGGTTTCCAGATTGCCGTTTTTGTCGGCGGTTTCGGCCAATTTTTTCTGCCGCAGTATCGATTGCGGCGACAACTCCAAGGCTTGATGCATCACGTTCTCGACGTCGCCGTACTGGTCCAGCGCCTCGTAGGCCTTGCCCAACCAATCGTAACATTCCATCAGCATCGGATTTTCGGCCATCAAGCTACGGAATCCGGCAATCGCCTGTTCGATGTTATTGTTCTGAAAATCGATGACGCCCAAGCCTATCCTGGCCCAGGACAGCTCGCGCTGGTGCAGCACTTCCTGATAAATCGCCCTGGCCTTGTCGAAATCGCCGACGGAAATCGCCAATTCGGCGCGCAATTTCAGCAAATTCAGATGCATCTTCTTATCGTTCTGGGCCAGCAAGTGGTCGCACTGCTGTATCGCCAGCGGCAGATTGCCCTTGTCGATGGCTCGCTCGACCGGCGCCAAAAAATCCTTGCGGGCGAAATTGCGACTTAGCCGGCTGATCAATTGCTGCGCGTTGAACGGCTTGGTTAGGTATTCGTCGGGCTTGCCTTCCATCGCGCCCAAGACCGCGGCGGTGGATTGTTCGGCGCTGATCATCACGAACACGCAGCGATAGTCGATCAAGCGGCGGAAGCGCGCCTCCTCCAACACCTGCTGGCCATTCTTGCCGGGTCCAAGGTTGTAATCGCACAAGACGACGTCGAAACGGGTTTTAGTCATTGCCACGATCGCAGCCTGACCACTGTCGGCCTCGCTGACCTGATCGGCATCCAGCGCGTACAACATCTCCCTGATCGCCTTACGCATCACCGGATTGTCGTCGACGAGCAAGGTCGCCTTACCTAATAAACTGAATTTCATTGCCGGTTAAACATCAACAAACGGTTCAATCGCACGCTCCGTCAAACTTTATCGTTAGGGTCTTGAAAAAATTCGTCGGCATCCCCAAGTCGCCCCAGTCCGTTTCACAACCTAATTGAGTATAGACATGAGCACTGTTGAAGCCAATAAACAAACCCTGGGTTTCCAAACCGAAGTCAAACACCTGCTGCATTTGATGATTCACTCCTTGTACAGCAACAAGGAAATCTTTTTGCGCGAGCTGATCTCCAACGGCTCCGACGCCGCCGACAAATTACGCTTCGAGGCGCTGGCCAACGACAGCCTGTACGAAGGCGACGCCGAATTGAAAATCCGCGTGGATTTCGACGAAAAAGCCAAGACCATCACCGTCACCGATAACGGCATCGGCATGACCCGCGAGGAAGTCCAAGACCATATCGGCACGATCGCCAAGTCCGGCACCAAGGCCTTCTTCGAAAAACTCACCGGCGACCAAGCCAAGGACAGCGAACTGATCGGCCAATTCGGCGTCGGCTTTTATTCCTCGTTCATCGTCGCCGACAAAGTCACGCTGACCACCCGCAAGGCCGGCGCGCCGCACGACCAAGGCGTGCGCTGGGAATCCGACGGCCTGGGCGAATACACCATCGCCTCGGTCGAAAAAGCCGATCGAGGCACCGAAATCGTGCTGCACCTGAAAGACGGCGAAGACGAATTCTTGAGCGAATGGAAACTGCGCTCCATCATCAAAAAATACTCGGATCACATCAACCTGCCCATCATCATGAGCAAGGAAGTCCCGGCCGAGAAAGACGACGACGGCAACGAAACCGCGCCGGCCCGCGTCGAGGACGACACCGTCAACAGCGCATCGGCCTTGTGGACCAAGTCCAAGGACGACATCAGCGAAGAACAATACAACGAATTCTATAAACACGTCGCCCACGATTTCCAAGACCCGCTGGTCCACGTCCACAGCAAGGTCGAAGGCACCAACGAATACAGCCTACTGTTGTTCGTGCCAGGCCGCGCGCCGTTCGACTTGTGGGACCGCGATGCCAAACACGGCGTCAAACTGTACATCAAGAAAGTCTTCATCACCGACGATCCGGAACAACTGATGCCGCGCTATCTGCGCTTCGTTCGCGGCGTGATCGACGCCGACAGCCTGCCGCTGAACGTGTCGCGGGAAATCCTGCAACAAAGCAAGCAAATCAGCAATATCAAAGCCGGCGCTGTGAAAAAAGTATTGGGTCTGCTGGAAGACTTGGCCGAAAACGACGCCGAAAAATACCAAAACTTCTGGGAAATGTTTGGCAACGTCATCAAGGAAGGCCCGATCGAAGACCACAAAAACAAGGATCGCGTCGCCGGCTTGCTGCGTTTCTCGTCCACCCACACCAACGACAAAACCCAAAACGTGTCGCTGGCCGACTATGTCAGCCGGATGAAGGAAGGCCAGGAAAAAATCTATTACATCACCGCCGACAGCTTCGCCGCCGCCAAAAGCAGCCCGCATCTGGAAGTATTCCGCAAGAAAGGCATCGAAGTCCTGTTGCTGACCGACCGCATCGACGAATGGCTGGTGTCCAGCCTGACCGAATTCGACGGCAAGCATATGCAATCGATTGCCAAGGGTGAGCTGGACCTGGACAAATTCGACAGCGAAGAAGAGAAAAAACACCAGGAAGAAGTCAGCAAGGACTTCGAGGCGGTGGTCAAGCAAATCCAGGAAGTGCTGGATGACAAAGTCAGCGAAGTCAAAATCAGCCACCGCCTGACCGACTCCCCGGCCTGCCTGGTCACCGGCGCCTACGACATGAGTTTGCACATGGAGCGGATCATGAAGGAAGCCGGCCAATCCGGTGGGATGTTCGGCATGGGCGGCAACAGCAAGCCAATCTTCGAAATCAACCCTGACCACGCCATCGTCCAGGCCCTGAAAAACGAGCAGGACGACGCCCGCTTTGCCGACATCAGCCATATTTTGTTCGACCAAGCCATCCTCAGCGAAGGCGGCCAATTGGACGATCCGGCGGCGTTCGTGCATAAGTTGAATGGCTTGTTGCAAAACCTATTGAAGTAGGTTGGGTTAGGCGCCAGCCGTAACCCAACACGTTGGCTTTCGATAGGGTTTGTTAACCAACCGAGCCATCAATTGAGAAAGGCCGGGAAACCGGCCTTTTTTGTGGGTGTTGTGTTAAAGTCGCCCTGTATATCCGTTAGTTTGACGCGATATACAGATCTATTTAATTACTTACTTAGACCTAGCTATGACTGAACCCCACTGGACAACATATCTCGCGGCATTGCTTACCCCAACGATTGCGGTCTTTGGGGCTTCAATTGCCTACCACCAATGGCGTACAGCTCAAAACAAATTGAAACTAGATTTATTCGAAAGGCGGTTATCTATCTACGAAGCAGCCCGGGACTACCTTGCTTCTGTTTTAACCTCCGGGAAAACATCACAAGAAGCTGAGTTGAAGTTCTTGTCTGGCACTAGAGGGGCAAAATGGCTTTTTGACGACGCAATCGTTCAATACCTCGACAATGTTCTTTGGCACAAAATCTGTGAACTCGGCTGTATTCAGTCCGAACTGGAGGGATTACCGGCCGGTGAAGAGCGCTCAAGAAACGTTCATGCGAGTGCTGACATTAGGAAATGGATGGTTGAACAAACGAGTGTGCTAGATAAAAAATTTTCTCCTTACTTATCTCTTCGCCACTAGCCTTGTAGGTACGCACCGCGTACCTTCTGGCTTTCCAACATTGGGACATCCCCTTTTCGGTACGCGGTGCGTACCCTACCAATTGGCGATTGGGTCCAATCGGTCCACAATTTGTAACTCGTTTTTCTATTCTTGTGAGATCGTGATGGCAAATTATCGGCGCTGTTATGTACCGGGCGGTTCCTACTTTTTTACCGTTGTCACGGAACTGCGGGCGCCGATTTTGGCGAACGATGCGGCTCGGGATTTATTGCGTTCGGCGATTCGCGCATGCCAACAACAATGGCCATTTGCGGTGGATGCATTGGTGTTGTTGCCGGACCATCTGCATGCGATTTGGACATTGCCTGCTGGCGATGCCGATTACTCCAACCGCTGGGGCTTGATCAAAAAACATTTCACCCAACATTGGTTGGCGGCGAACGGCGCTGAACTACCGATCACGCTATCCAAACAACGCCAACGGCGGCGGGGCGTTTGGCAACGTCGTTTCTGGGAACATGCGATACGCGACGAACGCGACTACGCCCGACATTTGGATTACCTGCATTACAATCCGGTTAAACACGGTCTGGTGGCCTCGGTGACCGATTGGCCTTACTCCTCGTTTCATCGTTTCGTAACCGAGGGGCTTTATCCCGCGCAATGGGGTTCGGATATAGCCAATCAGTTTGATACGTTCGACGGCGGTGAATAAGTCAGAAGCAAGCCTCGATAAAATCGAGGATTCGAAGGCCAATCCCCTATAATTTACCGATATTTTTGCGATGATCTGAAGGCGGATTTCCCCAATTTCGGGCGTGGGCTTGATAACCGGAGGTCGTCGCCCTCGATTCCGCTAACGCTCCATCGAGGCTACACTGGGTTGATCTCAAATCGATTCAGGAATGGTCATGGTGGCGTATCGGCGCAATTCAGTCCAATTATTTCCGCGTGGTGCCGAACGGCGCCATAATGAACCATGACTAACGTACCCGCGCGCCCTACCCGCCTTGGCATCATCTCCGACACCCACGGCCTGCTGCGACCGCAAGCGCTGGCCGCGTTTCTCGGCTGCGAGCGGATTTTGCATGCTGGTGACGTCGGCAAGCCGGAGGTGTTGCATGCGCTGAACGCGTTGGCACCGGTAACGGCGGTACGCGGCAATAACGATAAAGGTGTCTGGGCCGACGAATTGCCAGTCTGCGCGCGCGTCGAGCTGGGACAAGTCGGAATCTACCTGATTCACGATCTAGCGGAACTTGACGTCGATCCCGCGGCAGCCGGAATTCGCGTCGTCATTTCCGGCCATTCGCACCAGCCGTCGATTTCGGAACGGAACGGCGTGTGGTATGTAAATCCCGGCAGCGCCGGTCCGCGTCGGTTTAAGTTGCCGATCGCCATCGCCGAATTGATTGTCGACGCTTCGGTGGTAAAGGCCGAAATCATCGCACTACAGATTTGAAGCACGTTGTTTTAACGATTGCTGCGTAAAACACAGCACACTTGCCACGCCATATTGCTTGCAAGCTAACCTATTCATCTCGACTAACCGCGATAAAACCAACGACCATGAGTTTTGACTTCAACGCTTACCTTAACCGCATCGGCATCGCTAAACCGGAAACCACCCTCGCCGGCCTGAGCGAACTACAACAGGCGCAGCTCAGTGCGATTCCGTTCGAAAACATCAATCCGCTGTTGGGTCTACTCCCGGATTTAGAAACCGTTGCATTGATGGACAAAATTATCGCCAAACGGCGCGGCGGTTATTGCTTCGAATTGAACAGTCTGTTCGGGCACGCGCTGGATGAACTGAGATTCGCCTATCGCCCCATCCTGGCGCGGGTGCGGATGGGTCGTAGCGAAGGCGGACCGCGTCTACATCTGGCGTTTATCGTCGAAGCCGAAGGCGAACCCTGGTTGGTGGATGTCGGCTTCGGCGGTCCCAGCCACTATCGGCCGCTGCGGTTGAACACCGAACAGGAACAAATACAGGACCATAACCGCTTCCGCTTGCGCCGGGAAGCGGATTCCGGAGAAACCGTGCTGGAGCGGCTACAAGACGACGGCTGGTTTGCGTTGTACAGTTTCGATCTGTCCAGAGTCCAACGTTGCGACCTGGAAGCGGCCAATCTGGTATGTACGACTTGGGACCAATCGCTACTGTCGCAAAATCTGTTGGTTTGCCGCAATACCTGCGCAGGTTGGGTGCAGTTGTTCAATACCCGGTTTTCCCAATTCATCGGCGGCGAGCAAATCAGTACTGCGGTGGACGGCGCCTCGCACTTACAAGCCTTGCTAAACGAGCAATTCGACATCGAAATCGACGATGACCAATTGGTCCTTCTCGCCAACCGCTTAGCGTTGGCTGGCCACTAACCGCCTCGTAGCGATAATTAGCCGACGTGACGATATTCAACTCGAGCCGAAAAACAAAAAGCCCCGTCGAGTGTCCCCGACGGGGCCTGGACCGAGACGAATCGTTTATTGAATAACCGGTACGGTGGTCGTGGTGGAGCGGTAGTTGGCGACCAATGGCGCGGTGTAATTCGTCGTTCTGGTTTGGTCGGACGAATTGGTATCGCCTTCCGCGAAACCGCAAGCGCTGCCGGCGCATTGCGTGCTCAAATTTGGCGTCGCGAACAACATCACGGACGGACCGTAGTAGCTCATCACGGTACCGAATTTGCCGCTGATACCCCATGCATAGGAATATGAAAATTTACCTTGGAAACTGCTGTACGTACGATCGTGGACATTGCCTAAGGTATGGCCGATTTCATGAGTGAATGTATTGGCTCCGCAATAGTAATTGGTCATCGAGTCTTTGGAGTAGCCGTCGCCAATAGTTCCGAAACCGAATTTGGCGTTCGCCGCGCCGCCGTTGGCAAAGCCGACGTAGGTGGTGCCGCAGCTGCCGGCGGTTTTTGCGTAGAGCGGTCTAAATAGCATCACCAAATCGGCGCCGTACTTGTTACGGAGCGCGGCAGTGCCGGCAAACGCGCCTTTGTCGTACGCCAAATCGGACAGGGCTTGCGAGTTGGAATTACTCTCCACATAGGTGGTTGGTCTCGCGTGTACCAATCTCAAGCTCATATTAATTCCCGAATCTTTGTAAGATTGGTTGGATACGTCGACCAAATAGGCAATCCGTTGTTTCGCGTACGTTGCGGTTTGGTTGACGGTGGTGTAAAGCACCATTAAATCGACCACCGCATTGCTGGAACTTGTCGTGGTACTGACCGTAGCGTTAGCCGTCGTTTGCACGCTAGCCGCCGCATACGTGGCTTCGGCGGTTTTCGCCTTGGTTTCCGCAGCGACCGCGAGCGCATATTTTTTATCGTAAGACGACTTCAATTGTGTCGCATTGGATTGAGCCGTTTTATTGGTCGAATTAGCTTGGCGCAGTTGACCATTCAGGTTGTTGACATTGGCTTGCGCCGAATTCACCGCCGCTTTTAAAGCCGAATTTTTTTTGTCTTTGCTCAACGCGGTTTTCGCGTTTGCCAAAGCGGTTTTGGCGGCATTTAACGCGTTGCTTAGCGACGCGACGGTTTGCGCTCCGGCGTCGGCTTGAGATTTTGCGCTTAGGTATTGTTGATACACCGCGTTGGCTTCGGCGGTTAAGGCGTTCGCCGTTGCCCTGGCAGTTTCTGCCGCGACTCGCAGGGAATCCAAATTGTTGGCGTTACCCACGGCGTCGTTCATCGTCACCGATTCGTCCGCCATGGCTTCCTGTTGATCGCCTTCGAAACCGGCGGTTTGCAAGCCGGATTTATCCAAATCAACCACGACCGTTTTACCGTCGACCGTTTCGATATTGTAGGCGCCATCCGGTGTGAAGACATTGCCGATTACACCGGCATCGCCTTGGGAGAGATAAACCCGATAGCCTTTACCTTCGTCGTCCAAATAACCGATCCAGGTTGAACTGCCATCCGCATGCTCTACGGCATTATCGTGAACTACGTTGTATTGGCCTATCGGTAAATCCAGCGTAAAGGTTTTTCCGATCGGTACCTCAGCTAATTGATCCATCGGCAAATTAACATTCATGACCGAGCCTGGTTTAAAATTTTTATATCGCTCCGGAAGATTATTCGCATAATCCGGCGCGACTACGATCATTTCGGCACCCAGTGAATTGTCCGCGGATTTATTTAAACCACTACCGTTGCGTCCGGTAATGACTACGGTTTTAATAATTCCACTTTCGGCGATTATGCTGTGATTATAGCCGGCGAGTAATTGATGCAATCCCATATTCCAATCGTCGCCAACAATTTTATGCGTAATGGTGTCATTCTCGAGATCGGCATTGATTTTAAAGGTTATACCGGTACGGTTGGCCAATTGATCGGCGGCATCCCGTAAGGTTTTGTTTTGAATAACGTGATAAACGTTGTGGGGCAATTCTTTAATCAATGGCGCTTGGCTGGCCATTGCATTGGCGGACACCACGGCCAAAATCGCGGTCGCAAGTGTTCTTATCTTTTTATATTCTGTCGCTTTCATTTCGGTCACCTTTTAAATTATCATCAGCAGGCACACCAACCGAGCCAACTCTGCTGAATCCGAGAGTTTCCGCTATATTCGGAAATCTCCCAACCAATAAGTATCATCTTTTAAGATGGACACTCCCTTTATTTGAAACACGAAGTTATTGTAGGAATTCACCGAACCGAATTTGTGAAACCGGTCCGGTTTAGCGGGATACACGGAAAAATCGGCCGATTAATCCGCGGGTCTTAGAGACGGCTCACAATTGGCGGAATGCCATTGTTCGCGATAGACATCGTAGGCATATTGCTGGCGAATTTGCAGGCTACCGGCCGACAATGAATAGACATCCGGCAAGTTATAGCCGTTAAAACGATTGGCCTTGATCAGACTGTAGGCGCCGAGCTCGGCGAACACCAATTTTTCGCCCACCTCCGGCACACGCCGAAAACGGTAAGTACCGAATACGTCACCGGCCAAACAGGTAGACCCGGCCACTATCGCCGAATGCAAGCCGTATTCATCGCTATCCAACAATCGGGGTTGGCGTTGGTACTCGAAGACTTCCGGATGATGGTTGATCGACGTATCCACAATCAGCACGGTTTTGCCGTCGCTGTCGAAGCGATCCAGCACTGTAGTCACCAAATAACCGGCGTCGCCGACCAAGGCCTTGCCCGGCTCCAAAAACACCGACAATCCAAAGCTTTCGCGCAAGCGTCGCAAGACCTGAACCAACTGGCCGGGTGCGTCGCGGTAACGATAGCCGCCACCCAGATTCAGCCAGTGTAAGGTTGGCGCCTTCATCAGCAATGGCTGGATCACGGCCAGGGTTTTCATCAGCGGGGTAAAATCCGTGCTGTCGAATACGTTATGAAAGTGCAAACCCTTAACGCCCGGCGGCAAGCCGCCGCTCAATTCGGCGACGTCCACGCCCAGCTTGGAATGCGGCCGACACGGGTCGAAGCGCGGGTCGTCGATAAACGAAAGTTTCGGGTTGATCCGCAATCCCTTGGAGGCATACAAGGAGTTATCAGCCAGGCGCTGATACTGGCTCAAGGAGTTGAAGCTGATATGAGTGCAAATTTTGCGCAATTCGGCGATTTCGGCCGGGCGTAGACCTGGTGAAGTCAAATGCACGGTGCCGGACCCGCCCAGAATTTCGTAAGCCCATCGCGCCTCGAACAAGGAACTGACCGAAAAACCGTCGATTCGCCCGCGCAACGATTCCATTAAAAAGCCCAAGGGCAAGGCCTTGATCGAATACAGCACGTGACAGCCGGCCATATCCCGCAAGGCCAACAACGGTCGCAAATTTTCGGCGACTTTGTCCATGTCCAACACAAAAGCCGGCGTCGTCTCGACGCTCTCCAAACACGCTCTAAACATCGTCACCCCTCTCTCCCCCTGCCACGGTAAAGCGCGGCTTCGGTTATCACATAATCCATAAACACATCGTGCGGCTCGGTCACGACGTCGGATACCAATTGAGACTCGTAGCAAATGCCGACCAATAAACAATCGGCTCGAACCTGACTCAACAAACGATCGTAGTACCCGGCGCCGTTGCCCAAACGCCCGCCGCGCTTATCGAAAGCCACGCCTGGCACCAGTACCAAATCCAGATCGGTGACCGCCACTTGCCGCTCGGGTTGGTAGCGTCTTTCTACCGGCGGTTCCGGAATCCGCCAGGTACCGGGCCGCAACTCGGATAAATCGTTCAAACCCCACAAACCCAAACAGCGCGCGCCGCCGGCGTCCTCGGTGCAATAAGGCACGACCACCGACTTTCCTAGCGCCAAGGTGTCGTTAATCGCCGTATGGGTCTGGACTTCAGAACGACAACCGACATACCACAGCACCGTAACGGCGGTCTGAAACCAGATCTGATTCATTAAGCGACATTGGATTGCCGCGCTATGCAAAGCCGGCTCGCTTTGCATAGCTCTGGCTCGATACGCTTGCCGGCGCTGATCGGCTTTAGTCATGTTCAACCGCCGCCAGCGCTTGCGCCAATAAATCCGGTGCCTCGCTCAACAAATGCAGCGCGTCCTGTTCCTTACGCAGCCAAGTGAATTGGCGCTTGGCAAGTTGACGGGTGGCAACGATGGCTTTCTCCCGAAAGGTCGCGAAATCGTATTCGCCGTCCAGATAGCTCCAGGCCTGGCGATAGCCGACGCAACGCACCGACGGCATCGCCGTATCCAGGTCGCCGCGCGCGCGCAACGCCCGTACTTCGTCGATAAATCCGCCGGCCAACATTGCGTCGAAACGCCGTGCGATCTTGTCGTGCAAGGTAGCTCGGTGTTCCGGAGCCACGATCAATTTGACATAGCGGTAAGGCGTTTCGACCTCGCCGGCCGCACCGAAAAAACTGCTCAGCGGCCGGCCGCTGAGTTGGTAAACCTCCAGCGCCCGCTGTACCCGTTGCGGATCGTTGGCGTGGATGCGCGCCGCCGCTTGCGGATCGACTTGCGCTAGGCGGGCGTGCATCGCCGCCTTGCCGAATTCAGCCAACTCGCTGTCCAGCCGGCGCCGCAGGTCGGCATCGGCGGCCGGCAATCGAGCCAAACCTTGGGTTAACGCGCTGAAATACAGCATCGTGCCGCCGACCAGAATCGGCAACCGGCCGCGTTGCAGGATGTCGTCGATCGCGGCCAGGGCTCGATCGCGGAATTGGCCGGTCGAAAAGCTATCGCGCGGATCGAGGATGTCGATCAAATGATGCGGGACGCCGCCGCGCTCGGCCGGCGTCGGTTTAGCGGTACCTATGTCCATGCCGCGATACACCAGCGCCGAATCGACGCTGACGATTTCGCTGTTCATCGCTTGCGCCATGGCCACCGCCAACGCCGACTTGCCGGATGCGGTCGGCCCCATCAACAAGACCACCTTGGCTTTGCTCGGCTGCTCCATCATTGACCGCGCATGAAAAAGCGGTCCAGATCCTGGTGGCTCAAGCGTACCCAAGTCGGTCTGCCGTGATTGCATTGACCAATACGCTCGGTTTGCTCCATGTCGCGCAGCAAGGCATTCATTTCGTCGATACTGAGCTTGCGGCGGGCTCTGACCGAACCGTGGCAAGCCATCGTCGCCAACACAGCATTGATTTTCTCCTCGACTTGGCGACTGAAGCCGTCGTTGAGCAAATCGGCCAACAAATCGCGCACCAGCCGATCGACATCGGTCTTCGCCAGCAGGGCCGGCGTCGCGCGCAGCACCACGGTTTCCGGCCCGGAGCGGGTCAATTCGAAGCCCAAGTCGTGAAAAAACGCATGCTCGCGTTCGGCAAGATCGGCCTCGGCGGCCGTCACCTGCAATTTGATCGGCAGCAACAAAGGCTGGGAGACGATGGCGGACTGATGGTAATGCTGCTTCAAGCGCTCGTAAGTCACTCGCTCGTGGGCGGCATGCGCATCGACCAGAATTATGCCGTCGGCCGTTTCGGCCAGAATGTAGATATTGTGGATATGCGCCACCGCGAAACCCAGCGGCGGCATCGCCGAGGCCGGCGCGGCGGCGGGCGGCGTATCGTCGGTCGGATAGAGTTTGGCGTAGGCCAGGATTTGCTCCGGCACGTTAACCGCCGGCCGCGCCGTTGGCCGGTAAGCGCTTGGCTCCGGCTGTCCGGTCCGCGCCGGCGGCTCGGACAAGTCCAACGGTAAAGAGGCTTGCAACGGCGCTGGCGCGGCAGCCGGATTCGGAACTTGCACTTGGGCATCAGGCAAGCTTTGATGGTCTATCGCGATGCCCCCCTCGCTACCGGGTCGCTGAGCCGCCAGACTGCGATGCAAAGCCTGGAACAAAAAATCGTGTACCGTCCGGCCCTCACGAAACCTCACCTCCAGTTTGGTCGGATGCGCATTCACATCGACCAGTGCCGGGTCCAGCGTCAAATACAACACAAACACCGGGTGGCGACCGTGATACAGGACGTCCTGATAGGCTTGCTTGACCGCGTGCGCGACCAGCCTGTCCTTGATCAAGCGGCCGTTGACGTAAAAAAACTGCTGATCCTGCTGACCGCGCGAAAAAGTCGGCAAGCCTACCCATCCGTGTAACTGCAGACCGGAGGCGGCGTAATCGATCTTCACCGACAGCTCGATAAACGCCGAGCCGCAGATCGCGGCGATGCGTTTTTCCTGCTCGGTCAGGCTGGTGGCCGGCTTCAGATGCAGAATCTCGCGCTGATTGTGGTTCAACACGAAACCGACATCGAAACGGGCCAAGGCGAGTTTTTGGATCAGGCTTTCGATATGAGCAAACTCGGTTTTCTCGGCTTTTAGAAATTTGCGGCGGGCCGGGGTGTTGTAGAACAAATCGCGGACATCCACGGTGGTCCCGGCTGGATGCGGATCGGGTTGCGGATCGAAGTTTTTTTCGGTGCCGTCCGCACTGACCAGCCAGGCGCAATCGGCCTCCGGGGTGCGGGAAATCAAGGTCAACCGCGCCACCGAACTGATGCTGGGCAAGGCCTCGCCGCGAAACCCCATGGTCCCGACCTGCTCCAGATCGTCCAACGACGCGATTTTGCTGGTGGCGTGGCGAGATAACGCCAGCGCCAGGTCGTCCTTGACGATGCCGCAGCCGTTGTCGCGAATCCGAATTTGGCGGATACCGCCCTGCTCGATGTCTATCGTGACTTGGTTGGCGCCAGCGTCGAAGCAGTTCTCGACCAATTCCTTAACCACCGACGCCGGACGCTCGACGACCTCGCCGGCGGCGATCTGGTTGACCAGTTGAGGAGGTAAAGCGTGTATCCGCATGGCAAGCGCCCAAAAAGCGCGTATTTTAACGGATAGCGACTCGAACGGGGATTTGGAGCCTTGTCCCATGACACATAAGCCTAGACGAGGGGATGTATGTCCAGTGCGAGATGCGCCTGATGCTGCAAAAGTTGGGATGTGGAGACATGATCGTGACTATACATACTCAAGCACTCAACACGCAGGCTCAAGTGCAAGGCTTCGTTTCCAACAACGAAGCCATCTGGTCTCCGCTGACGGATCGGGCAGCGGCTTACGACTGGATGACCGATACGCTCAAGCTGTTTCGTTTTTCATAAAAAATATCAAAGACTTGCCAGCATAAATCGATTCAAAAATCCACCCGCATCACCGTCACGGCGTGGCCTCGGTAAAATTCCTCGGCCACGCTCCGCCAACCTAGACGGCGGTAAAAACTCGCGCGATCCGGCGTGAACAAATATAAAGCGCCGACGCCGGCCGCCTCGACTTGCGCCATCGCATGGCGCACTAGTGCCGAACCGACGCCGCGATCGCGAAATTCCGGCGCCACGTAGACGCTGGCCAACCACGGACTCAGTTCCGGCCGGGTATCCATGTCGGATTCGATGATAGCGGCGGAGCCAGCCAGCCTACCCTGCCACTTGCCGACAAAAGTACTCGGCACCAAGTCCGCGCCTAGATAAGCCTGCATTCGAGCGACCCGCTCACTCAGGACGAAGCCGGGGTTTAAGTCGGCCCACTGCTGATGGTGCCAAGCAGCCAAGGTTGGCAGATGCTCGGGCTCGGCCGCTAAATCGATAATGTGCATCGCTGGTCTGTGGCGTTTTTAAAAAAACCCGAGTGCGCTCGATGACGCGGAAGGCGGCAATTTTAAATCAAAATCGGCTCGGCGAAGCTCTCGGTTGAAAAGGTCATGGTGACGCGCCTGGAAATGCGCTTAGATTCCACTTGGTGAACGCCAGAACTTCGTGCGGCAACGTGGACCAATCTTCTGTCTGGCGCCCCGCTAACTCAGCACCCGTTGCTGTTTGATCTTGGCGTCGAAATGATCGATGTCGCCGATCAATTCGCACCGGGACAAATCCGCCAGGGCGTGTGAGGCGATGTAATCCGCACCGCTGCCGCCCAACCAAAGCTTGCTGTCGAGACTGGCGCCGAGTATCTGTTTTAGTTCCAAGAGCGTCGCTGTTTCCGGCGGCGTCTTCACCAGCCCCATGACCAGCGCGTCCGGACGTAAATGCGCGGCGGCGGCGACAATATCGGCCGCCGGCAAATCGGCGCCGAGGTAATAACATTGGTATTGCTGGGCCGAAGCCACCAGGCAACACAACAGGATTCCGAATTCATGCGGCTCGCCGCTCGGGGTCGCGAACATGATGGACGGGTTGTTAGGCGAGGGTCGGTGCAAATTGTTGACCATCGTCAGCACGATACGCTGCACGCAACTCGAAAACATATGTTCCTGGGCAATGTTCAATCGGCCCTGCTCCCACAAATAACCGACTTTATGCAACGCCGGCAACAAAACGTCTCTGGCGTAGTCCAACGGCTCGCTTGCCAACAGCGCCCGTTTCAACAGTTGCTCGCAACGCTCGATCCGATACTCGGCTAATGCATCGACGATTTGCTCGATCAGCGGCAAAGTGCGCGGCTCGGCCACCGTCGGCGCGGCTTGTTCCTGGAACGCCCGTAATTGCGGGCAATCCATGCCGGCGATCTTACTGATCGGATGGCCGTTGCGAGTCAGATTGACCAGCAAGGTCAGTTTTTCCAGGTCTTGCTGGGAATAATAGCGCCGACCGGTACCGGTGCGGGACGGCGTGATACACGAATAGCGTCTCTCCCAGGCCCTAAGGGTCTCGGGGGTCAAGCCGGTCAACGAGGTAATGGCCTTGATTGAGTACATTGTTCACGTTTTGTACATTATTTTCTTTGACAAATATTCTACAAGGTAGTAACGTTATTGCCAACTTAAAAATAAAAAAAGAAACGCTATGTCAGAGCTCACCGCTTCCAATGCATTCGAAGAGATTCAACCGACGCAAGAATCGGAAACCTCTCGGCTGGCCGGCAAACTGGAACAGGCCCGGCAACATCTGTCCGTCCTGATTCGGAACGACCGAAGCGCCGCACAAGCCCTTGCCGAACAATTGATAAGGCAACTGCAAAAAGGCGGCGATTGTTCCGAGCTGGTGGCCTCCAGAAGTCAGCAAGACTACAAAGCCTTGTTGGACACGCTCGCCATCGGTTTGAACGTCGATTGCAGCCACTGCCCCGATCAAATCGACCAGATTGTCGATGACGAACTTGTACAAGAAGATTACTTTGTACAACTTTTCGAACCGCAAAGGCTCAATCAATGCGACGCCATCCGAACTCTGTTACCGCTATTGGACAAACTGCACTTCATGCCCGTATTTTTATTGGCCGTCGCCGCCAGCGCCGAAGCCTTGATCGAGGATACGGCGTACAAGGCGAGATTGACGGCGGCCAGAAAGGAATTGAAAGCAGCTCGCCAACAAATGATCAGCGCCAACACCGGCCTGGTGGCCTTCGTCGCCCACAAATACAAAACCAGCAATCTGAGTTTCGACGATTTGATGCAGGAGGGGCTGGTGGGACTCATCAAGGCGGTCGACCGTTTCGATCCGGATCGGGGTATCTGCTTTTCCACGTATGCGATTTACTGGATCAAGCAAGCGATTTCCCGCTTGATCGTCAAGCAGGAGCGCATCGTTCGCCTGCCGGTCGCGCTGGCCGAAAAAGCCAACACCGTGTTCGACGCGATGCGTACCTGTTATTTAAAGAACGAACGTTGGCCGACGCTTGAAGAACTGAAAGCGGGTTGTGATCTGTCGGAACAGGAGATCAAGACCATCAGCAGCTACTACCAAGCGACTCATTCGCTGGACGCGGCGGTCAACGACGACGAAGACGGCCTGGATCTGATGGCGAAAATGCAACAGCACCAATTCAGTTTACCGCTGGATGAACTAATAGAAAGGGATTTGGCTCAATACGTCGACAAAGCGGTGGCATCCTTGCCGGAGAAGCAAGCGGCCATTCTGACGATGCGTTTCGGATTGCGCGATCATACCGAAATGACCTTACAGGCCGTCGCGGACCAACTGCATGTCACCCGGGAAAGAGTTCGGCAAATTCAGAACGATGCCTTAAAAAAACTGAAACAACAGTTTGGTTTTGACCTTATGCTATTTCTCGAGCCCAGGGATGGCTAACTATAACAAGTAACGACGCAGGTCAGGCTAACACTTAACAAGAGGAGTGATTATGTCATCAGAAAAACAAAATACCGGTAAACACGAGCCGCAGCCGGACTGGAAGCTGGAGGTGGATAAGCAATGGCGACAGTTTTCGGGCAAGGCCAACGATTTTTATAACGATCACAAACACCTGTTTTCCATGTCCAAGGTGGCTTCGATGCTCGGCGGCACACTGGTCGTCGCTTGGCTGGGCAGCGGCTTTTACATCGTTGGAGAAGGCAATCGCGGCGTGGTTGCCCGTTTCGGCGCCTATGCCGACACGACGCTACCGGGCCCGCATTGGCACTTTCCGCTGCCGATCGAAGAGGTCACCATCGTCAACGTCGAGCAACAACGCTTCATCGAAATCGGCTACCGCGATTCCAGCCGATTGAGCAAATCGTCGTTGATTCCGGCGGAATCCTTAATGTTGACCGCGGACGAAAACATCATCAATGTCCGTCTGGCGGTGCAATATCAGGTCAACAACGCCAAAAACTACTTGTACAGCGTCAAGGATAACGAAAACACGTTGAAGCAAGTCACCGAGAGCGTCGAACGCGCGGTGATCGGCCGTAACAACATGGACTTCGTACTGACCGAGGGCCGCAGCCAAATCGTCGCCGAACTAAAGGAACAGATTCAACAAGCGATGGACGACTACCGCACCGGCATCACGATCGCCAGCGTCAACTTGCAAGACGCTCAACCGCCAGAAGAAGTTCAAGGCGCGTTCGAGGACGCGATTCGGGCTCGGGAGGACAAGCAACGCTTGATCAACGAAGCCGAAGCCTATTCCAACGAGATTATCCCCAAGGCCCGCGGTGCCGCGTCTCGAATCATCCAGGAGGCCGAGGCTTACGAGGCTGAGAAACTCGCCAAAGCCAAGGGCGAAACCGAACGGTTCGATCAGTTATTGGTGGAATACGAGAAAAACCCGGCGATTACCCGCAAGCGTCTCTATCTGGAAGCCAAGGAAAAACTGTACAGCAGTACCAATAAAATCATGTTGGGCGCCGACGGCGCCAACCCGATGCTTTACATGCCGCTACCGCAAACCGCCGGCCATCCGGCCAGTTCGGCGACCACCGGCGGAGTAGAAGCCGAGCATAACATCGAACCGTCCGCAAAAGATAAAAATGCCGCCCGCAAAAGCAGCGGCGGCGATTTACGCCCAAGCAGGAGCAAACCATGAGCAGCCGAATCCAAGTCCTGATTCCCAGCAGTCTGTTGTTACTGATTTTGGCCTACATGTCCGTGTTTTACGTCCGCGAACATGAAAAAGCCATCCTGTTCCGTCTCGGTGAAATGGTTAGCGCCGATTACAAGCCGGGACTCCATTTTAAGACCCCCATCATCAATAACGTCAGCACGTTTGATGCGCGCGTGCTGACCTTGGACGCCAAGTCCGAGCGTTTTCTTACCTCCGAAAAGAAGAACGTTATAGTCGACTCGTTCGCCAAGTGGCGAATCGGTGATGTGGGTCTTTTTTACACCACGGTCGGCGGCGACGAGTTTCAAGCGAACCTGCGCCTGGACCAAATCATGAAGGACGCGATGCGTAGCGAGTTCGGCGTCAGGACCATCAAACAACTGATCTCCGAAGACCGCAGCGAGTTGCGCAACACTTTGCTGCAAAAACTGGCGCCGACCGCGGCCAAGTTCGGCATCGAGCTGATCGATATCCGCGTCAAACGCATCGATTTGCCACCGGAAGTCAGCAGCTCGGTTTATCAAAGGATGCGCGCCGAGCGGGAACGGGTCGCCCGGGAATTCCGTTCGCAAGGCGCCGAAAGCGCCGAACAAATCAGCGCCGAGGCCGACAAGCAGCGGCAAGTCATCGTAGCCAACGCCCAGCGAGATGCCGAAAACATTCGCGGCCGCGGCGACGCCGGCTCCGCCGAAATCTATGCGAAAAGTTTCGGACGCAATCCGGAGTTCTACGCCTTTTACCGCTCGCTGCAGGCGTACCAAACCTCGTTCGAGAAAACTCAGGATACCCTGGTGTTGAAACCGGATTCGGACTTTTTCAAATACTTCTCCAGCGAAAAATAAACGGGGAACCGCGCCATGAAAAAATTCTTAATCTTCATTACGATCATCGCGGCGATCGGTATCGTGGTATCGGCGGTGCTCAACCGCAGCCTGCCCGATTACGATCCTCATTACGAAATCTCTTATTCGGATTTCATCGAGGATGTCCGCAACAAAGTCGTTACCGAAGTCGTGATTAGCGGTTACGACGTCGAGGGCCGCCGTCAGAACGGCACCCGCTTCGTCACCTATAACCCGAATGACGCCCGGATGATCGACGAATTGTTGGAATACGGCGTCAAGATCAAAGTCGAAAAACCGCAACCGCCGTCAACCTTATTTCAAATACTGATGTCGTGGGCGCCAACCTTGCTATTGATCGCGGTGCTGGTTTATTTCATGCGCCGTCAGCAAGGCGCGGGTCCCGGCGGCCAAATGGGCTTCGGCAAGAGCCGCGCCAAATTGATGGCCGAGGATCAAGTCAAGGTTCGCTTCGGCGACGTGGCCGGCGTCGAGGAAGCCAAGGAAGACGTCAAGGAGATGGTCGACTTCCTGAAAGACCCCAGCAAATACGAAGCCCTGGGCGGCAAAATCCCGCGCGGCGTGCTGATGGTCGGCCCTCCCGGAACCGGTAAGACTCTGCTGGCCAGAGCCATCGCCGGCGAAGCGGGCGTGCCGTTCTTCTCGATCTCCGGCTCCGATTTCGTCGAAATGTTCGTCGGGGTCGGCGCGGCCAGGGTCCGCGACATGTTCGAGCAAGCCAAAAAGCGCGCGCCCTGCATCATCTTCATCGACGAGATCGACGCGGTTGGCCGCCAGCGCGGCAGCGGCAATCTGGGCAACGACGAACGCGAGCAAACCCTGAACCAATTGCTGGTGGAAATGGATGGTTTCAGCGGCAACGAAGGCATCATTGTCATCGCCGCCACCAACCGCGCCGACGTGCTGGATAAGGCGCTGCTGCGTCCCGGCCGGTTCGACCGTCAAGTGCAAGTCGGCTTGCCGGACATCAAGGGCCGCGAGCAAATCCTCAAGGTCCACGGCGCGCGGGTACCGCTGGCCGAAGACGTCAACATCAACGATCTGGCGCGCGGCACGCCGGGATTTTCCGGCGCCGAACTGGCCAACCTGATTAACGAGGGCGCCCTGTTCGCGGCTCGCAACAACAAGAAAGTGGTGTCGATGGCCGAACTCGACAAAGCCCGCGACAAAATGATCATGGGCGCCGAGAAACGCACGATGGTGATGAGCCGTGACGATTTGCTGATGACCGCCTACCACGAAGCCGGCCACGCGATTGTCGGCCGCTTGGTGCCCGAGCACGATCCGGTTTACAAGGTCAGCATCATGCCGCGCGGCGGCGCGTTGGGCATCACGATGTTCCTGCCCGAGCGCGATCAGTACAGCGCCAGCAAGGATAAATTGGAGAGCCAAATCTCCAGTCTGTTCGGCGGCCGGGTCGCCGAAGCGTTGATCTACGGTAAGAACAAGGTCACCACTGGCGCTTCGAACGACATCATGCGCGCCACCCAACTGGCCCGGAATATGGTGACCAAATGGGGCTTGTCGGAACGACTGGGTCCAATGGACTACGGCGACAGCGAAGGCGGCTACATGGGCCCGCAATCCAAGCCGATGTCGGAAAAAATGGCACAAGTGATCGACGACGAGATTCGTGCGGTGGTCGATACGAATTACAACCGCGCGGAGACCATTTTGAAGGAAAACATCGAAATCCTGCACAACATGGCGCACGCCCTGCTGGACTGGGAAACCCTGGATAAATTTCAAATCGACTTACTGATGCGCGGCCACCAAATCGCGCCGCCGGAACCCGAGCCGGAACCGGTGGTTGCCGAGGATGCGGATGCGGAGCCCGCCGACGCAAACCCAATAGACGGAAGCCTGGAACCGGGACCGGCCCTGGCGTCTTAACCTTCCTCCTCTATATACCCTCCAAACCTGCAACACTCTTGGAGGGTATCTTTTTCGAGGTGTCGCGATGCAGACCAAAACCCTAGCGGGCAAAACCCTCGACATCGTGGAATTGCTGCTGCAAGTCAACTTTAACGCCGCGGTGTTGCTGGTTCTGATCAGCTCGGCGTTGTCGATGTTCGGCGGTGCAATCTATTTCGAGGATAACAGCGACCTGTACGGTCCGCTCGCCAACAATCTGCGCTTGATGATGTTTTACTTGAGTCTGGTGCAGATTGCCGTCTACAGCTTTTATTTATACGGCAACAGCCCGGCCGCGGTCGCCGGTCTGGGCGTGTTTTTATTATTGTTGACCGCGTCGTTGGGGTTTTACGCTTCGATCAACCAGATCGAAATCGACGAGAAATACGCCGAGCTATTCCTGTACGCCGGCGCATCTCACCTGGTGTACGGCGGTCTAGCGGCATTCCGCCAAGATCGACACGGAGGATCTTCCGCTTCGAAAGGACATTAATTGATGACTACGCAAAGTTAATCGACCAACGGCCGGCACCACAATAACGACAAACCGGCCGACTTCACCAAGCTTGCATTCAGAGAGGGGGACTCCATGCCTATCAAGCTACCGTTCGACGCCACCAGGCCGGTCGCCGGCCAAGCCAGTGTCGAGATTGAAAAACCGATCACTGAAGTGTTCGATTTCGTCGGCACCCGCTTTTTCGACAATTACCCGAAATGGGCCGAAGAATTATTGGCGTTTCAAGCCTTGGACGGCGAGGAAGTGTTCGTCGGCGCCAAGGCTCGACAATGCATACTCGAAAACGGCGAGCCCATCGAATCGGTGTTCGAAATCACCGAATACCAACCCGAAGACACCCTGATTTTTCGCGGCTTGACGTCACCGTATCGGCATAGTTATTTACTCGAAGGTCTCAACGACCGCAGCCCGACTCGCCTGACCTTTCGCTTCGAGTTGCTCAATCTCGACGTGTTCATGCGGCCCTTCGAGAAACTGATCCGAGCCGCGATAGAAGACGGCGCCGAAAATACCGTGGAAAACATTCGCAACCTGATCGTCGCCGAGTCGCCTTAGTCTGGCGTCAAGTTCGACCATAAAAATAAAACGCTTACCGGGAGTAACTAACATGCCTTTCGTAGTCAAAAAAGACAGCGGCATCATTCCGCAAATTCTATCGGCGATACTCGACGAATGCGTCAACGGCGTGACGTTGGCCGATCCCGATCTCGACGATGCCCCCATCGTTTACGCCAACAAGGCCTTCGAGCGCCTGACCGGATACGGTAGCGATGAAATCGTCGGCCACAATTGCCGGTTTTTGCAAGGTGAAGACCGCGACCAGCCGGCCCGCCGCCAAATTGCGGAAGCGATGCGTAAGCATGAATCGGTCGAAGTCGAGCTGCGAAATTACAAGAAGGACGGCACCCTGTTTCACAACCGGCTACGCATTATCCCGCTGTTCGATAACAAACAACGGGTGATGTACTACCTCGGCGTGCAATACGACATTACCCAGCAAGTCAACGCCGATCACGAAATCCAAGCCCTCTCCGCCCTGCTGGGCAGCACGCCCGGCCAAACCGGTTAATCCGACGGAGGTGTCCAATGAACGCCGCAATCGATACCCAACCCGCCGCCGCGATCGCTTTTAACCAAGCCTTGTTCGGGCTCGCCATTCTGGCCTTCGTCGCTTTACTGGTTTTGGAAAAACGTCAGCCCCATTTGCCGTTTTCGACCAAAATCTACAAAGAGTCGCTGGTAACCAACACCGCCGCCTTTTTAATCAATAATCTGATATTGACGGTATTGCGCGCCTCGTCGCTATTTCTGGTCGCTCAACAATTCGCCGATTTCGGTCTACTTGGCAAGTTGGACAACGGTCCGGTGAAATGGCTGTTGGCCTTCGCCTTTTTCGATTTGGCGATTTACGCTTGGCACTATGCCAGTCATCGCTTCGAATGGCTGTGGCGGTTCCACAAAATCCACCATAGCGACAAGTGTTTCAACGTCTCGACCGGCTTTCGCTTCCACGTCTTCGACCTGTTGCTGGAAATCCTCTACAAATGCGTGTTCGTGGTATTGATTGGGGTGGATGCCTATCTAGTGCTATCGATCGAAATCATCGAACTGTTTTTCATCTTTTTTCACCACGCCAACCTGCGCGTGCCGCACGAGCAGGCCCTGTCGCAACTGATTATCACCCCCTCGCTGCACCGCACCCACCACTCTAAATTGCGTAGCGAACACGACAGTAACTACGGCATCGTGCTGGCAATATGGGACCGGCTGTTCGGCACCCGGCTGGAATTGGCGCCGGCCCAGATCGGACTGGACTTGATCGAAGCGGAAAATTTCATTCAATTGTTTTCGCTGGCCTTCATTACCGAACGCCAGTTTCGCAAGTTGCTGCGTTGGATACCCAACAGCAAAAAGCCGTGAGGTCCCAGCCATGTTGATTAAAACCCGCCAGGCCTTTCGCGATCACGACGTGACCGACCCAGCCATATTCCAATCCCGCCGCGTTCTTCTGAAAGCCATGGGGCTGGCCGCCGCCGCGCCGTGGACCTTGGCCGCCGCGACCCAAACCCGGCAATCGATAGCCGACGCCAACGCCGTTACCCCAGCCAGGCTGGTCGAGCAATACAACAATTACTACGAGCTAGCTTTCGACAAGGAAAGCGTCGCGCAATTGGCTAGACATATCGCCGTCGAGCCTTGGCAAATCGAAATCGCCGGCGAAGTCGAAAAGCCCGGCCTCTACCGACTCGAGGACATACTGCGCGACCATCCCCGCCAGGAACGCATCTACCGCTTACGCTGCGTGGAAGGTTGGTCGGCGGTAATTCCGTGGCTAGGCTTTCCGTTGGCGGACTTGCTGAAACGCGCTCAACCGCTGTCCGCCGCCCGTTTCGTCAAGTTCACCTCGGCCGCGCAACCCGAGGCCATGCCCAAATTGCGGGCCGGCGCGATGTTGGACTGGCCTTATGTCGAAGGACTACGCCTGGACGAAGCGTTGCATCCGTTAACGATTTTGGCCAGCGGCATGTACGGACGGGATCTACCCAAGCAAAATGGCGCGCCGCTGCGCTTGGTCGTACCCTGGAAATATGGCTTCAAAAGCATCAAAGCCATCGTCAAAATCGAATTGACCCGGCGAGCGCCGTTGACGTCCTGGAGCCGCTACGCGCCGAGCGAATACGGCTTTTACGCCAACGTCAACCCGGCGGTGGCCCATCCGCGCTGGACCCAAACCAGCGAGCGCGTGCTCGGCTCGGATTTTTTCACGCCGCGCCGCAAAACCGAATTGTTCAACGGCTATGCCGACCAAGTCGGCCAACTTTATAGCCAGATGGACCTGAATCATTTTTTCTAATGTCCGCGTTCATCCTCCGCCATTTAAAGTCGATCACGCTCGCGGTCTGCTTGCTGCCGCTGTTGTGGCTGATCGCCGATACCGAACTGGATCGTTTGGGCGCCAATCCAATTCAGGCCGTGCACATTCGGCTCGGCGATTGGGCCATGCGGTTTTTATGGATCACGTTGACGATTACCCCCGTACAAAGCATATCCAAATGGCGCGGCATGGCCGATTACCGGCAGATTTTCGGACTGTACAGTTTCCTTTACGCCAGCCTGCATTTATTGGCCTATTTGTGGGTCGATCACGCGCTGGCCTGGGACGCCATCGTGCCGGATGTCCTGCAAAGCAACTATTTGTGGATGGGACTGATCGCGTACAGCCTGATCCTGTTGATGGCAATCACCTCGTCGAAATGGGCGATGAAACGGATGGGCAAACAGTGGAAGCGGCTGCACCGCTACATCTATCTGGCCTCGGTATTGGTGATTCTGCACTACTATTGGCAACTCAAGGGCAATCTGGCCGAGCCCGGTTTTTATCTGGTCATCCTCGGTTTGCTGCTGGGCTTTAGACTGGTTGGCTGGTTGAAGAGCCTGCGGCAAGCCTTGGTGCTTGGCGCCGGCCAGCGCGACTGACGATCCGACGACGAGGCGACGAAGATGGCAAATCCAGCGATATTAATCACCGGCGGAACCGGCTTTTTGGGCAGCGCCTTAACCGAGGTCCTGCTCAAGCAAGGCTATTCGGTCCACATCTTCAGCCGCGACGCCGAAAAAGTCCGCGCCCGCTTCGGCGATCGGGTCGCGCCCGTGGTTACGCTAACAGACTTGCCGGATGCCGGCGAATTCCGCGCCATCGTCAATCTGGCCGGTGCCGGCATTCTGGATCGGCGCTGGAGCCAGGACCGCAAGCGGGAATTGCGCGACAGCCGGATCGGCCCCACCCGGCAACTGGCCGACTGGATTAATGCCTCGACCCGGCCGCCGGGCGTCCTGATTAGCGGTTCTGCGATCGGCATATACGGCGACCAGGGCGAGCGTCCATTGGAAGAGACCAGCCCACCCAAGCCCGACTTCGCGCAGCAGCTGTGCGCCGACTGGGAGGCGGCGGCCATTGTCGCCGGATCGTCCGGTTGCCGGGTCTGTTTGCTGCGTACCGGCTTGGTATTGGGCAACGGCGGCGGCCTGCTGCAACGCCTGTTGCCGGTTTATCGCCTGGGGCTGGGCGGCACGATCGGCGACGGCAGGCAATGGATGTCCTGGATACATTTGACGGATTGGCTGGCGATCGTCGAAACCTTAATGAACGATAGCAATATGGTCGGACCGTATAATGCCACCGCGCCGACGCCTGTCGACAATCGTCAATTCAGCCAAGCCCTGGCCAGGACGCTGGGTCGGCCGATGCTGTTGCCGCTGCCGGCCTGGCTGTTGCGGCCGATATTGGGCGAAATGGCCGAACTGTTGCTGGGCGGCCAACGCGTGTTACCAACCCGCTTATCGAATCACGGCTTCGGTTTTCGCTATCCGCGTTTGGACGACGCTTTAAACCAACTTTTACTCCGCCACTGACCATCCCGACCGTCTATGCTCTTCAACAGTCTGGCTTTATTACTGGAATTCACCACCTTCATTGCTTGGTGGGAGGCACTCGCCGTCGGCGTTGCGCTGACCATCCTGCTGTACTCGCTAACGCCGCCGCCACCCGCTTACTGGGAAGTCAAGCTGCCGAATACGTTATACCTCTACCTACAATGGAGTTGGCTGGGCTATACCAGGCTAAGTAGCGCGTTCTGGCCGTTCTTCCTGATTTACAATCCGATCCTGTTCGGCGTCGATTATCGACTTCAGGAAGGTTCGTTCACGGCCGCCAGCTGGATCACGATACACCTCATCTGCCTGATGCCGTTGATTTACTGGACCGGCGCGGTGTGGCGCTGCTCGGCGCATTGCACGGCAAGACATTGGGCGGTACTGGCCCGGCTGGCGACGGTCGCGGCGTTTGCCGATTTGGCGTTGCGCTGGGTGATTTATCGGTACTATCCCAACATTTTGTTCAATTGCCAGCAGATGATTGCGCAGTTCGGCGACTGCTAAGCCATGGCCGACAAACCCTATCGCAACGCGCTGTTCCTGTTTCGGCGAGACCTGCGTCTGGAAGACAATACCGCGCTGAATGCCGCGCGGCGCGGTGCGGACCGGGTGATAGCGGCCTTCGCGTTCGATCCGCGCCAAATTCAACCCCATCCCTATCAAAGCCAGCCCGGCCTGCAATACATGCTGGAGGCCGTCGCCGGTCTGCAACGCGATTTAGTTAACCGCGGCGGCAAGCTGTACTGCTTCGCAACCCTGCCCCACGATTTGATTGCCCGTCTCCGCGAGACGCTCCGCCTCGATGCGGTCTACATCAACCGCGATTACACGCCGTTCAGCCAAGTCCGCGATGCCGAAATCCGCGAATGCTGCAATGCGTTGGGCGTGGCCTTGCACATCACCAACGACCTGCTGCTGACCGAGCCGGAACAAATCGCCAGTGCTAAAGGTAATCCCATTCAGGTATTCACCCCGTTTTACCGGCGAGCCCGGCAAATACCGGTCGCCGCGCCGGCCGCGCTGGCCGACGGTGGTTGGTATACCGACACACTGGCCGGCGACGATGCCGATTTACCGGAACGCTACCGGCGTCCGCATCGCAACCCGATTGCCGGCGGCCGCGCCAGCGCGTTGCAAAGTCTGCAAGCCGTGTCGAGCTGTCGCGACTACGCGCAAAACCGCGATTTCCCGGCACTGGCCCAAACCAGCCGGTTGTCGGTACACCTAAAATTCGGCACCTGCTCGGTCCGCGAGGCATACGCCGCGATTCAGCATCAATTAGGGCCGGAACATCCGTTGCTGCGACAATTGTATTGGCGCGATTTTTTCAGCCACATCGCCTATCGCTTTCCGCACGTGTTCGGGCAGGCTTTCGACCGCCGCTACGACGCCGTGCCCTGGCGCAATAATCTTGACGACTTCACGGCCTGGACCAAGGGCTTGACCGGCTTCCCGATCATAGACGCCGCGATGCGCGAATTGAAGCAAACCGGCTGGATGCACAACCGCTTGCGGATGGTGGTCTCGTCCTTTCTGGTCAAGGATTTACATATTTCCTGGCGCTGGGGCGAACGCTATTTCGCCCAACATCTGCTGGATTACGATCCCTGCGTCAACAACGGCAATTGGCAGTGGGCGGCGTCCACCGGATGCGATGCCCAACCCTATTTCCGGATCTTCAACCCCTGGCTGCAACAGCAAAAATTCGATCCGCAATGCGACTACATCAAAACCTGGTTGCCGGAATTGCGGGCTTATTCGGCGAAGGTGATACACCAATGGGCCAGCCAACCGCTGGCCGGCGCTTATCCGCCACCGATCGTCGAGCACGGCACCCAAAGCCGGTTAATCAAAGCCCAATTCAAGGCGCTGACCACGCTGCCGATCCAAGAGAACTTCGATGCGTAAAACCTGTTTACTGTTACTGACTCTGACCGGCTGCACCGGCATCCCGGACGGCGTCGTCGCGGTCGAGGATTTCGAATTGTCCCGATACCTCGGCACCTGGTACGAAATCGCTCGGCTGGATCACCGCTTCGAACGCGGCCTGAGCGACATTCGCGCCGACTACAGTCTGAATTCCGACGGTAGCGTCAAGGTGTTGAACAGTGGTTATTCGGCGGAAGCCGGCGAGCGGGAGAGCGCCGAAGGCCAGGCCGAATTCGTCGAGACGCCCACTGTCGGCCGCTTGCAAGTGTCGTTTTTCGGGCCGTTTTACGGCGCCTACAACATCATCGCGTTGGATAAACCGGGCTATCGTTACGCGATGATCGCCGGCCCGGACCGAGACTATTTGTGGATACTGGCCCGCGATCCGCAATTACCCGCCGCGACGTTAAAAGCCTTGGTGGACCAAGCTCGAACCCTGGGCTTTGCCACCGATCAACTGATTTACGACCGGCACCCACCATCCGAGCAAATCCCATGACGAAAATTCCAGTCGGTATCAGCAGCTGTCTATTGGGCCACGAAGTCCGTTACGACGGCGCTCACAAATACCACAGCTACATTGAACGCACGCTGGGCCAGTACTTCGAATTCCGCGCCTTCTGCCCGGAAGTGGAAGCCGGCCTGGGCATCCCCCGCCCTTGCGTGCAACTGCGAGAAACCGCGCCCGGCGTGATACGTTGCGTCGGCGTCAAGGACCACGGGTTCGATGTCACCGAGCGTTTGGAACAAGCCTCGGCAAAGCAGGCCGACTGGTTGGCCGAACTGTGCGGCTATATATTGAAGAAGGATTCGCCGAGTTGCGGCATGGAGCGGGTCAAGGTCTACAAAAACGACATACCGGCGCGTTGCGGTACCGGCATTTTCGCCGGATTTATCCAACGCCGGTTTCCCTATTTGCCGATCGAAGAGGAAGGCCGGCTCGGCGACCCGGCATTGCGCGAGAACTTTATTCAGCGGGTATTCGTGTTGCGGCGTTGGCGGGAGCTGACAGAGGCCGGCCTCGGTGTACACGCCCTGATGAGCTTCCACAGCCGCCATAAACTGATCGCGATGAGCCACGACCAAAATCAGGCCCGCGCACTGGGCCGGCTGGTCGCCGACGCCAATGCCGCGAATCTGACCGAAATCGCCGACGCCTACCTGGCGGCCTTGATGGCCTGTTTGAAGGTCGTCGCTACCCGAGGCAACCACGTCAACGTGTTGCAGCACATCCAGGGCTATTTGAAGCAGAAACTGGACAGCGACGCCAAGCAGGAGCTGGTCGAAACTATCGAAGCCTATCGAACCGGCCTGCTCCCGCTGATCGTGCCGCTAACGCTGCTGAAACACCACTTCCGCCGCGAACCCGATCCGTTCATCGACCAATCGTTTTACCTGTCGCCGCACCCGGCGGAATTGGCGCTGTTGAACGCGATATAGCGGGTCGCCGCAGCCAATTCAGCCAGACAAGCCCGCACGCAGTCGGCAACCAGGAAACGCTGTGCTTACCCGATGGCCGACCGGTCATGGACGCACGATGCCCCCCCCTCGTTGTCCGCGCTAAAATTCCAGTTTGATCGAGCCCAAAAATGCCCTCGGCGTGCCTATGGTCCGGCTACTGCTGGCCCCGCTGATATAAGCATCGGTGAAATAGCTTTTATCAAGCAAATTGTAAACATTGAGCTGCGCGGTCAATTTGGATTTATCGACCTTCCAGGAATAAGCGGCCAGCAAGTCCACGGTCGCGTAGCCGGCGGTCTGGTAGTTGTCGCCGGTGCCGTCGGTGGAGCCGTCGCGCATGGTCACCCCGCCACCGACTTTCACGCCTCGCAATTCGCCACCCAGAACGTCGTAGGTTGACCACAAACTACCGACATTACGCGGCACCGCGTATAGGCGGTTGCCCTGCAAACCGTTGTTGTCCTTGGTCACTCGAGTATCGAAGTTGGAATAGGTGGCGATCAGGTTCCAACCGGGCAGCAATTCGCCGCGTATGTCCACTTCCGGCCCGCGACTACGCACTTCGCCGGCGGCGATACTGAAGTTGCTGTTGAACGGAGAATTCGGGTCGCGGGTTACGACGTTTTGTTTGGTGATGTCGTAATACGCCAATGTGGCGCTGAATTTACCGTCGAAAAATTCGAACTTACTGCCGATCTCCCACTGCTGGGCACTCTCTGGCGGTAACGGTTTGCCGCTGGCCGAGATGGCCCACTGATTGGACACCCCGAAGTTTTCGATGTAGTTACCGTAAAAACTCAACCAATCTTGCGCTTGCCAAAGCACGCCGACCCTGGGCGTCACGTCGTCGTCCACCGGTTGAGCGGTGTGGCTTAAATTATCCCACTGCTTGACGTACTGGTAACGAAATCCGCCCAGCACATGCAGGCCGTGCGGCAGCTTGATCTGATCCTGGGCGTAAATCCCGATGTAATCGGCGCTATTATTGCCGCCCCAGCCAGCGGAAACCCAAGGGCTGACAATATCGGCGTTGTGGACGGGGTGGTAAACGTCGATGTTCGCCAACTCGGCCGAGTACGGGTCGCTAATATGATCGACGCGGTAATAGTCGCCGCCCAACAACAAGGTATGCGCCAACGGCCCGGTCGCGAACCGACCGGTCAAGTCCAGGGTCGTAAAGTAGGTGTTGTGAGTGCCGTCTATCAAAGTTTGGCTGCGCGGCAGCAAGTTGCCGGGTAACAACGTATCGGCCGCCGCGCTGGTCCAATGCTGAACGTTATCCAGCAAATCGGCGACGAAGCGCTGCTTGATGCTCCAATCGTCGTTAAATTGGTGCGACCAATTCAGCCCGATCAGTTTTTCCTCGACCCGGACTTTACCCGCTTCCATCAAATTGCGGGAACGCGGCATGTTGATGAAGCCGCCGTTCAAATACGGCCAAGTATTGTTATCGTCAATCAGATTGTCGTGGCGATATTCCATTTCCAGACTGATTTGCGTACGCGGGCTGACGTTCCAGGTCAGCATCGGCGCGATGAAGGTGCGCTCGCTGTCGACCAAATCTCGAAACGAAGCGCTGCTTTCAAACGAACCGTTGAAACGGTACAGCAAGGTGTCGTCGTCGGACAGCGGGCCGGTAGCGTCCAAGCTCGTGCGGTATAAATCGAAGGATCCGAACTGCTGTTGCAGCGCGTAATACGGTGTCGCCAACGGCTGTTTGGTAACGACGTTGACCATGCCGCCAGGCTCCATCCGCCCGTACATGATCGCGGCCGGGCCTTTGATGACCTCCAGGCGTTCGACGTTGGCCATTTGCCGGGTACCGATCGACGCGAATTGGCTATCGATGCGAAAGCCGTTGCGAAAAAAGGTACTGCTCCGAAACCCGCGCAGAAAGATGTCGTCCGACAAGCCGCCGGACCCGTGGCTGACCGTGGCGCCGGCCACGTTCTTCAACGCATCGGTCATCTGGATGATTTGTTGATCGTTCAAGACCGCTTTCGGGATGATCTGGATGTTGACCGGCGTTTCCATCAACGGTGTATCGGTTTTGGTGGCGCTGGCGGCCGCGCGCACGGCGTAGTCCCGATTGTCCGGCGAGTTAAGATCGTAGACCGCTTCGCCGACCACCGAGACCGCCGGCATCGTCGCCGCCGATTGGGGTTCGGCCGACTGCTTGGCCGGCGCGGCTTCCACGGTAAAGGTGTGTTCGGCGGTCTTCCGAGCGCTCAAGCCCGAAGCGTGCAGCAGGATTTGCAACGCCTGTTCCGGCGCATGGCGACCGGTCAGCGGCTGCGAACGCAATTTGGCGACCAACTCGGCCGGATACAGCAAACGCAGATCGGCCTGATCGGCCAGTTGGGTCAACGCGCCGTCCAAGGCTTGCGCCGGAATATCGAATTGCCGAAGCTCGTCGGCCAGCGCCGCCAGGCTGACGCAGCCGGCCATCAGGGCCGAGGCCGTCCTACGGAGCCGGAACGCGCGCTCGGCGGCAGAGAGGGTTTGCGGATGAAGTTTCATGTCGATTCCTTAACGTTAAGGCGGCGCCTATGCCGCGTCTTCGTTAAGACGGACGAGCGGAACGATCTTGTAATGAACACCGAAATTTTTTGCGAGGGGCCGCGTCGGCCTGTTGCAGAAGCGGCAGGCCATACCGCCGATCGCCGGCAACGTCAGCCCCCGCGCGTTGATGCGTTTGACTAGCGAGCCGATCGATCGTCTGCATCGGACGTTCCGGCTATCGCCCCGATCTTAACGATGGCAAAGTCCGCGCTCAGCCGTGCAACACCGCCAACCAAGGCGTCAATCGGCTGACTTTAATCGCCAGGATGTGCTCTATCATCCCCAGCGCGGCGTCGGCATCGTTCAGCGGGAACACGCCGCTGACCCGAAATTGCGCTAGCTTGGCGTCCGCGATCAGGATGGCGCCGGGAAAATAGCGATCCAACTCCGCCACTACTTCGGCCAAGCTCCGGTTTTTGAACACCAGCTTGCCGCGCTGCCAGGCAGACACTTGCCCGGCATCGACAGCCAACATCGCTTGCAGACCGGTTTGCGCGCGATAAACCGCCTGATTTCCGGCCTCGACGCGGCTATCGGCGCGGTAATCGGCGTCCGCCAAGCCTTTAACCGCGACGGCGTGTTCGCTTACGCTAATCCGAGTAGCGGCGTCCTGTTGCCAGACTTCGAACACGGTGCCCAAGGCCTTGACCACCGCCGAGTCGGTCGCCACCTCGAACGGCCTGCCGACATCGGCGGCAACCCGAAACAAGGCTTGGCCGCGCTTCAAGGTCAATTGGCGGCCGCTAGCGGTATAGCGCACATCCAACGCGGTATCGGTGTTCAAAAACACAACGCTGCCGTCTGTCAACGTAACGGTTTGCTGCTCGCCGACGCCGGTGCGGTAATCGCTAAACCAGGCATCGGCCATGCCCAAGAACGGAAGCACGGCGACGAATGCCAATACCGCAGCGACGGCCAAGACCCGCAAAGCCCCGAAAGTACTTGGTTTGACGTCATCCGGCCGCGTCGGCGGGCGCGCCGAGTCTTCCGCCGGTCTCGCGGCCAGACCCATTTCCAACCATAACCGTTCGGCGTCGCGAAATGCGCGTAGATGGGCAGCACTCCGATTGCACCACTCGGCGGCCAGCCGTCGCTCGCGGTCGCTTGCATTACCGGCATGCAAGCGAATCACCCAATCGATCGCTTGATCGGATAATACGGTGATTTCGGAAACGGACGCTTTAGTCATCGGTGCTGGATCGCGGTTTGAACAGTATTATGACGAGATTGCCTAGCCATCTTGCCGCAAAATTCGAGTTCGGTGGCCGGCAGGCGTCTAATAGCCTTTCAGGCGGTCCCGACAATGTCGCATGGCTCTGGCCAGGTGCTTGGCCACCATGCTTTCCGAGATATTCAGGCGTGCGGCGACTTCCGCATGACCGAGGCCCTCGACGCGATTCCAATAAAACGCCAAGCGGCAATCGTCGGGCAATTCGGCCATTGCTTGCTGCATCGCTTGCAAGCGTTGCTGGTGTTCGTATCTAAGTTCCGGCCCCGGTGCCGGAGCGGCGATAGCGTGCAGACTGACTTCGTCGATATCCTGCATCAAGCGATTTGCACTCAGCCGCTGATAATCGATCACCAAATTGCCGATGACCCGATACACAAAAGCGCGCGGGTTCTCGATGCGTTCCGGCGCGCCGTGCCGGCTTAGGCGCAGATAGGCTTCTTGCAGGATATCCGCCGACATCTCTTCCGATCCCAGCTTGCGCAGGATAAAACGGCTGAGCTGATCGCGATGCTGGTCGAGAAATTCGGCAATCCGCGCGGCTGTCAAGCTGGTTTGATGCGTTAACGTTTTCGATGATTTTGTCGGAACGGAATGGTCTGCCATGGCGGTGTGTGAGTTACCGGTCGTGCTGTCGGCAAGCACAAGTCGCACCTGAAAGCATTACTCGATAGAAATCAACATTCTCTGGTCAATCGCCGCCCCGTGTTTCGGGTAACAAATACGTGATTTGGCCCAATATATGTTAAATAACACAGTTCTATTCAGCGACCCGTCCTTACTCCCACGCCCGTTCCAGACTTCGTTCGTTCATTAACAGTCGTTGTAACTTTATTGCTTTCTGGTAAGCTTTCGGATCAGTCACGAACTGGAAAACGTGTATTACTTCAATAGGAGAATTGCCATGGCGGATTATTTGCTGAAGATTAACGACAGGGCCGAAGACATCATCGATTTCACGCCGGAAGAAATTAGCCAGATCACGCCAGATGAAATTCAACGCATTTTCTATGATCTGCAAATTCATCAGATCGAGCTCAAAATGCAAAATCAGGAATTGCGTACCGCTCAAGAAGAACTTACCCGTTCAAGAAACAATTACCACTACTTGTTCCATCAACTCCCGGTCGGCATTGTGATTGTGAACTCGACCGGCTTTGTGGAACAGGTCAATGACACCCTCCTGGAATGGCTCGGTATTGAAAAAGGGCGACTTGTTAAAAAACACTTGTCATCGGTCATACTCGAAGACGATAAAGTGCTTTTCAATTCGCGCTTCGACAGCTTTTTCAAGAACCCTGACGGCAAGTCGCTGGTGTTGAGCGTGAACGGCAGAAAAAACGTAGCGTTGAAAGTCAAAATGTCGGGCAAAAAAATCGGCGGCGACGATGTGGTCGCGCTAATGAACCAAACCGACCAAACATTGATCATCACCGTCGCGGACGTCAACGATTTATAGCGTCTTGTTCGCGCGGCTTAGTCCATGGCGCCACCGTAGGTATCGTTGCGAATCAACGCTTTCCACCATCGGCGCTCTCGGTTTCGTTTAGACTCCGCGGCCCGAGAACAACCAAAATCGAATTGCCGTGATGATTTACCTCGATGACAGTGTAAAGCCAACCACGATACCTTTCCGCTGGAATTCCGCTTTCCGCCTTGCAAGGCTGGAAAGAAAACGCCGTTTAAGCATCGATAGACTCAGCGCGGCGCGCCTGACAGCCATGACAAGCAATCTGTTCCGACGGAGTCGCCTAATCCCGACCTAAGCCTAATACCGCGCCTTCCGCCCAGCCTTGGAAACTACTCCCGCCACCGATTACTCCGCGCCGTGAACCGATGAAGACACCCAATGACAAGAAGGAGCCGCAATACGTCGTAGGCATCGGCGCCTCCGCCGGCGGTTTGGAAGCCATCGAAAGTTTCTTTAAAAAAATGCCGCCGGATACCGGCATGGCCTTTATCGTCGTCCAACATCTGTCGCCCGACTATAAAAGTTTGATGGTGGAACTGTTATCGAAGCACACCCTAATGCCGGTGCTGAGAATCGAAGAAGGCATGAAGGTGGAGCCGAATCATGTTTACCTGATTCCACCGCGCAAAAACCTGACGATGTTTCACGGCCATCTGCTGTTGAACAATCAAAACCACACCAACGAACTCAATCTTCCGATCGATATCTTCATGCGCTCGTTGGCCGAGGATGTTTCCGAATTCGCGGTCGGCATCGTTCTCTCCGGCACCGGCAGCGACGGCACTCGCGGCATTCGCGCCATCAAGGAACATGGCGGCATGGTCATGGTTCAGGATGAGGAGAGCGCTAAGTTCGACGGTATGCCGCGCAACGCCATTGCCACCGGCCTGGTCGACTTCATAATGCCGCCCGAAGACATGCCGAAACAGTTGATGGCATTCGTCAAGCATCCCTACGCCGTTCAAGAAGCCACCATCCACTCGGAAGACAGCGATTTGACGCGGATATTCGCGTTGCTGCGCGACAAGCACAAAGTCGATTTCACGTTTTATAAACCCAACACCATAGTCCGCCGCATTGAACGCCGCATCTCGATCAACCAATGCCGCGACCTCAAGGAATACCGCAATCTATTGGAAGATAATTCGCAAGAAGTGTCCGCGCTATTTCAGGAGTTGCTGATCGGCGTCACCAACTTCTTCCGCGATGACTTTGTATTCGAAGAAATCCGCGGCAAATGGCTGACGCCCTTGGTCAAATCGCTGACCAACAACGAAATTCGGGTTTGGATCGCCGGCTGCTCGACCGGCGAGGAAGCCTATTCGCTGGCGATTATGTTGGCGGAGTATCGAGAATATTCCGGGCATTTCTTCCGAATGAAATTATTTGCCACCGATGTCGATGCCAAAGCCGTGGAAAAAGCCAGCACCGGTTTATACCCCGAGAGTATCGCCGCCGATGTGCCTTCGCATTTGCTGGTCAAATATTTTTCGCGCAAGGAAGACAGCTTTCAAATTTCGCAATCGATCCGCGAAATGGTGGTATTTGCCCAACACAACCTGATCAAGGACCCGCCGTTCACGAATATTCATTTGTTGAGTTGCCGAAACTTATTGATTTATCTACAGCCGGTCCTGCAAAAAAAGATACTCGAGCTGTTTAATTTTTCACTAGTCAAAGACGGCCTGTTGATGCTCGGCACCAGCGAATCCATCGGCGAAATGGTCGATTATTTCGACATGATCAGTCCGAAAGGCAAGATATACCGGGCCCGAGGTAAATATCGGACCTTGGGCATTAGCAGCATGGACCCGCCGCCGGCACTGATGACCTCTTTCCGCGCGAATTCGCCGCAATCGGGTCGCAACTTCGCCAATCGCTACCAAGACGACAAGATTCTGGAACGCTTTTTCAACGCGCTGACCAAAGACATACTGCCGTTCACGATGATAGTGAACGAAAATATGGAAATATCCCACATCTTTGGCGACGCTCAGCGCTACCTGAGCTATCCCAGCGGCAAGCTAGTCACCGATATTACCAAACTGGTCAGCAAGGATTTGTCGATTCCAATCGCGACCGGTGTGCGGAAAGCGCTGAAAAGCGGCGACAGCATCAACATGTCCAACATCAAATTACGCGAAAAAGACAAAGCTCGGACGCTGAATATCCATATTAGGTTGCTTCCCGGCCGCAAAAGCCAAGAAACCCTGATTGCCATTCTGATCTTCGAGGCTGATCATCATGCCACCCAGGATATAGGCTTCGTCGCCGACAATTTCGATATTAACCAGGATGCCGCGCAGCGTATCAACGATCTGGAGCATGAACTGCAACTGACTCGCGAAAACCTGCAAGCCACCGTTGAAGAGTTGGAAACCTCCAACGAGGAATTGCAGGCGACCAACGAAGAATTGCTGGCCAGTAACGAAGAATTGCAGAGCACCAACGAAGAACTGCAATCCGTTAACGAAGAGTTGTATACGGTCAACGCCGAACATCAGAGCAAAATTACCGAATTGACCATTCTGAACAACGATCTCGACAACCTGTTCAATAGCACCAATATCGGGATCTTGTTTCTGGACGAAAATCTGGATATTCGCCGCTTCACCCACAAGCTGCAAAGCTTGTTCCATATTGTCGAAAACGACATCGGCCGGCCGTTCTTTCACCTGACCCATTCCATTCGCGATATCGACCTCGAGGATCTGATCAGCCGGGTAGTCGAAAAAAAGATTATCTTGGAATCCGAGGTTCAAAATCAACACGGCAATTGGTACTTCATGCGGATTATTCCCTACGCCGTATCCGACCGAATCTATTCCGGCGTCATTCTGACCTTTGTCGATATCGATCTGTTAAAGCAAACTCAACAGAGTCTGCGCCAACAAACCGAATTGGAAACCCAACGTTTGGCCAGTTTTGTCAATGATTCGGCGGACGCGATTACTCTGCTGGACGATACGGGCAAATTTATTACCTGGAATCGCGGCGCGGAAAATTTATACGGCTGGAGCTCGCCGGAAGCGCTGCAAATGCGTTTCGAAAGTCTGGTGCCGTTGGCTGAACGTCCGCGCATGCGCGGTGTCTTCGATAAGCTCCAACAGGGCGAACAAATGGCCCAATTCGATAGCAAACGTCTGAACCGCCAAGGAGAAGTCGTCGATGTCTCGGTTTCCGCTACCTTGCTTTCATCGCAAAACGATGCCGGCCAAATCTTTGCATTGACCGAACGCGATCTCAGAAGCCATCTTTTAATAGACAAACGCCATTGCATCAGCTGCATCCAAAAATTGGCCACGCTTCTGATGGATGTTGACGAAGCGATCATCGTCATCGATTTCGAGGGGAGTATCGTCGCTTGGAATACCGGTGCGGAAGCGCTGTACGGATGGAGCCGATCGGAGGCCATTGGCATGAAGTTTGACAGCTTGGTGCCGGATTATCTCCGCACTGAAGCCCGCGAAATGTTTCAAAGTATCACGTCCGGCAAATCCAATTATCAGGTTACGCAAAGCCAGCGCCTGACACGCAATAAGCAAATACTGGACATTACGATGATTGCATCGGTACTCGGCTATCAAGACGGCGATACCATCTTGGTCGTTACCACAGAAAAACCGGTTTAGCCTTGCTTAGTCTTTGAGCGCATTGTGCGTGGGAAGCCCGCTTCCAAGTACGGAGTTTTTTCCGATTCGCGGTCATTTCGAGCATATTTCGCCTGAAACCGTCGCGCTCAGTAAATGAAACCTGCGGTCGGCTGGGTTTTTAGTGTAGACTGCAAGCTTTCCACAAATGAAGTAATGCAATGCCTCAAATCAAAACCCCGCCTCCACCCAGAATCAACTGGAACTACCAAACCTATTTTCTAGCGCAATTGAACAAAGCCAAAGAACCGCCAAAAACGGCATTAAGCTGATCTCAATTAGCTGTTTGTAATCGACGACCAACGCTGCTTTCGTGTTCCGCGCTTAATAGCCACGCTGTCAATCGGCGTTTCATCCGCAGCCTAATTGCCAAGTCGTCATCGGCCCCGTCTAAACAGCATGCGGCAATCGATCCCAACCCCAGAATTGCTCAGGCTCCATAGCGTCGGAAGGTTTAATTTTCCTGGCGTCTTTACGCCCGCCAACTTTAATCGGTTAGCGCTCCGGAACTCGCGGTAATTTTGGCCCCTACATCGCTTGTCGTTGGCCGCGCCGAATGTCGACGTCTACTGAGCTGGCGAACAGCATGTCGGCCACCGTATGCGTCTCGGCGTACCCCAGCCCGAGTAAGATAGGCTGGCAAAGTGAAAGCAACTGATTTCGAAAACCGGAAAATTCGCCAGAAAACGCCGGACCTTGATGCGCCAGTCAGGCTTAGGCCCGGCCGTAGCGACGCCAACGCAACCCGAAGCGGCGGCATTTCGAATCGGCCGAGAACTTTCCATTAGCCCAATTCGACATCCACTCGCCGAAATTGCCCATCCCGCAGCGCTTGCGCCATACCGGCCGGCAAGCTACCGCCTTCGACAATCCTCGAGCCCCGATTCCCGTCATACAAGCGATAGCGTAGCGGCTGAACGGCGCTGATACCGAAACTGTCCCGCCGACTTGGATTGATATATACCAGCAGCGTGCTTCCAAACAAGACCATCGCTGCGCTGTCGGCCGGCAGAATGTCGTCGTACCCAAATGGGCTCACGGTTCGCGAATCGGCGGCGAACATCGTCCCGGCGAGCAACGGAGCCGGCGCGAAGCTGAGTTCCCCGTCCTGATACGCAAAGGGCTGGGGACCGAGAAACAAGTGCGTCCACAGATGCAATAATTCGACGGTCGAACCGGACAAGCGGGCCACGCAGCCGCGACCGTGTTGACGTGGATCGACGTCGAAGCCGCTGGAGACCAGGAAGCTGGAGTTTTCGATGGGGCTGCGCTGATACTCCGCTGGATCGCGGAAGGCCACCAGCAGTTTTTCGAGGTCGGCATAGAATTCGTCGACCAGCCCGGCCCTGAGCATTTCCAACACAAATTTATAGTGCATGTGCAGAAAAATCGAGCCGTTCTCCAGCCAACCGTCATTGAACACGCCGATTCGTCCCAAGGCCAACGCATCGTTGCCCAGCGGCGCATTCAAGCGGTACATGCCCAGTTTGCGATCGAACAGCGCGGAAGCGCGCGCGGCCTGGTACAAGCGGCGCGCCTCGTCCGGCCCGGTGATCCGCAACGCATGTACGAAGCCTTCCAGGAACAGGGGCAAGGTATGCTGTTCGAAGCCAAGCACTTCGACCTTGTCGTCTTCCAGCGCTCGGTAATCGCTGACTTCGTATGAGTAATAGGTGTGTATGCCTTGCGGCATCCGAGCTTTTTCGATCGCGGCGGTCAGATGCCGGCTGGCCTCGGCCAGAAACTCGCGTAATTCGGCCAAGCCTACCGTCCTGAGTTCGCCGGCAAAGCCCATGAATACGCGAGCCCGATAAACTTCCTTTAGATCGCCGCTGTCGCGCCAAAACCACTCGGCGCTGGGTTCCGGCTCCGCCAGCAAACGTTGCAAGCCAGTAATAAAATCCGCCAGTTCCATCGGCAAATCGCAGCTACCGTCCAGGCTGTCCAGCGCCAGCCGGGTGAAATCCACCAAGCGCAGCAGTTCTATCGTCTCGTTGACCGCCGAACCGAAAATGCCGGGCAGACCGTTCAACGCGTCGCACCAACCGGGCCGGTCGGCCTCCATTTCGATGCCGATGCCGGCCGGGTCCAGCGTTGCCAGCTTGTTGGCGACCAAGGTCAAAATCTTACCCAGCAAGCTGGTATAGACCACTTCACCCAAGCCGTGCCGGTCGCGAACCCGATGCTTATCGACCGCACGCGCGGCGATGATCGCTTGCTTGTCGGCGCTGAATCGCACCGCGCCGTACTGCCGAACTCCGTGGGCGGTCAGTACGCTCTTTTGGATACGTGGCGCGACATAGTGGCTGGCCTCGAAAAAGCTATAGCCGGTTTCCAGCAACAAGTCGGTCAGCCGCTCCGGAAAGATCGCCCGGTAGGCGATCAACAAATCGACCAGATAAGTCCAATGGTCGGACCAGTAGCCGCGGTCGAATTCGGCATCCTCCACTTCGCGGGCCTCGGCCAGGATCGCGGCGATCAAGTCTTCGACATCGGCGCCAGCCTCGCTCAGCACTTGCCAAAGTTCCGCGTATTTGAACTCGGTGGCCAACAATGCCGCCACGCCGGGCAAGCTACTCAGCCGATCCGCAAGATGCTCCGGCGCATCGACCACAAAACGGCTGTTGCGCAACGCACAGGGGTTGTAACCGTCGGGCTGAATCAGATTGAAAAAATAGCGAATGTTGCGGGCGCCCAGCGCCGGCTCGAAGAACAAATCGACGCGGCGGTTTTGCAGCACGTCGCGGAAGTCGCCGTTCCCTTCGGAATACGGCGTGTCCTGCAATAAAAAGTCGTTGTAATCGCGCTCCAGGTCGCCGTGTTTACGGCCGAACAAATACAGCAATGCGCCGCCCGGCACCGGTGTCGGAAAGCCGCCGCGCAAACCGTTGTCCAGGTAACACTGGCGAACGTGTGCATCGAACAACGGTTTGGCGGTGGCGGTAAACGCTTTTTGACCGATTCTATCCAGCAAACGCCGGTTGGCCTCGCGCTTGGCTTCAAAATAGCCGGCCTCGGCGGCCTCGGCGGCCTCGGCGGCCTCGGCGACAAAGGATAGGCAAACTTCGGGCGAAACGGCATGGCCGTAAACGCCGTAAAACACCCGGCTGGCACCGGGCGGCACGTCCAGCCTCAGGGTCTGGAAGGCCGCCGGCGTACGGTTGCCGGCCACCTGACGCTCCAAGTCCAGCGCCGAGTCGCCAAAAAACCGTTCAGCCTTCGCGAAATCCCCGGCCAAGCCAAACACCCGTTCCGGATCGACGATGACCGGAGTCAACAGGCCGTCCCGGAATCCGGCAAAGAAATTGCCGGCCACGACCGGCTCGACTTGCGGACTGTCGGTCGGCCACACTCGTAGCCGATAAAAGGCTACCCGGCTGGCGACGTCCTCGACGCGCATAAAGGCTTCCGAGGTGCGGCTCATGAACTTAAGTATCCATTGATTCATCGCGTAAGGCAGCACTTGCGGCAAGCCGTCGACGACTTCGATAGACAGACCGACCGGCGAGGTGTTGGTGATTTCGACTCGGCGCATCAACCCAGCCACCGCCGCTTCCGGCAGGGTCGCCATATCGGCGCGGATCCGCAAGCCCAGGCGCGGATGAGATTCCTCGACGCCGACTTCGTGCTCCGACACGTACAGACGTTGCCGAACGTCGGTGCCGGCGTTGCGCTGGAAAGGCTCGTGGCGAATCGCGGCCGAGCCGTCGCCGATCTTCAGAAAGGTGCGAAAACCGCGCGACGCGGTCAGTTGGTAGGCCTTGTCGGCCGGAAAAAACTCCAGGAACGCGCCGTCCTTGTTGCGAACGCCGAAGCTGGCAATGGCCTGGCCGCGATTGACGTAAAACGCCCAGGCCGGACGGCCCGAAACGCCGGCGATGCCCGGCAGAAAACTGGCGAACGGCGCTTGGTCGTTGTATTGTTCGACGACGAAAGCGCCGTCCGAGTCGAAGAAATAAGCGTACTGGTTCAACGGAATGACCTCGGATGTCGCGGTGAAAACGCTGTCCAGCTTAGTACAGACTCCGGGTTTTCACTCGGCGTTTCCGCCTGTAGGCACGTTGGCCGGCAACGCTCGATCGCGGCCAACCACTGCTGATTTTTCAGCATGTCGCCAGCAATACCTGCCCGAGTACCAACAGCCCAACACCCTCGGAAACTGGTTTCCGCCTGTCACCGCGCGATTCGAGCAGTTGGCACGATAACTGCCGCCGTGCCTGGTTGTAGGCTTAACAGTGAGCCTGCCGTATTCATTCCAATTGAGAGAACATCAGATGAAGAAAACTTGTTTCGTTGCCGGCCTGTGGCTTTTAGGCAGTCAAGCCGCCCTTGCTCAACAAGCGCCGGAAGCCGCCAAACCGCCCTTGGGCTTTTTCGTGACCAGTACCGGACTGGGCAAGGGCGCCGACCTGGGCGGCTTAGCCGGCGCCGATGCTCATTGCCAACAACTGGCCGGCGCGGTCGGTGCCGGCCACCGAACCTGGCATGCGTATCTCAGCACCCAGCCCAGCGGTGGCCAGCCCGCCGTCAATGCCCGCGACCGCATCGGTAAAGGACCTTGGGCCAATGCCGCCGGCGTCATCGTCGCGAACGACGTCGCGCATTTGCACGGCGATACCTTGGAACTGGCGCAGTTGGGTAACAATCTGCATAAAAAGACCGCGTACACCGAGAAAGGCGAAGCGCTGAAAGGCGTCGGCGACACGCCGAACGAACACGATATCCTGACCGGGTCTAAACCGGACGGCACGGCCTATACCGATGCCGCCGACCACACCTGCAAAAATTACACGAGCAGCGGCGAAGGCACGGTCCGCGTCGGCCATTTCGACCGCACCAACGGCGGCCGCACCGGCGGTAACGTGTCGTGGAACTCAACCCACGACAGCCGGGGTTGCAGCCAGGAAAACCTGGTCGCTACCGGCGGGGCCGGCTATTTCTATTGTTTTGCCGCCGACTAGGTTTCGTCGCAACTTAGGTTGCTGTCGCGGCGACCGAGCTTCGGCCGTGGCGTTGAAGACCCGGCGCGTCATTGGCTTGGCCGCTGAGCGGAGCCGAAGCGCCCGTCGACTTCGGCTCCGCTCAGCCAGCGGTTGGGCGCTTCGCTTGTAACTTAAGGAAGTCGTTGAGCGTGGTATGGACATACCGGTGTCGGAACGCCCTCGATCGCGGCGAAAGCCGCACCCACGCCCATCGTTTTCATTTTCCGGGGCGAAAATCTTTTCATGAACGTTAGGATGTAACTCCGTTCCAACCAAGCGCTACCGCGCTCGACTTGGTAGCAACAAATTCGCCGCCAAGCGTTCGAACCAAGCGGCGATGGTCTCGGGTGGCGTATCGCCAACCAACGCGCTGGAAAACAAACCTTCGGCGATATGCACGCCCAGTTGCCGGTAGGCTTCAAATTGTTCTTCGTCGAAGAATTGGTCCAGCGTGGTTTGGTGCGGGAAATCCGGGTTATTCAGGCGGTAGCGTTTGATCAGCGACGGCTCGTTGCCGGTGACCGACAGTTTCAAGTACAACAAGAAACCGGTACCGGCCGGCGTGGCGCCGACGGCCGGATAATCAATCACGCAGAACTGGGCGTGGCTCCGGCTGAAACCGCTGGCCGGATTCGGGCGGATGTCGTCCAGCGCCGGTTCGATGCGCACGCCGAAATCGATTTGGGCGTGGCGTACCAAGGTCATCAAACCGCCGAAGCTAAATGCCGGATCGGCCTCGCCATCCACGCAGATGATGAATTTACAGCGCCGCCTCAACAATTCGTACACTGCCATGTTTTCGATATGGCCGCCGTCGGACAAATTCAGCCAGGCCTTGCGTTCCGACATGCCGACACCGAACATTTCCCGAATCAAGCACAAGAAGCCGGGTTCCGAAAACGGCGACCATATCCGCGGATTCTTGATCCAGAATCCCAATCGCAAATTCAGTACCGCCAACAACGCGGTCAGCGTCGGCATCGCGCCCAAACCCATGTGGGCGGAAAGCGCGGCGCCCGAGGTTGCCATCGCGGTGGCCAAGTCCACCGGCTTGCCGTTGGTTTGCCAGCTTGCTGTTTCGGTATAACCGACCGAAGGCGCGCCCATCCAATACTTGGAAAACAAAAAGAAGTCGCAACGTCTATCCTGCAGGTTGGGACGTTCACTGGACGGCAGGTTCAGCGCGGTGTTCACCAGATGGTAAGGCGCCCGGTTTCCGCTATTCAATTTCGCCAGCTCGACGATTCGATAAGGCTGCTCGACCGTGCCGATAAACGTCCGGGACAAGCCGTCCCGGTACAAGCGGTGCGGACCGGTCAAATTGATGTTCAACACCAGAAAGGCGATCACCCCGGAGGCGACCAGGATCGCCAGCAGCGCCCAGTCGCCGGCTACTACGCATTCCAATACCGGCACCGCGACGTTGATGGTCCGCAAGTGCCAAAGCGCGTAACCCAGCAACAGGCCCACGATTGGAATCAACAAGCCCGCCGACCATAACAAAACCTGCAACACGATACGCCGCAGTTTGGGTTCCTTGAAGATAGGCAGAAATCGCATCGCCGCCGGCGTCGCGGTAATCAAGCCGCCGATGACGGCCGGAAATGTCCAGTGGGCTTTCAACCAAACATAAACATCCAGCGCGATTTTATAGCCGTTGCCGATGGCTTGCGCGGAGTAAGCCAACAACGTGAAACCGGTGAGCGTACCGAACAACCAACCGGCCTTGCTCGCGTAATCGGGGCGCCAGCGCATCGCCACGCCCCAGCCGATCAAACTGAGTGCGGACAGCCCGGCTAGAACATTTAATGCTTCTTGCCAATAGCCCTTTAAAAAGGGTTGGGTCAGCAGCGTTAACTCGACAATCGCCGCAATCACAAACAGCGGTGCCGTCCAGTTCAATAACATACCGCCCAAGGTGGCTGTGGCCATGCCCCAAGCTTGCTTCAAGTTTTGGGCGGACAAAAATTTGGCGCGTTGCCGAACATAGCGAATCGGATCGGGGTCCGGCCCGTGCGGCTTACCTAAATCGCACACCGAAACGCCTTCGCTCAAACGGCTGCTGATGAAACTGCCGGTGTAGCCGCCACCGGAAACCGTGGACAGATAATCCACCTGATGCAGCAATAGATGGTCGGCCAGCACCTGCACGACACCCAGGCCAAACGTCGCCGAACGAATGCCGCCGCCGGACAGGGCCAGCCCGACCGCGTCCTCACCCTCCGGCGTTTCGATCAAGTACTGTTTCCGGCGCTGACCGATATCGCCGGCTTCGTCTCGGTTAATCTCCCTGGGGTCGCCGTCCGGCAAGTAGGCATCGGGAATGCCGAAGCGCAAGGCCTCGAACAAGCCCTTGACGTCTTCCTGTGCCAAGGCCCCCGGACAATCCTGGTCCCGCCAACTGGTCCCGTAGGCCATTTGATGGAATTCGTCGGCGAATTGGCGCAGCACCCGCTGTATCTGGTGCAATTCGCCACGAAACGCGTCGGCGCCGTCGCGCGAATCCAATACGCCGGCTTCCTTGGCCCGGTGCCATTTCGAAGTCACCGGCCGTAACTCGACATTGAGCAACTGCGTGACTTTGGCGGCAAACAGTTCGCAGCCGGGATTGTCCTTGATCGCGGTCCGGCCGAAACCGAACAAGTCGAACAGACTTTGCAAGGCGCTGGCTTCGATACCGTATTGATACGGCAGACTTTGAGTCGCGATGCGGGTACGCAGTTCGGTCAGGAATTCGTGGGCGGCCTTTTTATCGGCGGCACTGGGTCGCTCGGCGAGCGACATGGCTTCTGACATGGGCGAGTCTCCATTGGATGACGAGCGGCGGCGCCGTATGAGGCGCGGCGGTCCGGACTAACTTAGCCAACTTGGCGCGTTAGAGTCAAGCTCGGCCCGCGATTCATTTCGGACTGAATGCCAAGCCAGGTTTTAGCGGTGATCTCGGTTGGCCGGGAATCGCTCGATTCAAGCCAGTTCGGCTGACGCGGAGGACTTGCCGTTTAACAAAGACCGACGGCCCGAGACTGCCGCCGCTGCTTTCAACCGGCTGCTCCGAGGACAGTCCCACGGAAGCGGAAACCATCAAGCCGTTAGCTTTCTGTTCGGCCCTGGAGCGTCGGCTTGCGCCAAAGCTTGCAGGTCGATCACTCTATCCACCGACGCTATCGTTTCCGGGCGGTGGGCGATGATGATGCGGGTTAACTTGAGTTGGCCAATCGCCGCATTGACCGATTTTTCGCGAGCCACGTCCAGATGGCTGGTGGCTTCGTCGAGGATCAGAATTTTCGGGCGTTTATACAGCGCGCGGGCCAGCAACACCCGTTGTTTCTGGCCGCCCGACAAGACCGTGCCCATGTCGCCGATCAAGGTGTTATAGGCCATCGGCATCGCGGCAATGTCGTGATGCACCGCCGCCAATTGCGCGCACGTCTCTATCCAGGCCTGGTCGGGCGCGGCATCGAAGAAACAGATATTCTCGGCGATGGAGCCGGCGAACAACTGATCTTCCTGCATCACCGCCGCCACCGTGTCGCGGTAGACGCGGGTATCGATTTGGCTTAAACGGGTGCCGGCTACCCAAATCTCGCCTTGCACCGGTTGCAACAGGCCGAGGATCAGCTTCGCCAACGTGGTTTTGCCGTAACCGGACGGCCCGACGATAGCCACCGATTCGCCGGCGGCGATTTCCAGATTCAGATTTTGCAGTACCGGCGGTTCGCTGGGCGCGTAACGGAATTCCAGATTCTCAATTTTAATCGCCGGCAGCCGGCTGTCCTCGGCGGGCATCGCCGCCAAGCGCTCGGCTTCGGTTTCGTGCAACGCAATATCGGCGACCCGTTCGGTATGTAGCGCCAGCATCTTGAATTCGATGCCTTTTTCGATGAAGCCGCCGACCCGGTCGGTAAACTGGTCCTTGAACGACATAAACGCAAACAGCATCCCCACCGAAAATCCGCCGTCGAGAATGAACAAGGCGCCCAACCAAATCACCGCGACATTTTCGATGCCGAACAGCAAGCCGTTACAGGTCCGATACAACAAACCCAGCTTTTGGACCCGAATGCCGGCGTTAAAGTGCTCGACCAACAGGTTTTGATATTGCACCCGGCGCTGCAGTTGACGATTGAACAACTTGACGCTTTGCATACCGCGCACCGTTTCCAGCAAATTGCTTTGCTGCTTGGCGCCGCGCAGAATCTGCTCCTCGGTCGCCTCTTTCAGCGGTCTGAACAAAGCCAAGCGCAGCAATCCGTAACCGACCGCCGCCGCCACCACGACCAAGGCCAACGGTCCGCTGTAAAACCACATCATGCCCAGTGTGACCGCCGCCATGATGCCGTCGAGGATAGCCTCCAAAAAACTGCCGGTCAGCGTGCGTTGAATCGCGTTCATCGATTCGAAGCGCGACACGATGTCGCCCAGATGGCGTTTCTCGAAATACGTCATCGGCAGCCGCAGCAAATGGCCAAACAGATTGCTCAATAACTGCAGATTGGCCGAGTTGCTCAAGATCAGCACCCACCAGGACCGCAGCGCGGTGACCGCGACCCGAATCAGCATCAATAACGAAAACCCCAATCCCAGCACCGTCAACAAATGCCGGTCGCCGGCCACTACCGCTTGATCGACCACTAGTTGCAGAAAAAAAGGCGCTACGATGGCAAACACTTCGATGGCCAAGGCCAAGGTCACGATTTGCCAGATAGCGCGAGCGGCACCGTCCAACTGGCCTATGAGGCGGGATAATTGGATTTGCCGGCGTTCCTGGCGCGGCACGAATTCGCGGGTCGGCGCCAGTTCCAGCGCGACACCGGTAAAATGTTTGGACACGTCGGCGTAAGTCACGCGGCGCGCGCCCTGGGCCGGATCGAGAATATCCAGCCGGCCGCTATCGACCCGAGTCAGCACCACAAAATGATTGAAATCCCAATGCAGGACGGCCGGCAAGGTCAAACGGCTCAAGTCCGGCAAATCGATACGCACCGGCCGGGACGCCAACTGCAATTGATCGGCGATGCCGATCAATTGGCTCAAGGTCACGCCTTTTAGCGACAGCGCGAAGCGGTGACGCAGACTGGCCAGATCGACCCGATGGCCGTGGTGCGAAGCCACCATCGCCAGACAGGCCAGCCCGCACTCGGCGGCTTCGGTTTGCAGGATCAGCGGCGTGCGCTTGCCGCCGGAGAAATTTAGCCCGATAGGCGCACTCATTTAGACTCTCCCGGTTAAGCTGTACAGCGGATCGAACACCCAATCGATCAAGCGGCGGGTGTCCAAGCAAATATCGGCATCCAGACGCATCCCGGATTGCAGCGGCATTTCTTGTTTGTAAGCCGACACGGCTTGCCGGTCCAAGGCCACCGTCACCCGATACGCCGGCTCTTGCAGCTCGATCGGCAGGTCGGCATCCTTGGGGCTAATCAGCGTTTTGGCGATTTCGACAATCCGGCCGCTATAACTGCCGAAGCGTTGGTAAGGAAAGGCCTGGTAGCGGATCAACACGGTTTGATCGGTCTCGACGAAGCCGATCGCGCTGGACGGCACCATCAATTGGGCCCGCAAGGCCGCGCCGGCCGGCAATATCGACAACAGCGGATTGGCGGGATTGGCGACTTGACCGCGTTCGGCCAAGATCGCGGTCACCGTGCCGTCCCCCGGCGCGCTGATGACGATGGTGCGGCGCGATTCGGATTCGGTGATTTTTTGGTTCAATTCGGAAATGTTACGTTCGATCGCGGCGCGCTGATTCTGGAACTTCAAGCGACTGCCGGCAATGTCGGTCTGAGTGGCTTGCAAATCGCGCTGCGCGGTGAGCCGGTTGCGTTGCAAGGCTTGTAGCTTGCCTTGGTTGTCCAGCCATTCGTCCTGCTTTTGCTGGATTTGTACCGGCGACACGAAATGCTTGCCGGCCAATTGCCGAAACCGGTCGGCGCTAGTGGCCGAGCCTTCGACGCGGGCCTGCTGGGTGGCGATCTCGCCGTCCAGTTGTTGCAGTTCGCGCCGCAGGCCTTGCTCGCGATCCAGCAAGGCTTGATATTCGATACGATCGAGCTCGGCCCGCTGGTTCAATTCGGCGGTCAGACTGTCGCGGCGCTGACGCAGTTGTTCGAGCGCGGCGGTCTGCACTTGCGGGGTTTCCTTGGAACCGCTTTCGGTGGACAGTACATACAGCGTATCGCCGGCCTTCACGCTTTGGCCTTCGGCGACCTGCTTTTCGACGATGGTGCCGGACTGCGGCGCGTAAACCTTGATCAAGCCCATGCTGGGCGCCAAATACCCGCTGACGTGCGCCTTGCGGGTATATTCGCCCCAACAGGCGAAAGCGATCAAGGCCAGCGCCGCCGCCGACGCCAATGCGGTGAGTAAAGGCAGTGCCGGCGACGCGATGCCTATCGCCTCGCCGAGCGGCCGGTCGCGCTTGAACGCCAGGGCCTGACTTCGAAACAATCCGGTTTCGTTCATATCACCGCCTTCTCTTCGCATAGCCTGATCGAGACCATGGCGCTCAGACGACATCCAGATCCGAAGCCCGCCGCATGTCCTCGCTCGGGTTCAGGTCGTTGGTCACCACTTGCGGGCAGTGCAGGCAGGCGTCCCTGCCCTCCTGCAGCCACCAGCGGCAGTTCGAGCGTATCGAACAGGTCGGTAACTGCTCGACGACCACCGGGGTCCAGCGCACGACCTTTTCGACCAGACCGCACTTCGACTGTTCGGACCGATAGTGACCGCATCCGCTGCAAGCGCACGGCGCCGAAAAGCGAAACACTTCGCCGGGCGTGACCGGTCCGGCCATTTCCAGGATCTCGTCGGTGACCGGCAGCGCTTCCTTCAGATAAGCCAGTTCCGGCTGCTCGGCCGAACCGGTCATCACGCCGATGACCTGACTACCCTCCCAATCCGGTTGGGCGCTGGGACACAACACTAAGGTTTCCGAGGCCATGGCACGATCAACCCTAGAATGCGGCGAATTTATTCAGCGTCAGGCCCGCGTCCAGTTGCGGCGCGACTTGAAGCTGTTGGAGCAAGCGGCCGCCGTTGATAATGCCGTTCCAGTTCAACAGCGCCACCCCGCCGCTCACTTGCGCCAATTGTTCCGGACTCAATTCTTGACCGGCTAATTCCCTGACTTCCAGAGCCCGGTTTAAACCTTGCGATGCGAATTGGGCCAATTCGGATGTTGCGATACGCGATGCTTTTTTTGACATGACTACTTCCTCAATGAATGTGAATACGAATTAACCGATGGCGAATTTGGTGGCGATGTTCTTGATATTGATCGCGCCCGGATTGATCACCGGCCAAAATTTCTTCGGAAATTGGTTCAAGTCGCCGTCGAACGACACCAGTCCGCCGGATACCGCCTCGATTTCTTGGGCACTCAGCGTTCTTAACGTTTCTTGAAAGGGTTGTTTTGTGTTCATTGCGTTTCTCCGTCGTAAAATGGCGCTAGCGCCGATTCCGCGGCAATCTAAACTTACAGTGAGTTTGCCGCGCCGCCCGCCGAAACTCGGCGGGTGCTTGTACTGTACGCAATCGCCGCCGCCGGAGGCTGTGACAAGCTTCACCGGGAATTCGTGACGCTTTTCACAGTGGAAAGCGCTAAAATCATTGGGAATCAACCGGCGGAAACAGCCGGACGGCGAACGTTGACCTAGGAAACACCATGCAAAGCGAAGTCCTTGCCAATCTGGCGAAAATCCCGTTTCTAGCCGACGCCGAGGAAGAGGCCCTGGCGGCGCTGGCCGCGAAGGTGAAAACCGTGAAATTTCCGAAGCGGGCCATGATCATTTACGAGGGCGACGACACCAGTTCGTTGTACATCGTATTGTCGGGCGCCGTGCGGGTGTTTTCGACCGACGACAAGGATAAGGAAGTCACGCTGTTGATTCAGGAAGCCGGCAGCTATTTCGGCGAATTGGCCCTACTCAGCAACGAACCGCGCTCGGCGGCGGTCCAAGCCACCGAAAACACCGTGTGCGGCATTGTCTCGAAAGGCGATTTCATATTGTGGTTAAAGGCCCATCCGGATGTGGCGATCACCTTGCTCGGCGTTCTGGCCGAAAAAGTCCGCCACTTAACCGAAAAAGTGAAACAACTGGCGCTGTCCAATGTGTACGAACGAACGATCAAAGTGTTGCAGGACATGGCCGAGAAGGACGGCGACATTCAGGTCATCGCCCACAAGCCCACTCAACAGGAGTTGGCGAACATGGTGGGTTCGTCGCGAGAAATGATCAATAAGATCATGAAGGAACTCACCAAGGGCGGTTACGTGGTGGTTGACGGCAAAGCGCTGAAAATCGTCAATAAACCGCCGGCGGCTTGGTAAATTTGAGCGCCGATTAGAGCCTTGCCGCCACCTGCTCGGCCAAGGCCAGCGCGGTGGTCCATTTACCGCCGAATACGCTGATGAGTTGGCCGGTGCGATGCACCGCGTACTCGCGGGTGGCGCGGGACGGATCGGCGGCACTGGAAATCAGCGGCCGCACGCCGGCGAAACGGCCGGCTATCGTCGCCTCTTGATTCGGAAAGTAGCGCTTATAAGCCGCCAACAAATAATCGCGTTCGGCATCGCTGCAAGCAATCGCGTCGTCCAGGCCTTGGCGAACCTCGGTGGTGCCGAGCAAGGTTTGGCCTTTCCAAGGCAACACGAAAAAGATGCGCCGCTCGCCGGGCACTTCCAGCAAATAAGCTTGCCGGCAAGCTTGATTCAATAACAGATGGCTGCCTCTGACCAAGTCCAACCGATAAGGCGAATCGACGCCGCTGCGTTCCAGCAAGCGACCGGCCCACGGGCCGGCGACGTTCAACACCCGGTCGACACGAACGACGCCGGCGGTAGTTTCGATGATGCCGGCCGTATCCAGTCTCAGCACTTCGACGTCCTCGAACATCTCGACACCCTCAGTCCTAGCCTGCTCGGCGACCCAGACGCCCAAGGCGTAGTCGTCCATCCGGCCGTCCGAAAACTCGTAGCCGCCCAATAGGCCGTCGCCATCCAAACCAGGGTCCTCCGCCAACATTTGCGCGGCGTCCAGCCAGACCGCGCCGGGCAACAGACTGCGACCGGCCAAACGGTCGTAAATAAACAAACCGGCCCCGACCGTGAAGCGACCGCGCCGGCCTTGCCGATAGAGCGGCATCCGCAAGCGCAAGGCTTCGGTTAAATGCGGCGCGCGCCGCAACCAGGCATCGCGCTCCCGCAGCGACTCGCGCACCAGACGCAATTCGCCGTTTTCCAAATATCGCAGCCCGCCGTGCAACAACTTAGACGAGGCGCAACTGGTGGCGCGCATCAATTTGCCGCGCTCGTAAACGCTGACCCGATGGCCGAGCTTGGCTAGTTGCCAAGCGCAACACAAACCGTTAACGCCGCCGCCGACGATACCAATCTCCACAAAATGCTCCAATCCGCTGAATATTCCGGGCAATACGCTAGCCCGCCCGGAAATGGTTAAAGTTCGCAAACCCGCCCTTTAGCAAAAAGGGTATTGCACTGGCTAATTCTAGTTTGTCAGATTTGTTCAAGACCGTCATGCCCGCCGGGAAGCGGGTATCCAGTGACATGGAGGGTATGCTTAAATCCGTCCGTGGCGTCCGGACTCGCTCCCCGCTCTCACGGGTCCGGCCATCCCTGCCGGAATGACGATGCTTGTTGAGTCATCTGACAAAGTAGCACTGGACGTCCGCGTTTTGGATGAGCGCCGGTTTAATCCTGAATTTGCTGTTTTTAAAGCGGTTTGGTTAAGATTTTATGACAACAGGTACGGACGGCGCCGAATCTCCGGTCGTTGAACATGCCCGCCAAAGCCGATACGCTCGGGCGATGTCGGCAAAACAGGAGACATTCCAGCGAAGTTCCGCGATCCGCGCAATGCGCCAGGCATCGTTGCAAACCGGCCGGTTCGGTGAATGGTTGTCAACCCTGTCCGACGGTACTTGCCGCGACTCGCGTTTTAGCGAATGATCGATACGCGCCTGTTAACTTCTCGCTGACGAACGGGCACGGCAAACGGCCTTGGTTTGGGTAATCGTTGGGAAATGGCCGCCACGCGGCAAGCAAGACCGGTTCTTCGCCGGTCGAAATTCACCGCGCTTGCGCCAAGGCATGAGCAATCTCGGCCGCAAACCGGCTCAAACAACGGCTTTGCGCGGCGACTATGCTTTCCGCGTCGCCGCCGGCCTGCTCTTCGCATTCGAAACGCCGCCCCTGCCAGCCTTGCTCGGCTTTTTTGAATTGCCATTGCACCGCCATCCGGCTGACACCGGCGGCGGTCTGATGCAGCGCCAACAGATCGGCGCTCACTTGATAATCGACGTTCTGCCGCTGCGGCCAGGGAAAGCGCAATACCTGCGCCACGCCCAGCCGATGCGCCAAGGATTGCATCAGCTCGCGGGTGATGTTGTCGTCCAACCGCTCCGCCCAACGCTGATGTTCTTCGAGCTGATATTCATGCGGTCCAACCTCGACCACCAATTGCGGCCGATCAAGATAGGCCGGCAAACGGATCGGCCCCAGACCAACAACGCTCCCGGCCGGCAACGGCGCGACCGCCTCGGCGCCCGACTCGGCAGTCAGCAAATAAAACCTGATGGGCTCGCCCGCGCATCCGTACAGGGCCAACCCGGCGAAAACCGTTAGAACAAGCTTGCTGAGTAAATTCATCGTGGCAACCGAATACGTCGAGGCTAAACGCCGATTATCGCGTATATACCTCGCGACCGATAGTATTCGAGCGGCGGTTAAGCCTTGCGCCGCTCGCTTTTTACACTACCGCTTCAGTTCGATGCGCAACGCGGCCTCGTGCACAACGCAACCAGTTTACGCCCGTCCCGCGCCGTCACGCCGCCGTCGTAATCCAGATCCCTGGGATCGCCGGGCGCGACCGCGGCACTTTTCCCGGCCAACAACCGCTTTAAGTCGTCCTTATCGACATCGTCGTCACCGTCCAGATCGCCGGCGCGCAATTCGTCGTTATCCAAAACGCCGTCGTTGTCGCGGTCTATACCGATGCGTTCGCCGGAACCTGGCGGCACGCAGGTGTAGGTAAGCTCGCCGCCGGTTAACCCCGCCGACGCGCGCAAGTCCTGATCGCCGACGTCGCCGATCCCTTGTGCCGACGCTCTAAACTTACCGCCACCAACATACCAAAACCCGCTGTAGCGATTTTTCGCGACCAGATCGCAATGCTCGGCATCAGCCTGCGCCTTCAACAGGTCGATTCTCGCGGCAACCGCTTCGGTGCTTGCGGCGCTCAAGGTTACTTGCTGGCCGACAACCGGAAACAAATTACTGTCGAACGCGAACAAAAACGCTTCGACGTTACGCCGCTCGGTATTTCCGTCCGCGCCGAAACCGAAACCACCGGGGTTTCCGATCGGAATACCGGCCAAGTAACGTTCGATTGGGGTTCGAGCGTCGTTCGGATCGGGTTCCGCCGAGAAAAACGATTTGGAAAATATCTGCGCGCTCAGGAAGCGAAACAAGGTATCGACGCTGCCGTCGGGTCCGAAGCCGAAACCGCGAATCTGCGATCCCATATTGCCGATATTGCCCTTGGGTAAAAAGTAATTGGACTCGGTGGTCGTCGATTGCGACGCCAGCCCAAACATACCGACCTTCTGATACATATTGCGCAAGTGCGGAATTTTGAAGATTTGCAGCACGTGATCGAAACTGTAATGGCCGTCCGTTCCGAAAAAGCCCGGTTTGCTGACGTCGGCATACTCGGCGTTGCCTTCTCGATCGAGTACATGACAACCGTTACAGGAAAAGAAGCTATCCGAAGGCAGGGCCTTGAAATAAAAGTCTCGACCCGCCGACTGCTGAGCGGTCAAGCTGTCGTCCAAATTGCGTATCGGATTGGGCGGATAGGTAATCTCCATGACGAAATCGGCGAATTTTTGCATTTGTTCGTCGCCTAACATCGCATTTCGCCCAACCAATCCGGGAAAGGCGACATTAAATTTTCGAAACGCCGCGTCTTCGTCGAACGAACCGCCATTGGGTTGGACATTGGGACCGGAATTCGGCAAGGCATTGGCATCGTTACCGCCGGTGCGGTCTCCGCGCCAATGCAAGGCACCGTGGTTATCCATGCCCCGCAAGCTTTGGGTGGACATCGGTCCCTTCATAGGCCGAAAATGCGGATTGTATTCATGGCCCAATACGCGGGCGGCCACCTCAGGGGTACTACGGAACGGGCCGGTATTTTCGCCTTGATCGCCATCCGGATCGCCCAGATCCCAGGCCAAGCTATCGAAGTCGCCGAATACATGGCAACTGGCGCACGCCGAATCGCCGTGGCTGGAACTACGCGCCGCATCGTACAGGAAGGGCCGGCCTTCGACGATATGCTTGGGTTCAGGATTGAACATTGCCACATGCTTGACCTCCCGGCCGCTGACGGCGTCTATTACCGAAATCGAATTATCAAATCGCGTCAACACGTACAACAAGCCTCTCGCTTCGTCGAGCGCCAGTCCGCTGGGCCCGCCGCCGCTGACCGGAATCTGCGCCGCGCTGCTGGGAACGAAACTGTCATTTTCCAATTCCTCGGTGTTGTAACGCGCGATTTCGCTGGTTCCGAACGCGGCTACGTATAGCGTCTTACCGTCGCCGGTAATTGCCATGTCCAGCGGTAGCGCCACGCTGTCGGCGTTTTCCCGATTCGGAATCGGCTCGCAACATTGACTGTAATCGATATGCTTGTTCAGATGCCGGGGCGCCACGGTGGGATTGCCCCCCAGCACGGTGATGCGATTTTCGCTGAAATGTCCGCGTACGGTTTGACCGTTACTGTAACCGCCGGCACCCTCGAAGCGGTTATGGTTCAACGCTTCGGTGTTGGTCACATAGACTTTGCCACTAGCGGGATTGACCAGCATGTTGAACAACACGGTACCGACACCGCTGTAGACCTTATCCGTCCGCAATGCCGGCGGATTGGCGGCGGCGTCGATCGCGAACACATCGCGGTCGGGCAACGAGAACGGCACCATGTCATCCCATTGTTGCCCCAATTCGTCTAGCCAATGGCTGCCGTCGTATTTGACGATCAAGCCCGATTTGGGTTGAGCTTCTCCTGCGTGATTAGTGGCCGGTCCGGGATAAACCCGATTGAATGGCGGCGCGACGCCGCGTTCGACGACAGCATCGTTCAGCGTCATCGTGGCGTTACCGGTGTGAAAGCCGGCGGCGTAAACCGTTTTGCCGTCGGGCGTCACCGCTAGCGCACGCGGCGTGTCGGTGAATAAGGTCAGCACCGTCAAAGGCGGTCCGTTCATCGCGTCGCCTAGCTGTCCGGCATCGAACACCCACACATCGGCTCGGCCCACGCCAGGCACCGACAACTGCGGATCGACGCCGGTATTCTGTCCGCGGTGAGCGCTAGTGACGAAAGCCTTACCGCTGGCAAATACAATGTCACGCGGCTCGTCGCCCACCTGTAGGGTTCGAGTGACACGACCGCCGCCGTTGTCATCCAGACTGACGATACTGATGCTATCCGACAAATGGTTAACCACCCAGACTTCCTTGTCGTTTCTAACTGCCAATGCGACGGGCTCCAAACCCACCGGTACCGATCCGACGGGCATCAGTCGCTGATCGCCTACTTTAAAAATTTCCAGGCGATTGTCCGGCGTATTCAAGGCAAACAACCGGCCTCGGTCTGCCGATAATGCCAACGGTCGTACCTGTCCGCTTTCGAACAACGTGAAATTGCTTTTACTCCCCGCCGAGACCGTGGTCGGTAAGCCTAACGCGCTTATCGAAATAAGACAGTACGCTAGGGCGTAGTTAATTCGTCTAAACATTTTGTTTACCTCCTGTTAGCTTGCATGAAATTGGCGCTCCGTCATGGAGCGCCGAATCACCGCTGGGGAATAGGCCGCGACAGCCTCCGATTTGAACCGTTCGCGGCCAATGCGGCTTGTGAAACGGCTCGGCTTCCGAGCGCAAGGGCTCACCCGCGCGCTCGGAACCGCTATTGACCTTAGCGCCAGAGCCTTCGTTAAGCCGAACGGCGCGGTTTGACCAACAAACCCAGGCCAGCCGCCATCAGCGCGAAGGCCGGCGGTACAGGTACCGCGGTGACCGTTAGCGGCGTCGTACTAGCGGCTAAGGCGTCGCCGTCCGCGTCGCCCAACGCGTTGACCGCCAAACTAAGCGTCGTATCACCCGTTTGCAGAATGTTGAAATGCAAAACCGCCAACGTGAAATTGTCAGCTTGCCAAGCGTTCAAGTCGGCCGGATCGTCGAGCGATAATTCAAACACATTCAATTTTCCAGCTTCGGCTAAAGCCGCCGATTGCGGATTGACTCCTAGAGCGAACGCATCCAATTGATCGCCTAACCCCGCATCGCCGAAATCGGCCGATACATAGGCGAGGTGTGCCGTATCGAACAAGACGTCGAAATCGTAAGCGCCCAACGCCGGCGCCGCGCCGTCGCTCAATCCGGAAATCGCGACGCCGACGCTAAGTTCGGCCGCGCTTTGCGAGACTGGCAATAGTGAAAGTTCGATCGCGGCGTTCGCGGCGGCGGCGGCCGACAACAACATCGCTCCGGCTAAAATCTGTCTAAACCCTTGTGTCATCGAATGGTCTCCTTGAAGTAAGTTGAAAAAAAGTTTACTCGAGCGCGCAACGCGGCCGAGTGCAAGATAACGCCAATTTGCGAGCATCCAATACGTTGACGGCGCCGTTGCGGTCGACATCCGCCGGATCACCGGTCGCCACGCGGCGATTGCGTTTAGCGATGACGAAATTGACGTCGGCTTGATCGACATCGCGGTCGCCGTCCAGATCACCCGCCACCGTGATCGTCTCGCAAACGTCCGGAATGTGATTGGTATTGGTATCGCCGACGCGGCGCTCGGCGACGTCGGCGACGTCGGACAAGCCGTTGGCGTTGCAGTCCGGAAATACCTTCAGGTAATAAACATCCTGTTCGCCGTTGTAGGTTGCGGTGTAGGCGACGCTAGCGCCGTCGGCACGGGAAACCAGAGTAGTGGCATCGCCGATTTTCAGCGAACCGTGCGGCGAGGCGATCGTCGTATCGAAACTCTGGCTGACGGCTTGATTCTTGGACCAGGTCGAGCCGCCGTCCCACGAGTAGCTGTAATAGAGTTGCGAAACCCGGTAGCTATTGCTGTCGCGAGTGTCGTACCAAACCGCGTCGATACGGCCGTTCGGCGCAACTCCCATCATTCCGAACCAGTTCCAATGATTCGCCGCTGGCGTATCGTCGTTGACCCGAATCGGTGCCGACCAGGTTTCGCCGCCGTCGCTGCTGCGGATAAAGTTAACGTCCAAGTTGTCCGGTCCCGACGGATCGACGGTGGCGAGCACGTACAATTCGCCTTGCCGGGCGCCGATTGCGGAGTTGACCGCCATTTGCACGTCGCCGACCGGCCCGTATTGATTCGGGTTTTGTCTGAACAAAAACAGCGGCGCCAAGCCGCCCATATCGATCTCGCGTACTTCGAACGTCGGCTTTTGGTTCGCATCTCCGGCATTCGTCGATTTGACGAAAATATGCTTGTGCAGATTGCGATCCATGTTTTCTTCGTCGAAGTACGGGTATTCCAAACGCCCGGCCATATATAAGGTACCGTCGCCACCAACCCGCATCGTGCCGAAGGTCGGATTCTCCGGCAGTTCGATCGGCGCTTCGAAACTGGCGGCGCGGTCCAGCGAACGGCTAAAACATTTGCCGTCTAGGCAGTCGCGCCAGTTCAGATAGACGTGCCCGTCTCCAGGGCCGCCGCTACGATCGACCGCTAGCTGCGCCTTATCGCCGCCTTCGCCATGAGCGTGGACCGGCGCCTCCCAACCGCGGCCACCGTCCAGCGATTTAATCACCTGAATGTCTTGAACAAAGGTGTAGGTCGGATCGAAATGCAGACTTTGGAAATAAAAATGGCCGAACGCGTCGACATCCAAGGTCGGATTGCTGCGTCCCTCGCCCGGCGTGATAGCGCCGCTAAAATGCCAACTCGCCCCGCCATCGGCCGAGTAGGCCCAACCGGCTTGACGAAACGACGACGCCACCGAGTCGAATTGCCGCCAAGCCGCGACAAGGTTGGTGGGATCGAGTGGATTGATCGCCAGCGCGGGCTCGTTGGCCGCGTCGCCGACAATATTATTGCCGTCCGAATCGACGTTGATTTGTATGCTGGCGTAGGCACCGAATCGGTGTGGCGCGTTCGCCGCGACCGCATTCGAGCCGGCCGCCGCGATCCACGCCGCGCTACTTAACCACGCCATCGCGGAAACGCGCGTCATAGTTGGCGCCTCCGCATGCCAATGCGCGCCAAACCGCCTAAACCTGAAACAAATAGCCAAATCGAGGCCGGAACCGGTACCACCGAAGTATGCAAACTGAAATTTCCGACGATAGCATCGCGGGTGCCGAACAAATGGTCATAGCCTTCGCCCAAACCCAGTTCGCCACTCAAATCCAGCGAACCGTCGTGAATATCCAGCACGACATTGAACAAATTATAGGATTGGGAGCGAAACGACACATGATTGTACAAGGACCATGCGGAACGGCCGGATGCGCCATCCATATTGGCGGCGTCGTATTCCAGCGCGTAGTCGCCGGATAAAATGCGATTGAATTCTGATCCTGTATCGACCCGGAACCGAAACACGCCGGATAAACCAATCACGCCGGTAACGGTCGAGGCGAAATTGGCCGGATCGAATTCGATCGTGGTCGGTTTTGCGTGGCGCCCGGTCAGATTGGCGACATGCGTGCCGTTCACTGAAAACGTCAGGTTCTTAGCCGGAATTTCGGCGACGCCCGGCACGATATGATCTTCGAGAATTTGCGTGGCGGTGCGGCTATTCGCGGCCGGGGCGTCGAAAAATTCCTCCAAGTACATCGAAGGCGCGGCGGTCGCGTCAATCGCGATTGCGTCGGCGAGCGCGTCTCGATCGAGATTCACCACCATGGTACCGCCGGAAACCGTGGCGGCGGAAACAGGCGGCGATAACGAGGCCAGCAGTGCCGCGGCAACGAGCGCGCGCGACCCTATCATTTGAATATGCATAAATTTGCCAGAGGAAGTCATTTCCGTTGAGAGCCGATGCGCAAAATACCCGAACGACTTAGTCGTCCGGATATTCGGCCGGGTCAAGGTTACCGGTTACGCGGCGATCGGTGCCGACTTGCGACGCCGCGATGCCAGCACGCCGAACAGACCGCTACCGAACAACCACGCGGCGGCCGGCAATGGAACGGCGGCGGGAACCGGCGAAATCAGACTGAAGGTGCCGGCCATGCCGGCGGAATTGGAACCGTCGCCACCGAATAAAAAGGCCGATGTGTTGGGCGACCACCAGAGCTCGCCGGTAAAGGCCAGGCTATCGCCGTCGGTGGTAATACTGATATTACGGGTGTCGAAGGTATTGGAAGCAAAACTGACGTTGTTGGTTAAGGTCCAACCGGTGTTGGTGCCGTTGTTTCGCGCGGCGATATAAGAGAATTTGTAGTCGCCGGACAGCAGCGTGCCGGTAAAGCTACCGCGCGTCATATACACGCCATCCAAACCGACCTGACCGCTCGCGGTCAAGCTGGAGGCGTTCAGCAGATGGTCTTGATCGGACGCCCAAGTCAACGTCGTCGCTTGATTACTGCGCCCGCTGCCGCCGATATAACCGGTCGGTATCCCGGTGCCCGCCAAACTGCTTGGATTCACGTCGTAACTTAATATGTTCGGCGCCGGATAGGTATTCGTCGGAGTCGCGACCATATCGTTCGCGGTCAAGGTGTCGGCCACCGCCTTATCGAAAAAATTGGCGACATAGTAAGAGGTAATCGAACCTTCTCCCAAGTTCAAGCCGGCCAATAAGTCGTTTGGGTCGTTGAATGCGATATTGAACACACCGCCGTTCAAGGTACCGGCGTTGGCTAGATTGGTCGCCGCAAGCGCCGCCGCGGCAAACCAGGTTTTTCCTAAGGTCATTTTTTTTGATCCATGAAATTGCATATTTAATTCCTATAGGCTTGAAAGATAGATTTTCGGTAGCCGATTCGAACGCTTCGAACCGACGCTTACTCTCGTTCGAGAGGCAACCCGGCTGTCTTGAACCAAGACCCAAGGCTTTCCGGCTCCGTCTTGCGGCGGATGTGGCAAATTTACCGTCGATACCGCACCTTAAACTCGGCTCGACTCTCGCGGCCTCTCCTGATCCGCTCTTGCCGGCACACTGTCCAGATGCTGATTCCGAAAGTAATTTCCGGTGCGGCGAACAGACTCAAGCAGTTAGTGTGCCAGCCATACCTCGCTAAAACCGGGAAACGGTGACCGGCTGTCGGTGGCGCTATTGGAGTCCAGAACCGAGTCATCGCTGCTAAAACCGGGGTACACAGAGAATCTGAACATCGTCGACTGCGGTCGACGGGGCGCATGAAAAGCAAACGGACAAACCCATTCGCCTATTTTTTACTGAGTGATTTCACTCAATTAATCTCAACTATAGATAAGCTAAGTTATTGAAACAAAATTAAAATTAATATTCCTACCGCAAATGCCCAATGCACTTCGCGGCGTATAACATAATTTATTAAATTTAAGATTAATTGATGCCTAAAACCGGACTGACGCCGGAAAACATCGTTTCAGCGGGACCGGCGAAACGAGGGTGCCGCAAAGAGTGGGAAAGTTATTTGCCGTAAATCAAGGCTTGCGGCTGGCGTTCCAGCCCCTCGGCCAAGTCTTTGAGCGAACGCGAGGCGTTGCGCACTTCCAGCAAGGCCTGGTTCAGCGGCGCGTCGGCGTCGGCCAGCGTCTCGACCGCATTCAGCGCGTGCCGCGATTCCTGCAGAACCTGGGTCGCGGCGGCCAGGCTTTGTTCGGCGGCGCGCAACACCGGCAGCAATTCCCGGTTGAAATCCCGCAGCGTGGCGCGGGTGTCCGTCAAAGCGCCGTTGGCGTTGCTCAGCAAGGGTTCGGTTTGCCGGTTCAGCGTCGCCATCAACTTTTGGGTTTCCTGTAAGGACTTCGCCAAGGCGGTCATCGATTGCCTGGTGTTATCCGACTGCAACAGATTGCGGATTTCGGTCAAGGTATCGGACAGATTTTTCAGGGTTTCCTCGACCGGCAATTGCTTGGCCCGGTTGATGATTTCGTCGGCGGTGTTGCGGATTTCGTCGACCGTAGTCGGCACGCTGGGCAGTTCCGGCAAATTTTTATAATCCAGTTTGACCAGATTGATCGGCTTGTCGCTGTAGAAATTCAAATCGACATACAGCAAGCCGGTCAGCAAGCTCTGGGTTTCCAATCGCGCCTTCAAGCCGGCTTCTATCATCCGTTGCGCCGCTTCCTGTTGCTGTTTCTTGGTGTGGCCGTGACTCTCTTCGCCCGAGGTGTTGCGCAGCAAGGCCGGATCGATTTCGATGACCACCGGTTTGTAGATTCGGTCGGTGTCGGTTTCCATCACCAACGAAATCTCGCTAACGTTGCCGATCTGCACGCCCTGCAGCTTAACCGGCGCGCCGACGTTCAAGCCGTTCAAGGCCGAGTCGAAGAAGATCACGAAGCGATTTTTGTCCTTGAAATAATCGCCGCCGCCGAAAATCATCACGCCCATCGTCAACAAAGTCAGCGCACCGGTCAAAAACAAACCGATCGCCAATGGATTGGCTTGCTTGCTCACAGATTACTCCGATTACGGCCACCGGCTTGCCGGGAGACCGAGGCATCACCGCGCGTCAGGAAACGCACGATATTGGGATCTTTGGATTCCGCCAACAATTGCTTGGGCGGACCGCCGGCAATCATCGTATGGGTTTCGGCATCGAGAAACACCGAATTGCTGCCGATCAGGAAAATACTATCCAAGTCGTGGGTCACCACGACAACGGTCGCCGACAAGGCCTGACTCAAACTGAGGATCAGGTCGTCGAGCAATTTGGCGGTAATCGGGTCCAGGCCGGCCGACGGCTCATCGAAAAACAAAATTTCCGGGTCCAGCGCCATGGCTCTAGCCAAACCGGCGCGTTTTTGCATGCCCCCGCTCAACTCGGACGGATAATAATCCTCGAAACCGGCCAAACCCACCAACGCCAGTTTGTACGACACGATGTCCCTGACCTTCCGGGCCGGCAGGCTGGTCGCCTCGGTAATCGGCAGTGCCACGTTTTCGGCCAACGTCATCGAACTGAGCAAGGCGCCGCTCTGAAACAACACGCCGGTGCGCTGCAAAATCCGCTGGCGACCGGCCGGATCGGCGGCCCACAAGGCTTGATCGCCGTAGAATACGTCGCCGGCGGCCGGCGCCTTCAGGCCTATCATGTGCCGCAATAGCGTGGTCTTGCCGCAGCCGTTGCCGCCCATCACGACAAACACGTCGCCGCGATTGATCGTGAAATTCAGGTTGCGCTGAATCACGAAATCGCCGTAGGTCATCGTCAAATCCTTGATCGTGATGCAGGCATCGGCCATCGCTAAATTCCCAGGCGGTTACAGATTATCGTCATCACCGAGTCGGCGACAACGATAAACACGATCGCGGTCACCACCGCCGAGGTTCCGGCATCGCCGACCGCCGACGCGCTTCGGCCGCATTGCATGCCGCGCATGCAGCCGGACAAGGCAATCAAAATTCCGAACACCGAGCATTTGACGAAACCGATGATAAAGTCCTTCATCTTGACCGCGCTGGCGGTGCGGTCAAGATATTCGGTCAAAGACACGTCGAAAAAATTCACGGTGACCAAGCCGCCGCCGACGATACCCATCAAATCGGCATACAGACATAGCAGAGGCATGATGATAATCAGGGCCAGCATTCTGGGTAGCACCAGAAACGCCATCGGGTCCAGATTCATCGTTTTCAATGCGTCGATTTCGCTATTGACGTGCATCGTGCCGATCTGCGCCGCATAGGCGGCGCCGGTGCGGCCGGACATGATAATCGCGGTCATCAGCCCGCCCATTTCGCGGGTCATGCCCAGACTGACCAGATTGGCAATGTAGATTTGCGCGCCGAACAGCGACAACTGCACCGCGCCGACGAAGGCCAGAATCAAACCGACCAACAGACTGATCAACGTGACGATGGGCAGGGCCGACGGGCCGCATTCCTGGATATACAACCACAAATCCTGACGGCGGAAATGCGCCTGACCACGCACGGCGGCCAAGGTGCTAAGCGTCATGTCGCCGACGAAGATCAGCATCTCCTTGGCATGCCGGACCGCGGCGGCGGTTTCGGCGCTCAGCGCCTCGCTCCAGCGCATTTTCCGGGTAACGCGTTGGGCGTCCAGGCGTTCCGGCACCGCGTAAACCAGCGCCAACAAACCTTGCAACGGTGCCGGCAGCGTAGCTTTATCGACCGCCAACCGTTTTCCGGTCGCGCAGTCGATGATTTTGATCAACTCGGTCACCAGCAGGCTGTCCCAGCGGCCCAGCTTGGCCGTCGCGAAAAACAAACGCTGGCCGGCTTCTAACGCCTTGACTCGAGCCAAGATCGGCTCGATGTCGGCCGAATCGGACTGCAACAGCCAATCGCCGACGAAGGCGACTTCCAAGCCCGCCGACGTTACGTTCGCGGCGATCGAGGGCGGCCGTGAAGCAGCGGCGTTGACCGGCGGAATAGCGGGTGCGGTTGTCACCGAGACGAGGGATGCCTTAACCGATTAAAACGGGATATCGTCGTCGAAATCGTCGTAAGACGCCGGCGCCGATTGCGGACCGGACGACGAAGACGGCGCTGAAGGACGCTGATCGTAACTGCTCGGCGGCGGCGTATTGTTATCGGAATAATTAGCGGTTCCGCCGCTGCGGCTGCCGAGCATGTTCATCGATTCGGCGACGATTTCGGTGGTGTAACGATCCTGGCCGTCCTGCCCCTGCCATTTCTGGGTACGAATCCGGCCCTCGACATAAACCTGGCTGCCTTTTTTCAAATACTCGCCGGCGGTTTTTGCCAGGCCGGAGAAGAACACGACCCGATGCCATTCGGTCTCTTCCTTGCGGTCGCCGGAATTGCGATCCTTCCAGCGGCGGGTGGTGGCTAATCGTATCGTGGTAATGGCATCGCCGCTCGGCATATAACGCACCTCCGGGTCGGCCCCGAGATTTCCGATCAGCATGACTTTATTCAGCATGGTTTTCTCCGTAAAAAAACTAAGCAGCGGCTCAACGCCATTGCTGTAAAAATTGGTTCAAATCGTCCTTGTTCAGGCGCTGGCTATCGACTTTCAGATAGGCGGCTTGTTCCTCGAAATGCAGGCGAACTTCCTCGACGCCGGCGATAGTCAGCAGTTGTTTGGAAAATTCACCACTCTGCTCTGGCGACACGTTTTTCAGTGGCAGCAGCAGATTCGCCCAATAACGCGGCGGCGCCATAAACCAGGCGATCAATATCCAACTGGCGGCGATAGCGGCCGAAAACAAAAACACCGAGGCCGGGCCGAATTCGCCGTACAACCAGCCGCCGGCCGCGCCGCCTAAAAAGGCGCCGATGAACTGGGCGCTGGAATAAATCCCCATCGCGGTGCCCTTCAAATCGCCGGGCGCGGTTTTGGAAATCAGCGACGGCAACGTAGCTTCCAGTAAGTTGAATCCGCAGAAAAAGATCCACAAACAAGCAATCAAGCCAATCAACTCGCCGTGCAGCAGCACGAAGCCCAGATTCGCCACCAATAACGTCGAAATAGCCGCCAGAAACACGCCCTTCATTTTGCGTTTTTTCTCGGCGATGATGACAAACGGAATGATGCCGGCCATCGACGTGACCAACACCGGCAAATACACCAGCCAATGTTTGCCGCCTTCCAGGCCGGCATCGCGCATTAGCAAGGGCACGACCACGAAACTGGCCATCAAAATCAAATGCAACGCAAAGATGCCGTAATTCAGGCGCAGCAAATCCGGGTTGGTAATCACCGAACTCAGCTCGGACGGAATGTATTCGGCGTCGCGGTGAGTGGTGATTTTTTCCGGGTTGGGAACGACGAACAGCACCACTAGAATCGCCAGCGCCGCCAACAGCGCGATCATCCAAAAGATGCCGGCGATGCCCCAATGGTCGGCAATGATCGGCCCGGCCGTGATCGCCACGCCGAACGAAATACCGATGCTGGCGCCTATCGTCGCCATCGCCTTGGTGCGGTGCACCTCTTGAGTCAAATCGGCCAGCAAGGCCATCACCGCCGCCGACACCGCGCCGCAGCCCTGCAAGGCCCGGCCGATCAACACGCCGTAAATATCGATCGCCAGCGCGGCCACCACACTGCCGGCCACGAACAGCAACAATCCGATGACGATGATGGTCTTGCGGCTGAAGCGGTCGGACAACAAACCGAATGGGATTTGCAGAATCGCCTGGCTCAAACCGTAAATGCCCATCGTCAAACCGACCAATTTCGGCGTCGAACCGGGCATTTGCTCGGTGAACAACGACAGCACCGGCAGCAGCATGAACAAACCCAGCATCCTCAGCGCGTAGATACTGGCCAGCGAGACGGTCGCCCGTTTCTCCATGGCCGTCATCGGACTGGTAATATCCTGAACCTGTGTCAAACCCAACTCCTCTTCGCGCGGTATCCTAAAGCCGCTTATGGTATCAGGTTACGCGGCGCTCAGGAATGCAAGGACGGTGCGCGCCGCCCAAATCCGGCGCGATCAGCCGGCCGCCGCCGGGCCGGAACAGCAAGATCCGATTATGGGCCGACATTGCCGCACATTCGACCATCGCCGACTCGGCGGTCCATTGGTCATCCTTGATCCCAGAAAGAGCCATTGGCGCGTGTTGCGGGCTGTTGGTGAGAGCGATACTAAAGCCACCCCAAACCAGCCCCCCATTCCGATTGAAAACCACCGCCGGTTTCAATCCAATTCGGTCAGGAATTCCAATGACAAAATCACCACTGGCGCCGACGACTAAAGACGCTTCCCAGTCGCCACCTTCCAATGCAACAGCGATGGCATGCATATTCCAGTTACGATTAATTCTACTTTGTCAGATTTAAGCAACGCCGTCATGCCCGCGGGATGCGAGTATCCAGTGCCATGGATGGCAAGCTTCGATCCGTCCGTGGGGTCTGGATTTCGGCAATCCCCGCCGAAATGACGAGCACTACCGAGAATCTGACAAAGTAGAATTAATGACTCCCCTTAAACTCGACAAGATGCCCCCTCTCTCGGTCGTAGTGGCGCATAAAGCAATTAGCCTATACTGGAACCAACGTTCTATAACCCAGAAACTTTAGTGGGTATGATTTGGAGTCTTTTGTGAGCACCGTTAAAGGACCAAAACTCGCTATCATCGGCGGTTCAGCGGGGTCATTGAGGGCTATCAAAGAACTATTCCGAGATGTCGGCGCGGAGACCGAGGTTGCTTTTGTGCTGATTCAGCATCGTAGCCCGGATCACAAGAGCATGTTGGCCTCGCTCCTGTCCGTCTGGACACATCTTCCGGCAATAGAGATCAAGGAAGGCATGCAACTTGAAGCGGGCCGAATTCATGTCGCGGCTGCCGGCATGTCGCTCAGTTTCAGCGATGGCATACTACACTTGACCTCGCCCGCATCGCCCGATGAACGATTCCATCCGATCGACGAATTCTGTCAAGCGGTTGTTGAGCAGAACAGCATGGATTTGGCGCTCGTCGTGTTATCCGGTACCGGTGTCGATGGTACCAAAGGGGGGGCGGCGATCAAACAAGCGGGTGGAATTGTCCTCGTCCAAGACCCGGTGGATGCTGACTTTAACGGCATGCCGACCAGTGCCATTCTGTCGGGGATAGCCGACCAGATCATGCCCGTAGTCGACATCGCGACCGTATTGCAGGCATGGGCTAGCAAGCCAAGTACTCCGCCGGTCGTTGCCGATCCCAAACCAGAGCCGGAAGAGGATATTATTCACCGTATTCTCAGCAAGGTCCGTGATCGCTGGGGCAACGACATGAGTGGCTACAAACCCGCCACTATCCGGCGCCGCATTGCCCGGCGCATGGCTTCGGTGCGAATCCAAGATGTTTCCTCCTATCTCACTTTGCTAGACCGGCAAGCCGAGGAAATTGATCGGTTGGCCCAAGATCTGCTCATCGGTGTCACGGAGTTTTTTCGCGATCCGGAAGCCTTCCACATCCTTGAGGAGGAGGTGGTTCCCGCCATCTGCCAAGCCAAAACGTCGAATGATCCGGTCCGAATATGGGTGGCCGGCTGTTCCACTGGCGAAGAAGCCTATTCAATAGCCATACTTTTCTTTGAGTGGTTTGCCGCCCATGCACAGCCGCCGCTGATCCAGATATTTGCAACCGACATCGACGAAACGGCCCTCGCGGCAGCCCGCAACGGCAGTTTCCCACAAGACGGCCTGAGCGGCCTAAGCCCGGACCGGATAGAGCAATTCTTCGACAGCAGCAAGGACGGTTATCGGATCAAGAAAGGCGTGCGCGAATCCATCGTCTTCGCCTCGCACAACTTGATTGCCGACCCGCCGTTCTCCAAACTCGACTTGGTCATTTGCCGCAACGTCCTGATCTACCTGAATGCCGAGGTCCAAAAGAAGCTCTTGGCGCTGTTCCATTTCGTGCTGAATCCGGAAGGCTACCTTTTTCTGGGCAGTTCGGAAAGCATCGGCCATCAGCCCGCTTATTTCCGCTCAGTATCAAAGCCTTGGCGTATCTATCGCAACCTTGTATCCGGGAGCGATACTCGCAAGGCGCCCCAGCTGCCGATTGCCGGCGCCGCCTCTCCGCGCCGCGGCTTCCCTTCACTGCGGGAAGCCAGGAGTGGAGCTAACCCGTGGGGAGATACCCAATATTACCGCAGCCTGTTGGACCGGTTCGGCACAGTCCAATTGCTGATCAATGGTAACAATGAAATCCTCTTCACGTCCGGGAACACCGCCTCTTATCTCGGAATGCCGGCTGGTGAGCCTTCCCTCGAGATATTCAAGCTGGTACGCCCGTCTTTGGTCACGATACTGCGTTCCGCGATCGGTCGAGCCAGAGAGCAACACGACAAGGTCGCGGTCACTGTCGATCCCTCCGAGGGGGATGCCCTGATACGAATCGAGGTTACACCACTGGAGCAGACGGAAGCTGACGAGGTCCTGCTGATTGCGTTGAGCCCGCAGGAAAGAACCGAACAAAGTACCGTGGTTCAAACCGGCAGCGCCGGCGAAACCTGGATTACCCAGCAGTTGGACCGGGAATTGAATACGGTGCGTGAGGATTTGCACCGCACCATCGAACAATCTTGGCATTCCAGCGAAGAACTCAAGACCGCCAACGAAGAAGTGATGGCGATGAACGAGGAACTGCAGTCGGCCAATGAAGAACTGGAAAGTTCCAAGGAAGAGCTGCAATCCCTAAATGAGGAGTTGTCGACGACCAATGCGCTGTTGGATGGCAAAGTCTCCGAACTCGAGACCGTTAATGCCGATCTCGGCAACCTCTTGAATAACAGCGATACGCCCACGTTGCTGCTCGACAAGGCATTGCGTATCCGCCGTTTCACGCCCGCCTGCGCGCAACTGATGCGTGTGATTCCGGGCGACTTGGGCCGCCACCTCGACGACATCGTCCGCCACTTCGACGATCCGGAACTGGCGCGGGATTGCCTGCTGATCATGCAAGGGGGCATTGCGCCCGAAGTGGAAGTTCGTAGTACCGCGGGGCGTTGGTATTTGCGCAAGGTTCTGCCCTACAGAAACCTCGATGGCCGGATTGTCGGCGTCGTTCTCACGCTGCCCGACATTACCTCCGTTCGACAGGCCAACGAGGAGATACGCCAATCGGAAGCGCGGCTGCGCGAGAGCGAAGGTCGCTACCGTCAGGTGACCGAATCCTTACCGCAACTGGTCTGGACCTGCAGGCCGGATGGTCCCTGCGATTATCTAAGCCCGCAGTGGCTGACCTATACCGGCACGAGCGAGGCCGAACAACTGGGCTACGGCTGGCTAAATCAGCTCCATCCCGATGATCGTCAACTAGCCATGGACCATTGGCTGGCAACCGCCGCACACGGTCTGCCATTCGAGATCGAGTTCCGTATCCGTCGGCATGACGGTCAGTATCGCTGGTTCAAAACCGTCGCCCAGCCGGTCAGAAACGATGCCGGCGACATCGTTAAATGGTTTGGTTCCAATACCGACATCGAGAACCTCAAACAAGCCGAGGCAGCCCTGCGCGAACGGGAACACCGGCTGGACTCTATCGTTAGATACTCGCCTTCGGTCCTATCGCTCAAACACCCCGACGGCCGCTACGCCCTAGCCAACCCCAACCTGCAACGCATTCACCATCTGAGTGAGGCGCAGATCATCGGCAAGACTGACTTCGACTTATACCCGGAGGCGACCGCCCGGGTCCTCCAGGCCCACGACCAGCTGGTTCTGGACAGCATGGCCCGCCACTCCATAGAGGAAAGCGTACCGGTGGACGGTGTGCCGCGCATCTACTTATCCCACATCTTCCCGATCCTCGACGACGCGGGCCGGGCCGAATACATCTGCCGCATCGCCCTCGACATCACCGACCGTAAGCGGGCGGAAAATGAGCTACGCGAGAGCGAGAGCCGCTACCGTCAGGTGACTGAGTCCCTGCCGCAGCTGGTCTGGACCTGCACACCCGACGGCACGTGCGATTACTTGAGCCCGCAATGGGTAGCCTATACCGGCCTGAGCCAGGCCGAACAACTGACCTATGGCTGGCTCGATCAGATCCACCCGGATGACCGCCAGCGGACTATCGATGGTTGGATGGCGACTGCAGCTCAAGGCCTACCGTTCGAGATCGAGTACCGCATCCGGCGGCATGACGGCGAATATCGCTGGTTCAAATCCCTCGCACAGGCTGTCAGGAATGATGCCGGGGAAATCATCAAATGGTTCGGCTCCAGTACCGACATCGAGAGCCAAAAGCAAGCTGAAGACATTCTACGGACCAGCGAGGCAGCGCTGGCCAGTCTCAATCAACGTTTGGAGGAACAAGTCGAGCTGCGTACCCGAGCACTGAATGAAGCCCAACGCATCGGTAAGATTGGGAGCTGGACGCTGGACCTGGCAACCGACAAGGTAGCCTGGTCGCCGGAACTTTACCGGATGTTCGAGATGGAGCCGTCGGCCGAAGCGCCCGACTATTCCAGACAGGCAAGTATGTTTACTTCGGACAGCTGGGAGCGGTTGAACCAGGCCTTACAACGAACCCGCGAGACCGGCGAAGCGTACGAACTTGAGCTGCAAACTCAACGCTCGGATGGCAGTCGAGGTTGGGTATTTGCCTGCGGTGAGTTGGTAAAAGACGAGAGCGGGGTCGCCATTGGTCTGCAAGGCGTGGCGATGGACATCACCACTCGCAAGAATGCTGAATCAAAATTGGCGGCAAGCGAGCACCAACTGCGCATTTTATTTACAGACTCACCCGACGCCTATCTCATTATGGAACTCGACGGCGGCAAGATCGCGGACTGTAATAAAGCCGCCGAGAAGATGCTGAGAGCTACAAGAGTTGACATTATCGGCTTGACACCGGATCAAGTGTCACCGCCGCAACAGCCTGATGGCCGTACCTCACAGGAATCGGTTCCCGAAAAAATCAAAAAGACGCTCGAGCAAGACTATAACCGGTTCGAATGGGTACACCGCCGCTTTGACGGCGAAGACTTCTGGGCCGAGGTAACGGTTTCGCCTATCGATTATTCGGGCCGCAAGGCCTTGATGGTGGCATGGCGCGACATTAGTCAACGGAAACAACTCGAATTGGCACTACGGGAACAACAGCAGGCCTTGAAAAGCGCCAACGAAAATCTGCAACTGCTCAATTCAATGGTGGAGGATAGTGCGGATCCGTTTTATGTGGTGGATGCCGACGATGGTTTTCGCCTGATTTTTGCCAACAAGGCGACCTGTAAACATTATGGATTCCCCAAACAGCAACTTCTGACGATGCGAGTCCCGGATTGGGATCCGGATGTCGGTCCGGAAAAACTCCAAGAAGTCCTCCGCGAGATCAAAACCGCGGAGCATTTAACGATCCAGACCCGCCATCGCGTTGCCACCGGCGAACTGATACCGGTGGAGGTCTCTATCAACCTGCTTCAGGGAGACGGCCGGCAGTACTTATATGGTTATTTCTTCGACATTCGTAAACGTCTGGCCTTGCAGGAAGCCCTGAACCAGGCCAAAGAGTCCGCCGAACAAACCGCTCTAGCCAAATCCGAATTTCTCGCCAACATGAGCCACGAGATCAGGACGCCGTTGAACGGTGTGCTGGGCCTGGCCCAGATCGGCTACCGCGATAATGTCGGCCGTCCCAAAGTGCAGGAGACGTTTGGGCGCATCCTCGACTCGGGCAAACTGCTGCTGACCGTCATCAACGACATCCTCGACTTTTCCAAAATCGAGGCCGGTAAGCTCGATATCGAAACCGTGCCCTTCGACCCGGCCGAAGTCGTGGCAGAAGCTATCCAGTCCTTTGCTACCGCGGCTTCCAGCAAAGGCCTCAAGCTATCGGTAGAGAAGATTAATCTGCCCGTTCGCTGCCTGGGCGATCCGATACGCATTTCTCAAATTCTCCTCAACTTGCTGTCCAACGCCATCAAATTCACTGAGCAAGGTGAAATCAGCCTCTCAGCTTGGCGGGATAGCGGTGACTGGGTATTTGCGATTCGCGATACCGGCATCGGCATTCCGCCGAAAACGATCGCCCGCTTGTTCCAGCCCTTCGAACAGGCGGACAGCAGCACGACCCGCAAATTCGGCGGAACCGGCCTCGGCCTGGTCATCAGTCGCCGTCTGGCAGAATTGATGGGCGGCTCGTTGACCGTGGAGAGTACGCCTGGGATAGGTAGCACCTTTACCTTGCGGCTAACGCTGCCAGAAACCGAACTCCCCATGACCGTTAGCCCTCTGGCAATAACGGGAACCCGGCGATTGACCGGTTTGCGGCTGCTGGTGGCTGAGGATACCGAAATCAACCGAGTCGTCATCGAAGGCATGCTCTTGGACGAAGGCGCGGAACTGCTGATAGTCGAGCATGGGCAGGCGGCTGTGGATGCAGTTGCGCAAGCGACCCGGCCGTTCGATGCCGTGCTTATGGACGTGCAGATGCCTGTCATGGATGGGCTGGAAGCCACTCGACAAATCAAGACTATCCGTCCCGACCTGCCGGTAATCGGTCAGACGGCCCACGCAATGAAGGTAGAACACGACAATTGCCTGGCTGCCGGGATGGTGGCGACCATCACCAAACCCATCGCTATCGACCAACTGGTGGAAACCATCCTGGCACAGGTTACCGGCACTTCCGCTTCGACATGCCCGAAGGCTGCAGAGTCAGTCCTCGAACGAGGCATTGAAGATCCGCCGAGTTTGATTGACTGGTCGGCTTTACATACAAACTTCAGCAAATACCCCAATTTGGTCGGGCGTATCGTTCAATTATTTCTCGACGCCCATACCAGTACCTCGGCGCAATTGCGCTACCTGGCGGCGGATGGAAATTATGTCGCCATCGAATCTCTGGCCCACGAGCTCAAGAGCGAAGCCGGTAACCTGCAGGCCAATGCCGTCATGCAGGTCGCAATTGAATTGACGACGATGGCTCGCAAACAGAAGGAGGAGGCTTTTGGTTTGGCTCGGCGGCTAGCCGAGATGATCGAGCAGATGCTGAAAGAATTGCGCGACTGGAAAACTCACAATGACCATTTTAATTAATCGGTTGTGCTTGGTTTATTAGATTCAGAATGGTCGCTTTACGGACTTACAGTTCGCGGAATCCGGATTCGGCTGACTGGCGGGTTAGGAGAAACGTAACAGGCGGCTAAGGGTCGTTTGCGTCAATTCGCCATTCCCAAACGCCGTCATTCACTGCCGGCGTAAAGGCATCGGAATCGATGGCCGAATTTGGATTGGAACCGGCGACAGCTTCGCGACCGGAATGCCTGGCGGTGTTGAAGCCCGCGTAGGGCATTAGCGGTAGCGTCATGCGCCGAATGATTAAAGACCAACATACGGCGCAATACGGCTTCGCCTATTGAAGCCCTACGACTGCACCTTACGGCCTTGTTATGTTTTATTTTTCCATGACTTCCCAAATGCTAATTTTTCTGATCCAAGAGCTAAAAATTCGTTACTCTTGATCAACTTTTGTGTTGCATCTCTAAATCTGTTCACCTTGTCTATTGCAGTAAACACTTGCTTGTTAGTTGATGAATATTCCTTAAAAATATCTTCAATTGCATGATCTTCAATATTTGAGAATACAATCAAGTCATGGATCAAAGCTGGAAGGTAGGTTTTCTCAAGAAAACTCATATCTAGGGCAATCATATTTGCATATGCTTTTCCTGTTCCTGAATCTTCGTTGTGGTTAAATTCATATCTGGTTTCAGATAGTTTTATTTTAGGTGATACTGGGTTTCCTTTATAAAATTTATTTATGTACGTTGACATTGCTGAATTCAAGTTGCTCTCAATAGCAGAAAGCGACTTGGTTGACTTCTCGACAATTTGACCTGTGATTTCATCAACTTTATCGTCAATTGTTGATTTTATTTCACGAAATCTTAATTGATCACGTACATCCTTTTCCTCGGAGGATAGTTCCAGCATTTTATCTACCAAACCAGAAGGCTTTCCTGCGACTCTGGCAGATTCAAGCAACTTTAACTCGATCGATTTTATTTCCAGCTCTAAAGACTTAATTTGCTCTTCCAATAAAGCTTTCTCTTCCCTCAATTCAGTCTTTAGAATTTTGGTAATTCCAGAATGAAATTTATCAACCTTAGCTAACTTTTCGACATCAACATCAGGAAAATACTCCTTGAGTTTTTCAAAGTATTTTTTATTAGTGGTGTTACCATAAGTGAGATTATCATCTGTTCTTTTAAGTCGATTTTTCAAGTGGAAAAGTCTGTTTACGAGCTTATCTTTTTCTGACTTAATTTTCAGATTTTCTTCATTGATAATTTGATTTGCGTTTATCGAATAATTCTCGAGACTAAGCTTAATCTCATTGATTTCGGATTCAAGTTCTTTTAGCCTTTCTTCGCTTTTTTCTTTCTGCGTTTTAGTTAACGATTTTATATAACCCTCATTAAAAGCACCTTTAAGAATCTCCTTCTTCTTCTCAGTTGCAGTTTTCTCCTTCTCCAACTCTCTTAAAGCATCATACAAGGAAAACAGTTTAAGTAAGTTGGGCTTGACGCTTGAATAGGGCTCACTAGGGAACGAATTCAAAGGTTTGTTTGGGTTGTAATTATCCTTCCCCCAAACCCTAAAAAATGGGTTAACAGCCCCCCTGAAGCTAGCTCCGTGCTCTGGAAAACCATAGATTTTTTTAAGGAAATCTCTGTATTCATCTAATGATTTTTCAGGACTGCCCTCTTCACTCAAAAACGACACCACCTTCGGGTCATTTGTGCTTCTAGAAAAACTATACTTATCAGCACCAAAAATAAAATCCATTTCAATTGTTACAATGCCTATATTATCAATCACGTCAGAGCACAATTTTATAAAATCATCGCCAGCGAATGCAAAGTCCAGAAGCATTAAAACAGATGATTTACCGATAGAATTGGTTCCATCATCCGGCCCTGTTAGCACATTCAGCCCTGAGTTGAATTCTAGCTTTTTCTCAATTAATTGCGCACACCTTAATTCTTTTAGCATTTTTTGACTTTCCCCTGTTCAACATCCATATCAATTTTTCCAAGTACATACAAGGCATCTATGGCATAAATAAACTCATCCAACCCTAAAAACATCCGCTTGGTGTTTTTGTATAGCTCAACTAAAGATATTTCCTCAAAACGCTCATCTAGAATAAACATCATCTTGAAAACTATAGAATCCTTAAATGATATGGTCTTGCTAGGGGTAATCATGAGTAAACCTCACAATTCTGAATAAAGAAAGATACCATTATTTCTGATACCTCAGTGCTTTTACAGTCAGTGCTATTTTTTATCCAATCAGTCAAAGCGGAAAATATCTCAGGCTGATTTAGGTTATTTTTCTTGAGCTTTAAATAGTAGGTTTTTACCTGGCTATAGATCGTGTCTGATGTATATGGTTTGGCCTTGTCTAGCTCAGAGAACTTAGACTTTATATCTGAATAAAAGTATTTAACGTTATTCTTGATTTTTAGCTTAATTAAACTGCCCAATGTTTCATCAGATTTTGAATCTACTGTAATCGCTTCTAGTGATAGTTCTTCTAAAGCCTCACCTGAATATGAAGCTAATGATGCTATGATCTTATTAATCTCATAATCAATCGAATTATCGAACCAGCTTTTTTTTAGATTTGATAAACATTGAAGTTCTTTCTTTATCGCCACCATTTCTAGGTACCCCTCTATAGTGCGAGGGTTGTCAAAAATCTTATGACAATCTCGGCAAAGGGCGATCAGATTACCTTCGTCATCAACATCTTCGCTTAGCCTTTCCTCACTTTTGAGAAGATCGACTTCATGTGGTCTCGGGCTATATGGATATATATGAGCAACTTCAAAAAGCTTCGTCATTCGACCATTGCTTTTTCTCATAAGCGGCTTTGTACATTTAGGGCATATACCGCTAACTTCATCAAACAGAACAATCTCCATGTTTTCAGTAGGGTTCTTTCTTTTAGAGTCTGATTTTGCCATTTAACTTCCTTATATCTTTAGAAATAGCTCGTAGGATGGGTAGAGGCACTAGCCGAAACCCATCAAAAACACCATCGATTACGCCAAATCCAATTCAGGATAGATGCCGCCCGCCCAATTTTCCGGGAGAATGCCGCGTTTGACGAAATCATGAAACGAAGAATATCGCCAATCGGCAACACAACGGACATAGCCGTGTTTTACTGGATTGTAATGAATATAGTTGACATGCCTGACGAAGTCGTCCTCGCTTCTAATTCGATGCTCCCAAAACCGTCTCTGCCACTTGTGCCCTTTGGGTAAATACCGCGCTCCTGTTTGCGTTCGCGACTTTTGGAAATTCGTTCGCCTTTTTCGACCCGTTTGGTAAAGTGGGTCTTAATCAGCCGCCAGCGAAAACTAAAATCATCGTCACCTTGCGGCAAAGTCCAAATGGTATGGAGATGTTCCGGTAACACAACAATCGCGTCGATATTAAACGGGTGTTGATCTTTCACGTCATGAAAAGACTCGCGAAGCAATTCAATCCTGTCGGTCAGCAAAGTCCGATTTCGTTCCGCCAAATTGATTGTGAAAAAATAACAACCGCCTTTGAGGCGATGTCGGTGATATTCTGTCATATCTGGTTTATCGGCGCTTCGATTGATGGGTTTCGCTTCGCTCTACCCATCCTACTGTCGGCCATTGGCTCACCCCCGGTCATAGGATACCCCCCTGTCGGTTGTCTCCTATAGGTCATTTGCATCAATTCGCCATTCCCAAACGCCGTCATTCACTGCCGGCGTAATGGTATCGGAATCGATGGCCGAATTTGGATTGGAACCGGTGACCGCTTCGCGACCGGAATGCCAGCCCGCGTAGGGCAATGACTTCGGGGCTTGCATCACCGCCATTCCGGGAATTCCCTGCTAACCGTCCTAATGTTTGATCTATAGGGTCTTTATAGTGAGTGATCATTACTATTGTCCTTCAATGTAAATAAATGGCAGTGTTATGTGAGTAAGGCCTAGTTTTTTTCTCGCTTTTTGCAATTGCTCCATTCGATCGCTTATGTCCGCCGTCAGCCTATCGCCAGTAGATGTGAATAAATGACTAGTAGTACAGGAGTTCCCATTTCCTAAGCAACTGCTGTAATCCACCTCGACGTAATAAAGGCCATTTTTAGCCTTGTCACATCCCAAACCGACCGGCGTTTTACCATAGAAATCAAACTTTTTGCTTTTAGGGGGCGGTGGCTCTGTTACTTTACCATCCGGCCCCGTAAACGTAAGCAGGTTGTAATTGCACTTCCGCCCCATTCGAACATCCACCGAATTAAAAATGTTGCCGCAGGTGATAGCAACGGTATGCTTTCCACACTGTAATTCAACTTTTTGATTAATGTAGATGGAAGATTTTAGCGAGTCACCCTCTAGCGCCGATGCTATATTTACCGTTGAGACAAGCGCAAAGGCCGTGAGGCGCAATAACCAACGGGCATTGCGCCGTAATAAATTGTCTTGACTACCTCGTGTCATATTCACCTATCTTTTACTGTCAAAGAAAATCAATGAAAAATAACGACAATATATTCGAACTCGGTTTTTCCTTATTCCCACGCGTTGCGTTGGAATACAGGGCTTGTCTACGCCGCGGACTCTTTCGCCACAGCTCGTAGGATGGGTAGA